>QGUZ01000124.1 GCA_003242605.1 Actinomycetota bacterium
ACTCCGGGTTGGTGGACATGAACAGCGTCTCCACCCCGGCCATCCGGTAGTTGAGCTGGGCCATCTGCAGCTCGTAGTCGAAGTCGCTCACCGCGCGCAGGCCGCGCACGATCGCCGGGATCTCGTTGCGCCGGCAGAAGTCGACGAGCAGGCCGTGGAACTTGTCGACCCGCACGTTGCCGTACTCCCGGGTGACCGCCTCGAGCATCTCGATGCGCTCGTCGACCGTGAACAGGCTCTGCTTCTCGACGTTGATGAGGACGGCGACGACCACCTCGTCGTACAGCCGTGAGGCCCGGCCGATGATGTCCAGGTGTCCGTTCGTGACGGGGTCGAACGACCCCGGGCAGACAACACGACGCAAGGCGCACCCCCAGGTTCGACGGGTTCCCGGCGGGCGCGACGGTACCAAACGGCGCCACCGGGATACCGCAACAGGTCCCCTCCGCCTCACCGATCCCCCGGGTATCGGTGAGTACGGCGGGCGGCGCCGGCCCGGCTCGTGACCCGCGTCACTCAGCGACCCGCGTCGTCACGCCCGGACGCCGCGGGCCGGCTCCGCGGGACCGGCTTACCGGTCCGGCGCGAACGCGTACCACATCGTCGCCTCGCCGTACCGGCGCTCCCGGACGTGGTCGAACCCCTCGGGCCACTCCAGCGGGCCGCCCCGGCTCTCCCGCTCCACCACGACCAGCGCCTCGGGCGCGAGCCAGCCGTCGCGCAGCCGCTCCAGCATCTCGCGCACCTGGGCGTCCGGCACGGCGTACGGCGGGTCGGCGAAGACCAGGTCGTAGCGCTCGCGGGGGTCGCGCGGCGGGGTGGCGAGCACCCGCTCCACCCGGTCGGCGACCACCTCGGCGCCGGGCAGGCCGAGCGCCTCGACGTTCGCCCGGATCGCGCGCACCGCCTTGGGGTCGGACTCCACCAGCAGCGCGTGCGCGGCGCCGCGGGAGAGCGCCTCCAGGCCCACCGCCCCGGATCCGGCGTACAGGTCCATCACCCGCAGGTCGGCGAGCGTGCCGAGCAGCGAGCCGATCGTGGCGAACAGGCCCTCCCGCGCCCGGTCGCTCGTGGGCCTCGTGCCGCGGCCGGGCGGCACGGTCAGGCGCCTGCCGCCGGCGCGCCCCGCGATGATCCGTGTCACGGTCCCCATTGTGATCTGCCTGGGTCAAGACTGCGCAGGGGGCGGCGACGAAACCGTAAGAACCGTTCCGGAGCGCCGGGCCGGACCGCATGATGGGTGGTGCGGCCTTCGGGTGACCCAGGGGAAGGCCGACCGGCGTGATCGTGAGCCCTTCCGTGCGCCGGGGCCCTCGGAACCTGACCCGAGGGGTGGGTCCGGCCAGGGACGGCATTCGGGGGGAGGCCGTCCCTGGCCGGGGCCCGGGTCGTCATCCTCCGTCCCGGGCCCACGGTTTTCCCGTCAGGTCTTCTCCAGGTACTCCGCGCGCTCGTCGGCGACGAGCGCCTCGATCTCGGCCCGCAGCGCCGGATGGCGGGCGAGCTCCGGATCCTCCTCCAGGAGCGCGGCGGCCTCCTTTCGCGCCGCCTGGATCACGTGCTCGTCGCGCAGCAGCTGCAGCAGCCTCAGCGAGGACTTCCGGCCGGACTGCGCCGCGCCGAGCACGTCGCCCTCGCGCCGCTGCTCCAGGTCGATCCGGGACAGCTCGAAGCCGTCGGTGGTGGCGGCGACCGCGTCCAGCCGGGCCCGCGCCGCCGTACCGGCCGGGGCCTCGGTCACCAGCAGGCACAGGCCGGGCAGCTTCCCGCGGCCGACCCGGCCGCGCAGCTGGTGGAGCTGGGAGACGCCGAACCGGTCCGCGTCCATGATCACCATGACCGTGGCGTTCGGCACGTTCACGCCGACCTCGATCACCGTGGTGGCGACGAGCACGTCGATCTCGCCCCGGGTGAACGCGTTCATCACCGCGTCCTTCTCCTCGGGGGCGAGCCGGCCGTGCAGCACGCCGATGCGCAGCCCGGTGAGCGGGCCCTCGGCGAGCATCGGCGCCACGTCGAGCACGGCGAGCGGCGGGCGCCGCGCGGGCCGCTCGGCCTCGGCCTCCCCGTCCTCGCCGGCGTCCTGCCCCGCGGCCCCGTCGAGGGCGGGCGCGGGCAGGTCGCCCTCGTCGCCCTCAGCGTCGCCGATGCGGGGGCACACCACGTACGCCTGGCGGCCGAGCGCCACCTCCTCGCGGATGCGCTCCCAGGTGCGCTCCAGGTAGCGGGGCCGCTCCACGGCCGGGACCACATGGGTGCTGATCGGCGAGCGGCCGGACGGGAGCTGGGCGAGCGTGGACACCTCCAGGTCGCCGAAGACGGTCATGGCGACGGTGCGCGGGATCGGGGTGGCGGTCATCACCAGCACGTGCGGCCGCCGGTCGCCCGCCTTGGCCCGCAGCGCGTCGCGCTGCTCCACGCCGAACCGGTGCTGCTCGTCGACGACGACGAGGCCGAGGTCGGCGAACTTCACCCGCTCCTCGAGCAGGGCGTGCGTGCCGATCACGATCCCGGCCGCGCCGGAGGCCGCGTCGAGCAGCGCGGTACGGCGGGCCGCCGCGCCCATCGAGCCGGTGAGCAGGGTCACCCCGGCGCCGCCGCCCTCGCCGGCGAGCAGCCCGCCGTGGGCGAGGTCGCCGAGCATCTCCACGATCGACCGGTGGTGCTGCTGGGCGAGCACCTCGGTGGGGGCGAGCAGCGCCGCCTGCCCGCCCGCGTCCACGGTCTGCAGCATGGCGCGCAGCGCGACCACGGTCTTGCCCGCGCCGACCTCGCCCTGGAGCAGCCGGTGCATGGGGTGGTCCCGGGCGAGGTCCGCGGCGATCTCCTCGCCCACCTTGCGCTGCCCCTCGGTGAGCTCGAACGGCAGCGCCGCGTCGAACCGGTCGAGCAGCCCGCCGGGGCGGCGCGGGCGCGGCACGGCCGGGGACGCGGCCGCGGCACGCCGCCGCATCAGCAGCACGGCCTGCAGCTGGAACGCCTCGTCGAACTTGAGCCGGGCGCGGGCCCGGGCGACCTCGTCGCGGTCCTTCGGCCGGTGCACGCCCTCGAGCGCCTCGGCGAGCCCGATCAGCCGCCGGCGGCGGCGCACGTGCTCGGGCAGCGGGTCCTCGATCGGGCCGAGCGTGTCGAGCACCACCCCGACCGCCTTGCGGATCGCCCAGCTCGTCAGATCCTGCCCGGCCGGGTAGATCGGCACCGGGGCGCCCGCGAACTCCTCGGCGGTGGCGTCGGTCTCGTCGAACAGCACGTACTCGGGGTGGGCGAACTGCCAGCGGCGGCTGCGGCCGCGGCCGAACAGGCTCGCCTTACCGGCGAACATCCCCCGCGCCCCGGGCTTGAGCCGCTGCTCGGCGGCCCGCGACGCCCGGCCGAAGAAGGACAGATAGATCTTGTTGCCCCGGCCGTCGACGAGCTCCACCTCCAGCCAGGTGCCCGGCCGGTTGCGCAGCGTGCGCCGCATCACCCGGGAGACCTCGCCGACCACGGTGGCGTGCTCGCCCGGCTCCAGCTCCTCGAACCCGGCGAGCTCGCCGCGCTCGGCGTACCGCCGGGGATAGTGCCGCAGCAGCCCGCCGACCGTGGTGATGCCCAGCACGGACTCCAGCCGGGCGGCCGTCTTCGGGTCCAGCACCTTGCGCAGCGGCTCGTCGAAGCGGGTCACGTCACCCAGTTCTACCGTGCCGCCCCGACAGGACGCGGCCTCACTCGACGCCGATCAGCAGCGGATATCCGCCCTGGCCGCCGTGGTAGACGGTCACCTCGACGTCGGGGCGGGTCGCGGCGAGGTGGTCGCGGACCGCCGCGGCGAGGCGCTCCCCCGGGCCGGTGCCACTGATCAGGGTGACGAGCTCGCTGCTCACCGAGAGCAGGCGGTCGGCGACCGCGATCGCGGTCTCGGTGAGGTCGGAGCCGATCAGCGCCACGTCGCCGTCGACCACGCCGAGCACGTCGCCGGGGCGGCACACCCCCGCGCTCGTCACCGCCTCCCGGTTCGCCACCCACACGTGCCCGTGCCGGGTGTGCCCGGCCGCCTCGGTCATCGCGACGACGTCGTCGTCGAACCGGCGCATCGGGTCGTGCACGGCGAGCGCGGCGACGCCCTGCACCGTCGCCCGGCTCGGCACCACGCTCACGGTGAGCCCCTCCTCGCGGGCGATGCGGGCCGCCGCGGCCGCCACCGCCGCCACGCCGCCGTCGTTGGGCAGCACGACCACCTCGGAGCCCGCCCGCCGGATCGCGTCGAGCAGCGCGGACAGCGGCGGGCTCGCCCCCGGCTCGCGCCGTACCACCACCCCCCCCGCCCCCCCCAACAGCCGGGCGGTTCCCGCCCCCCCCCCCCCCGCCGCCCCGCCCCCCCCCGCCCGCCCGCCGGGCCGCCCCCCGCCCCCGCCGCGCCCGCGCCCCCGCCCCCCCCGCGCGCCCGCCCGCCGGCCGTCCCGCCGACGCACGCCGTACCGGCGGCCGCGCCCTCCGGGGACGCCGCCGCGGCGCCGTCCGCGCCCGGGACGCCGAGGCAGGAGACGCGGATGCGGTGCGGCCGCCCCGCGGCGATGCCCGCCTCGATCGCCGCGCCGGCGTCGGCGAGGTGCACGTGCACGTTCCACAGCCCCTCGCCGCCGGTGACCACCACGCTGTCGCCGAGCCGGTCGAGCTCGGCGCGCAGCCGCGCCACGGCCGCGTCGTCGGCGTCGAGCAGGTACATCACCTCGTAGGCGGCACCGGTGTGCCGGTGGTCCGCCTCGCCGTGCCCGCGGGCCGGGCCGTGCCCGTCGGGAGCCGTCCGGGGGGCGGGCACGCGGTGCCGCCGCGGGTAGGTGCCGGTGATCACCGCGGCGAGGCTCTCCAGGATCAGCGTGAGCCCGGCCCCGCCGGCGTCCACCACGCCGTTGCGGGCGAGCACGTCGAGCTGCTCGGGGGTGCGCTCCAGCGCCGCGCGGGCCGCCTCCGCCGCCCGGGTGGCCACCTCGGCGAGCCCTCCCGCGGTACGGCGGGCCGCCGCGGCCGCGGCGTCGAGCACGGTGAGCACGGTGCCCTCGACCGGCCGGACCACGGCGTGCCGGGCGAGCTCGGCGGCGCGGGCGAGCCCGCGGGCGAGGTCCTCGGCCCGGCCGCGGCCCTGCCGCAGCACCTCCGCCAGGCCGCGGACCGCCTGGCTCACGATCACGCCGGAGTTGCCCCGGGCGCCGAGCAGCATGCCCCGGGCGAGGGTCTGCCAGGTCCGCTCCGGGCCCGCGTCCCGCGGCAGCGCCTCGAGCGCCTCGACCGCGGCGAGCAGGGTGAGGTGGAGGTTCGTGCCGGTGTCGCCGTCCGGCACCGGGAACACGTTGAGCGCGTCGATCTCGGTGCGGGCCTCGCCGAGGACCTCGGCGCACCGCTGGCACCAGCGGCGCACGACGGCGTCGTCGATCTCCTCGATGACCTGCGCGGCTGTCACCCCCTCTGGTCGGCGCTTATGAGGCTATATCCGGCGGCCCGGCCCCGGATCGGCGCGCGGATTTGGCGCACCCTGCCGTTTCTCCGGTATTCTCGGGTGGCCGACCGGTCGTTTTGGTGTGCGTTCGGTCTGGCCGGGGCTCGCGCCGTGCAGGCGCGGAGACGTTCGCCGCAGGGCGGTTCTGACAGACGTCAACCCTCAGCACGGGCTGGGATCACTCGGTCGGTCAGGCCGAGGGTGAATCTAAAGGAGCGATTACGGTGGCATCCGTTTGCGAGGTCTGCGGCAAGAAGCCGACCTTCGGCAACAACATCTCCCACTCTCACCGCCGCACCCGCCGCCGCTGGAACCCCAACATCCAGTCGGTGCGCACCGTGGTGGGCGGCACCGCCAAGCGGCTCAGGGTCTGCACGTCCTGCATCAAGGCGGGCAAGGTCGGCCGCTGACCGGTCCACACGTCCGGCCCGGCACCCGTGGGGTGCCGGGCTAGTGCCGTTTTCCCGGGTCCGCGGCTCCACCGAGGGCCCGCCGCCACCGGCTCCGAATCGCGCCCCGGCAGCGCCCGCACGCCCCGGCGAACCGGCGTGACCGTCGCGGCCCGGATGCCCCGGCACACGGCAGCGCGGCCGGGCGGGATCGCGCCGGGCCGCGCACGACCGTCGTCCTGCCGCCGCGTTCCGGCACGGCGACGACCCGGCCCGGCGCCGGGCGGGGCGCCGGGCCGTACTCGTTTGTCCGAGCTCGTTTGTCCGACTCACCGGTGCACGCCGCCGGGCCCCGGGCGCGGGGACGCGCCCCGCGCGGGGCCGATCGGCGCGCGGCTCGCCGGTCCGCTCAGCACCTCGGGTCGAACCAGCCGCAGGGCGAGTCGTCCACGATCTCGTTCGGGATGCTCTGATCCGGGCTGGGGTTCCGCCGCGTCGGGGTCGGGTCGTTGCTGCTGTTGTTGCCGCTCCGGGTCCCCGAGCTGTCGCCGGCGAGCTCTTCCTCGTCCTCGGTGGCCGAGGTCGACGGCTTCTCGGACCGCGGCACGTTCTGCCGGACCGAGCTCTCGCTGGGCCGGTCCTGCGACGGGCGGTCCTGCTCCTCCCGCTGCGGGTTGTTCGGCCGCGCCGGAGGCCGCGGGTTGGTGGTGGCCTGCGGCTGCGTGGCGGTCGGCGTGGGCTCGGCCGTCTCCTCGGCCTCGGGCTCCTCCTCGGTCTCGAGCTCGTCGCCCAGCTCGTCCTCCTCCGCGGCCGCGTCGTCCGGCTCCTCGGCGGCCGGGTCCGCGGTCGGGCTCGTGGTGTTCTTCGCCTGGCTCATGCACCGGGTGTCCCCGGCGGCGCAGTCCGGATCGTCCCCGCCGCCGAACACGAAGAAGCCCGCGACCACGACGAGCACCACCGCCGCGGCGGCGGCGATCAGGCGACCCTTGCCGCGGCGTCCGGCCGGCTCCGCCTCGTCCTCGGGATCGGGACCATTCCGCCAGCCCGAGCCGAGGAATCCGCGCGAGGCCTCCCCGTCCTCGCCGGTACGGCCGGCCTGCCCGGCGTCCGCGTCACCCGCGACGCCGTCGGTGTCGATCATCTGGGTGCGGCCGTCCGCGCCGTCCCCGTCGGACGGCTGCGCGATCGGCGCGAACGCGCCGGTGCTGACCCCGGCGTAGTCGGGGTCCGCCGGATCGGACGGCCCCTGCGCGTCGCGGTCGCCGTACCGGTCGCCGCCCGCCGGCGCGTTCGGGTCGTCGGACCCGTAGTTGACCGGGGCGATCGCGCCCGTGCTCGGCCCGTAGTCCACGTCCCCGTAGCCCGGGTCGGACGGCCCCTGCGCGTCGCGGTCGCCGTACCGGTCGCCGCCCGCCGGCGCGTTCGGGTCGTCGGACCCGTAGTTGACCGGGGCGATCGCGCCCGTGCTCGGCCCGTA
The DNA here is from genome assembly GCA_003242605.1 of Actinomycetota bacterium. GTDB lineage: Bacteria > Actinomycetota > Actinomycetes > Streptosporangiales > Streptosporangiaceae > Thermopolyspora. Next base: position 7,340 of record QGUZ01000124.1, read on the forward strand.
GTCCGCGTCCCCGTAGCCCGGGTCGGACGGCCCCTGCGCGTCGCGGTCGCCGTACCGGTCGGCGTGGTCCCCCCGCGAGTCCGGGTCGTCGTAGCCGACCGGGGCGATCGCGCCCGTGCTCGGCCCGTAGTCCGCGTCCCCGTAGCCCGGATCCGGCAGATGCCGGGTCTCGTGCCCCCCGTACGCATCGACATGGTCCGGCGTCGCGGACGCGTCGCCCCTGTATCCGCTCGCGAGCACGTCGCCGGTCGCCGGAGCCGCGCCATGGTGCGTTCGGTCGGCGGAGCCCTCCTCCGGGTGCCCGGTGAGGTAAGCGTTTTCCCAACCGGCACCGCTATAGGGGTCGTCCCCGGACGCGACGGCCCGATCCGGCCCGTCCAGATCGACGCCCTCCCCCTGGCCGTTGGTCATGTAGGACCGGTTATAGGACGCCTCCTGGCCGAGCGTCTCGAGCGGGCCGGTGTCCTCCCCCGGGACATCCGATGCGCGGGAGCGCGGGTCGTACGGCGACCGCTGGTCGGACGCGTCGGCCCAGCCGCCGGTGAGGTCGCCCCACGCCGGCTGCTCCGCCGACCCGCGCTCACGCCGTCGTCGAGGTCCGCTTCCCGTGCTGCTCCCCATGTCGAACCTTTCCGTTGGCAAACCTGACGACATGTTGTAGCAGCGCGCGCACCGATTTGTCAGGGAAACTCACATATTTCGGCTGTTCTGTAATTTGGGCCACGTTGGCCCGATGACGGAGCCTCGACGCACCGGACCCCCAGGTCAGGGGGGTGGACTCACGCGTTCCGCCACCGCCACGCGTGATCGACCGGACCGATACCCGACCCGAGCTGGAAACCGTGCCGGATCGCCCCGGTGATGTACTCCTTCGCCTTGCCCACCGCGCCCGGGATGTCCTCGCCGAGGGCGAGGTACGACGCGATCGCCGAGGCGAGCGTGCAGCCGGTCCCGTGGGTGTGCCGGGTGTCGATGCGCGGCGCGGGGAACCGGTGCTCCTCGGTCCCGTCGGTGAGCAGGTCGACCGGGTCGCCCGGCAGGTGGCCGCCCTTCACCAGCACCCAGCGCGGCCCCAGCTCGAGGATGGCGTCGGCGGCCCGGCGCAGGTCGCGCTCGTCGTCCACGACGACCCCGGTGAGCTGCTCGACCTCGTACAGGTTGGGGGTGACCACGGTGGCCGTGGGCAGCAGCCGCTCCCGCACGGTGTCGACGGCGTCGGGCTCGAGCAGCGGGTCGCCGTGCTTGGAGACGCCGACCGGGTCGACCACGACCGGCACGTCGAGGCCGGCGAGCACCTCGGCGACGGTCTCCACGAGCACCGGCGAGGCGAGCATGCCGGTCTTCACCGCCTGCGCGCCGATGTCGCCGAGCACCGAGTCGAGCTGGGCCCGCACGGCCTCCGGCGGCAGCTCCCAGTAGCCCTGCACGCCGAGCGAGTTCTGCGCGGTGACCGCGACGATCGCGCTCATGCCGTGCACGCCGAGGGCGAGCATGGTCTTCAGGTCGGCCTGGATTCCGGCGCCTCCCCCCGAATCCGAGCCGGCAATCGTGAGCACGCGTGGAGGAATCATGGCCACATCCAATCAAATCCGGACACGGTCCGGTCCCCGCGGGCGGGGAGAACCGCCGCACGCTCCCTCGCCCCGGCGCGGCACCTGGCCCCGGCGTCCGGCTCCCGGCGCCTGATCACCGGCGGTCAGAGCCGGTCGGACAGCAGCCGGCAGTCGCCACCGCGCAGCCGGCAGAACCCCGGGGCGACCGGCTCGCCGCGCACCGCGATGCGGACCGCGACGCCGCCGCCGGACGGGACGAACTCGGCGGAGCGGAGCACGAGCGTGTCGCCGCGCTGCACCGCCCGCGCGCCCTCCACCGCGACCACCCGGCCGTCGATGGGCAGGGTGATCTCCCAGCCGTCGAGGTCGCCGTGCCCCTCGTTGCCGATGGCGATCTCGGCGGAGTACCGGCCGTACCGCTCGCTGGTCACGATGAACTTCACCACGGCCTTCGACGGGCCGTCCCGCTCGGCCCGGGGCGGCTCCTCCGGCGCCGGGTCCGGCTCGGTGGGCCGGGGCGCGGGGCTCATCGCGCGCGGGACGGTGGGCGCGGGGCTGGGCCGCAGCCGCACCCCGGGATCGGCGACGCTCGCGGTCGGGCTCGGCTTCGGCGCGGGCCGGGCGCTCGCGGTACGGCTCGCGCCCGGGCTCGGCACCCGCGCGGGCGGCTCGGCGCTCGGCGCGGCGGTGTCCGGCGCGTCCGTGGCCGGGTTCCCGGTGGGCGTCCCGCCCGGGTCGCCGACGGCGCCGGTGGGCTCGCCCGACGGCTCGGCGGTGGGCGTGGCGGCCGTTGTGGGCGTGACCCGCGGCGGGAAGAGCGCCGCGCAGTCGCTGTTCGGCGGGCACGGCGGGACGTCGCCGAGGTCCGCGGGCGTCCCGGACGGCTGGCTCGCCGCCGCGATCAGCCGGACGCCGGAGATCACCCCCGTGACCGTGGCGACGAACGCCGTGGCGAGCAGCAGCGCCGCCCGGAGCCGCCGGGGCCGGTGCGTGGCGACCGGCCGATCCGGCTCTCGGCCCCAGGACCGATATGGCCCCTGGTCCCAGGACGGAGCGCCCCCTTCCCAGGGATCTCCGCTTCGGCCCATGGTGACCCCTTTGGTCTACGTCACAACTGCCGCACCTCTTACAACATTCGTAACAAATTGCGGCTATATAGACGGGCCGTTTACCGGAAATGATCCCAACCGGCGCGCCCCGGGGCGCGTCCGGGAACGCGCACGCCGTCGCCCTCGACGGTGCGCCCGATCACCCGCCACCCGTCCGGCAGCGCGGTCCCGGCGGGGAAGACCGCGGCCAGCGCGTGATCCTCGCCCCCGCCGAGCACCCAGTCGAGTGGGTCGGCCCCGAGCGCCGCGGCCGCGGCCCGCAGCGCCTCCGGCACGGGCAGCGCCTCCGGATCCAGCTCCACGCCGACCCCGGAGGCCGCGGCGACGTGCCCGAGGTCCTGCACGAGCCCGTCGCTCACGTCGAGCATCGCGGTGGCCCCCAGCTCGGCCGCCTCCGGTCCCCGCGGGTACGGCGGGCACGGGCGGCGATGCGCGTCGACGAGCTCGGCGAACTCGGCGGCCGCGCGCCCGGCCTGCAGCAGCGCCAGCCCCGCGGCGGCGTACCCCAGCCGGCCGGCGACCGCGACGAGCTGCCCGGGCCGCGCCCCGGAGCGGGTCACCGGCGGCCGTCCGCCCAGGTCACCGAGGGCGGTCACGCCGAGGACAACCAGGTCGGCGCGCACCACGTCCCCGCCCGCGACGCTCGCCCCGGCCCGCTCACCCTCGTCGCGCATGCCGTCGGTGAGCGCGTCGAGCCAGTCCACGGGGGTGTCCGCGGGGATGCCGAGGCCGACGACGAGCCCGGTGGGGCAGGCGCCCATCGCGGCGACGTCGGCGAGGTTCTGCGCGGCGGCCTTGCGCCCGATGTCGTATCCGCTCGACCAGTCCCGGCGGAAATGCCGGCCCTCCACGAGCAGGTCGGTGGTGACCACGACCCGGCCGTCCGGGGCGGCGAGCACCGCGGCGTCGTCACCGGGGCCGAGCAGCACGTTCGCCCGCTGCGTTAATCGACCTGTAATGCGGTTAATAACACCAAATTCGCCCAAATCCCCGATTTTGATCTTACACCTCCGGGTGCTTTCGATGTACGGTGGCGCTCCGGTTCTCGATGCCGGCGAGCGGCTCATCGCGCGGGAGGGAAAGATGGTGCAGGCCTACATCCTCATCCAGACCGAGGTCGGCAAGGCCGCCGAGGTCGCCCGTAAGATCGCTGCGATCGCCGGGGTCACCCAGGCCGAGGACGTGACCGGCCCGTACGACGTGATCGTCCGGGCCGAGGCCCGCGACGTCGATGAGCTCGGCAAGCTCGTGGTGGCCCGGATTCAGGCCGTCGAGGGCATCACGCGTACGCTTACCTGTCCGATAGTGCACATCTGAGCGCATGAGGGGGCAGGGGTGCGCGTCGTCACCGGGATCGTCCTGACGGCGCTGGTCGTGGCCGGGTGCTCCGGCCCGGTCCGGATCGATCCGCCCGCACCGCAGGGCGAGGCCGCCGCGGGCTGCGAACGGCTCGCCCGCGAGCTGCCGCAGGAGCTCGACGGCGCGAAACGCCGCGAGACGACGCCGCGCTCCCCGTACGTCGCCGTGTGGGGCGACGGGGAGATCGCGCTGCGCTGCGGCGTGCCCCGCCCCACCGCGATGAACCCCACCGACACGGTGCCCGAGGTGAACGGCGTCGCCTGGTTCGCCGACCCGGAACGCCCCACCCTGTTCACCGCCGTCGACCGGGAGGCGTACATCGAGGTGACGATCTCCCGCGAGCACACCCCCGGCGAGGTGCTCGCCGACCTCGCCGGGCCGATCACCAAGGCGTTCCCGCACTGACCCGCTCCGCCGGGCCGGGCGGCGCGGCCCGGGACGGGGTACGGCGCCGCCACGGCCGGCGCCGTGCCGTACCGCCGTCAGCGCAGGCCCACCGGGCGCTCGAGCGCGAGCCGGATCAGGTGGTCGAGCAGCTCCGGGTAGGGCAGCCCGCTCGCCGCCCACAGCTGCGGGGCCACCGAGAGCGCGGTGAACCCGGGCAGCGTGTTGATCTCGTTGAGGATGAGCGAGCCGTCCGGCCGGTAGAAGAAGTCGACCCGGGCGAGCCCTTCGCAGCCCAGCGCCTCGAAGGCGCGCACCGCGAGCTCGCGCACCCGCTGCGCGGCCTCCTCGGGGATGTCCGCGGGCACCTGGAGCGACATCTGGTCGGGGTAGTACTTCGCCTCGAAGTCGAAGAACTCGTGCTCGCCGTGCACGAGGATCTCGCCCGGCAGCGACGCCTTCGGCGGCTCGTCGCCGAGCTGCTCCAGCACCGCGCACTCGACCTCGCGGCCGGTGATCGCGGCCTCGATGAGCACCTTCGGGTCGTGCTCGCGGGCGAACTCGACCGCCCGCTCCAGCTCGTCGAGGTCGTTCGCCTTGGAGATGCCCTGGCTGGAGCCGGCCCGCGCGGGCTTCACGAACACCGGCCAGCCCAGCTCCTGGGCCTCCTTCAGCACCCGGGCCTTGTCCCGCCGCCAGTCCCGGTCCCGGACCACGAGGTACTCGCCGATCGGCAGCCCGGCGTGTGCGAGCAGCGCCTTCATGTACGCCTTGTCCATGCCGACCGCGCTGGCGAGCACACCGGAGCCGATGTAGCGCATGCCCGCCATCTCCAGCAGGCCCTGGATGGTGCCGTCCTCGCCGAACGGGCCGTGCAGCAGCGGGAACACCACGTCCACGTCGCGGAGCCGGGGGAACCTGCCGTGCTCCAGCACGATCAGCTCGGAGCCGCCCGGCGGCAGCGCGAGCTCGGCGCCCGTGTGCTCCACCTGGGGCAGCTTGGTGCCCTCGATCTCGTAGGACTGGTTCTCGGAGGCGAGCACCCACCGCCCGTCCGTGGTGATCCCGACGGGGATCACGTCGTAGCCGGACTCGTTCAGAGTCTTGATCACACTGCCGGCGCCCATGATGGACACGGCGTGCTCGGAGTTCCGCCCGCCGAAGACGACCGCGACGCGGATCCCACGCCGGTTCTCGCGCTGCTCGTTCATGATGTCCGAATGTACCCCGCTGTCATAGTCGAGTCCGGGATGTCAGCCCTCGTGTGTCCAAGGACGGCAGCGCGGCGACGGCGGCCGTCACGTTCGTGATGAAAGTTGCCGGAATGAAGGTACCGGGACGAAAGGTGCCGTGATGAAAAGTGCGCCGCGGGCGTTCCGCCTGCGGCGGGCCGCCGGGTGGCGGGCCGGTCGCGGGCTCGGCCCCGGCCGCGGACGGCGTGCTCGGCCGCGCCGCGGGCCGGAGCCGGCACCCGTCACAGGCCGTACCGCTCCGGTTTGGGGGAACGCGACATCAGCAGCATCGCGGCCTCGCGCGGGGACAGGCCGTCGTGCACCACGCCCACCACGACCTCGGTGATCGGCATCTCCACGCCGTGCTTGCGCGCGAGCTCGAGCACCGACTCGCACGACTTGACCCCCTCGGCGGTCTGCTTGGTGACGGCGACGACCTC
>QGUZ01000452.1 GCA_003242605.1 Actinomycetota bacterium
TGGGCTGGGAGATGTGTAAAAGGGCCAGCGCTCGCCGTCGTGCCCGGCTGGCGCTGGTGGCGCCCCGCTGCCGCGGGCCCGGCGCCCGGCTTATCGGCCCCCCCGCGGCCGCGCTGCGCGGGCTGCCCGCGCGGCTCGCCCGGGGCAACGCCGCCCGGAACCCGGGCCGGACCGCGCTCACCGCCACCGCGCTGGTCCTCGGGGTCGGGCTGGTCGCGTTCACGCTGGTGGTCACCGCGAGCCTGGAGGCCACCCAGCGGGCGCGGATCCGGGAGATCACCTTCACCGACTACTGGGTGCGGCCGGACGGGTTGTCGAGCTTCCCGCCGGAGGCGACCCGGGCGGTCGCCGCGGTCGACGGGGTGAAGGTGGTGAGCGCGGTCCGCCCCGCGCAGGTCAGGGTGGCCGGGGCGGCGCTCACGCCGCTCGCCGTAGCGCCGCGCACGCTCATGCGGGTCATGGACGTGCCCGTGGTCGGGGGCGACTTCGCCGCGCTCGCCGCGGACGACGGCACCGGGCGGCCCGCGGTCGCGGTCGGGGAACGGACGGCGCGCAGCCTCGGCGTCGGGGTCGGTGACGAGCTGACGGTGACGTTCGTCGGCGGCGGGGCGGCGGCCGGGGAGGCGCGGGCCCGCGTGGTCGCGATCTACGACCCCGATCGCCTGCCGGAGGGGTTCCGGGCGGAGATGATGATCTCCCGGGACCGGGCGGCCGCGGTGCAGCCGCTGCAGGGCGACACGAGCACGTTCATCGAGCTCGACGACGGGGTGGACGGCGCGGCGATCCGGCCCGCGCTCGAGGCGGCGCTGCGCGGGTACCCGGTGCTGCTGCAGGACGCCGCGGAGGCGCGCGCCGCGATGGCCGGCCGGGTCGGGAGCGTGCTCGCCCTCGGCCTGGGGCTGCTGCTGCTCACCGTGGTGATCGCCGTCCTCGGCGTGGCCAACACGCTCGCGCTCTCGGTCACCGAGCGCACCCGCGAGCTCGGCCTGCTCCGCGCCGTCGGCATGAGCCGTGCGCAGGCCCGCGCGATGATCCGCTGGGAGGCCGTGATCGTGACCACGCTCGGGGTGCTGCTCGGCGTGCTCCTCGGCACGGGGTTCGCGTGGCTGACCGCCCGCGCGGTGCCGCAGGAGATCGAGGTGCTGTCCATCCCGGTCGGGTGGCTCGCGGTCACCGTGGTCGCCGGGGCCCTGGCCGCGGTGCTCGCCGCGACCGGCCCGGCCCGCCGCGCCGCCCGCGCGGACATCCTCCGCGCGATCGCCCGCGTGTGACGGCGGGCCGTACCGCGCCTGTGGCCGCACCGTGGGGACGGCGGCGCCGATCCGGTGCGCCGTCCCCGCCCGCGGGCGGCGGCACCGCGATGCGGCGGGGACGGCCGCCTCGCGCGCGGTGGGTCAGCCGTAGGGGAGGGTGGCGTGGACCTCGTAGCCGCCGTCCGGGTGCGGCCCGGCGGTGAAGGTGCCGCCGAGCAGGCGGATGCGTTCCCGCAGGCCGTGGTGGCCGTGGCCGGAGCCGGTGCGGCCGAGCAGGGTGTCGGGTGGGTGCTCGGGGGCGGCGTTGCGGACGGTGACCTGCAGCTCGTCGGCGGCGTAGCGGAGCCGTACCGTGGTCGCCGCGCCCGGGGCGTGCTTGTGCACGTTGGTGAGGGCCTCCTGCACCAGGCGGAAGACCGCGCGGCCGGTGGCCGCGGGGAGCTCGCGCCGTTCCCCCTCGGTCTCGAGCGTGACGGGCAGGCCGGCCTCGCGCGACCGCCGTACCAGCCGGTCGAGCGCGTCGACGCCCGGCTGCGGCTCGACCGCGGCGGTCTGGCCCTCCTCGCGCAGCACCCGCAGCACCTGGCGCAGCTCGGTGAGCGCCTCGCGGCCGATCTCGCGGATGGTCCCGGCCATGCGCGCGGCCGCCTCGTCGGTGAGCGTGCTCTCCAGGGCCCCGGCGTGCACGACCATGAGGCTCACCCGGTGGGCGACCACGTCGTGCATCTCCCGCGCGATCCGGGCCCGCTCCTGCGCCCTGGCCTGCTCGGCGAGGGCCGCCTGCTCGCGTTCCAGCCGCTCGGCGCGCTCCCGCAGCGTGGCGACGAGCGTCCGGCGGGCGCCCGCCCACAGGCCGAGCAGCACCGGAGTCCCGGCCACCAGGACGGTGAGCAGCAGGGCGTACCCGGCGGAGACCCGCTCGGCGAGCAGCCGCCCGAACACCAGCAGCGCGAGCGCGCCCGCGAAGGCCGCCGTCCAGCGGGTACGGCGGTGCGCGGCCGCCTCGGCCTCCGGGCCGGCGGTGGCGAGGCCGGCGGACACGGTGTACGCGGCGACCGCGAGCCCCCAGGGGGCCGTCATCACCAGCCACGCCGCCGCGCCGGCGATGAGCAGCGGGTACGGCGTGAGCCGCCGGATCAGCACGGGCGCCGCCACCGCCGCGGCCACCACCGTCTGGGCGGGCCGGCCGATCCCCCCGAACGCCCCGAACTCGGGCATGCCGCCGCCGCCCTGGTCCGCGGTGAGGACGAACACGATCAGCGCGAGGGCGGCGTCGGCGAGCAGCAGCGCCCCCCGGCGAACCGCCCGTGCCGCCACCAGGACCCGCGACATGCCCTTCAGCCTAGGGGCGGCCCGCCCGGGTCGGCGGCCGCCGCGGGACCCGGCCGGTCAGTACTCCCAGACGTCGGTGGCCGGCTCGTGCCCGTGCCAGGTGCAGAAGACCGAGGAGCCGTGCTCGCCCTTCATCAGGTCGACCCGGATCCAGCCGACGTTGCCGCTCACCCGCGCCTCGTAGCCAGCGGCGGGGGTGGCCGACATCAGGCGGCACTCGCCGTTCTCGATGGCGAACGAGACCTGGCCGCCCTTGACGTTCACCACCTTCACCTCGGCCGACGGCCGTGACCCGGGCGGGCGCCGGGTGGCGGCCGGGGTGGTCCGCGCGGCCGTGGCGCGCGGGCTCGCCGAGGTGCGCGCGGGCGTGGGCCTGCGGGTCGCGGCCGGCCGGGCGGTGGCCGTGGCCGGGGGCGGCACGGCCGGGGAGGAGGCTGCCGTGGGCCGCCGGGCGGGCCGGCCGCGGCTCGGCCGGGGGCTCGGGGTGGCGACCGGGGAGACGGGCGGGCCGGTGGCGGCGGGGGGGGGGGGACGGCCGGGGCGGGCCTCGGCGGCGGGCAGGCCCGGGTACGGCGCGTCGGGGGCCCCGGCGCGGCGGACGTCGCGCACG
>QGUZ01000125.1 GCA_003242605.1 Actinomycetota bacterium
ATTAATAAAAGCGGCGGGGGTGGGGCACGTGCCGGGGGGGGGGCCCGGGTCGGGCCCGTGCCCCCCAGGGGGAAGGAGCTCGCCCCGCCAGCGCGCCCGCCCGTCGCGGGGGGTCTCGGGGGCGGGGGCGGTGCCGTTCCCGCCGGTCTTGACCCGTTCGATGGGGGCGAGGTCGCAGCCGAGCTCCACGCTCACCTCGGCGGTGATCGGCCGGGCCGCGGCCGAGGAGATCTCGATGGTCTCGCTCATGCCGCCGGGGGTGACGGTGCGGGTGCGGTCGATGCGGACGGTGGGGTCGATGGAGTCGCCGTCGAGCCACCGGGGCAGGGAGACGAACCTGGAGCGGGCCGCGCCGTCCACGGCCGCGCTCACCGGTTCGGGCTCCTTGCCGTCCACCAGCAGCCGCGCCAGCGACAGGGCGCGCCGGTCGGCGTGGAACAGGCCCTGGGCCCCGATGTGCCGGATCTGGCCGTCGGCGCCGCTGAGGGCGGTCGTGGGGGCGGCGATCGTGCTCACCAGGTCGTGCAGCAGGGGTTGCCGGGAGGGTGGGTCGGCCTGGCCGGGCATGGGAACGCGGGTCTCCTGATGATCTAGGGGGTTCGCTGTAGGGCTTTGTGCTTCAGAGGGTCTGAGGAAACCAGGGCTTGACAGAACGCGCTCAAAGGTGCACAGTCCTGACATCCCTCCGTAATTTGAACGATCAAATCATGCCGTACCGCAGTTTGATCGTTCAACTTCTCAAGAAGGCGTAAATGGCGAAGAAGGTGACGATAGCCACGGTCGCCAAGTACGCCGGTGTGTCCCGGCAGACCGTGTCGAACGTCCTCAACTCCCCCGAGGTCGTGCGCGAGGAGACCCGCCGCAAGGTCTACGAGGCGGTGGAGGCCCTCGGCTATCGCGTCAGCCAGGCCGCCCGGCAGATGCGCACCGGCCGGTCCCGGCTCATCGCCACCCGCATCGAGTCCACCGGCGACGGCATCAACGGGTCGGTGCTCGACCGCTTCCTGCACGCGCTCACCGAGAGCGCGGCGCAGAACGGCTACCGGGTGCTGCTCTACACCGCCGCCGACGACGATGCGGAGATCGCCACTTACGAGGACCTGCTCGGCACGTACAAGCCGGACGCCTTCGTGCTGGCCAGCACCCACCACCGGGACACCCGGACCACGTGGCTGGCCGAGCGGAGGCTGCCGTTCGTGACGTTCGGCCGCCCATGGGACGCGCCCGACCGCCACCTGTGGGTGGACGTGGACGGCGCGGCCGGCACCGAGGCCGCGACCCGGCATCTGCTGGAGGCCGGCCACGAGCGGATCGGCTTTCTCGGCTGGCCCGCGGGCTCCGGCGTCGGCGACGACCGGCGCCAGGGCTGGCTGCGGGCGATGGCCGCCGCCGGGCAGGACCCGACCGGTCTCGACCACGCCTGCCCGGACGAGGTGCCCGCGGCGGAGGCCGTGGTCGGCGAGCTGCTGGGCCGCGATCCGGTCCCGACCGCACTGGTCTGCGCCAGCGACTCGCTCGCCCTCGGCGCGCTGCAGGCCTCCCGCGCCCTCGGCCGCCCCCTCGCGGTGACCGGTTTCGACGACACGCCCGTCGCCCGGGCGATCGGCCTGACCAGCGTCAGCCAGCCGCTGGAGGAGGCGGCGGCCCGCTGCGTCCGGCTGCTCACCCGGCTGCTGGACGGCGAGGCGGAGGCGAAGGAGTCCGTGCTGCTCCGGCCTTCCCTGGTCGTCCGTGACACGACGTACCCCCCATCGGAACAGTCAAGATCAGGACATTCGCCATGACACGGAAGACCACCACAGCCCTGGCAGCCGCCGCGGCGGCCTGCGCCCTCCTCGCCGCCGGTTGCGGCAGTGGCTTCGAGGACAACACCGCGAGCACACCCCAGAGCAGCGGTCCCGCCAAGCTGCAGATCATGATCGGCTCGTCCGGTGAGGCCGAGACCAAGGCGGTCCAGGAGGCCGCCGAGAAGTGGGCGCAGGCCACTGGCAACTCGGCCACGGTCGTCCCCGCCCAGGACATGGCCCAGCAGCTCGGCCAGGCGTTCGCCGGCGACTCGCCCCCGGACGTGTTCTACGTCGAGGCGGGCCGGTTCGCCGACTACGCCAGCGTCGGCGCGCTCGAGCCGTACGCGAGCAAGATCTCCGACCCGGAGGGCTTCTACGACAGCCTGCGCGCCACGTTCACCTACAACGGCACCTACTACTGCGTGCCGAAGGACTTCTCCACGCTCGGCCTGGTGATCAACGACGAGCTGTGGAAGAAGGCCGGGCTCTCCGAGAGCGACGTGCCCACCACCTGGGAGGAGCTGACCTCGGTCAGCAAGAAGCTCAAGGACGCCGGGATCACGCCGCTCGTGATCGGTGACACCCGCGACCGCCTCGGCGCCTTCATGAAGCAGGCGGGCGGCTGGATCATCAGCCAGGACGGCAAGCAGGCCACCGCCGACAGCCAGGAGAACCTCCAGGCCCTCCAGTACGTCCAGGGCCTGCTCAAGGACGGCCTGGCCGTCTACCCGTCCGCGGTCGACGCGGGCTGGGGCGGCGAGGCGTTCGGCAAGGGCAAGGCCGCCATGACGATCGAGGGCAACTGGATCAAGGGCGCCATGAAGGCCGACTACCCGGACGTGAAGTACAGCGTGCACGAGCTGCCGGCCGGGCCCGCGGGCAAGGGCACGCTGTCCTTCACCCAGTGCTGGGGCATCGCCGCCAAGAGCAAGTACAAGGAGCAGGCGATCAGCTTCGTCGAGGCGATGACCACGGTCGACCAGCAGATGGCCTTCGCCCGGGCGTTCGGCGTCATGCCGTCCCGCAAGGCGGCCGGTGAGGCCTACGTCAAGGAGTTCCCCGAGGACGCGGCGTTCGTCAAGGGCGCCGAGTACGCCCAGGGCCCGGTGAACGCTCCGAAGATGGAGAGCGTCCTGGCCGACTTCGACACCTCGCTGCAGAAGCTGAAGGACGGGGATCCGAAGCAGATCCTCGCCCGCCTGCAGGAGAACACCCAGTCGGCCCTGGGTGGCTGAGCCATGGCCGACGCGACGCTCACCCGCGGGCGCCTCTCCGGCGCCCGCGGCGCCGCGCGGCGCGGCGGGCGCAGGCGGTCCGTCAGGGACGCGGAGAACGTCGCGGGCTGGCTCTTCGTCGCCCCGGCGCTGATCATCATCGGGCTGTTCGTGCTGCTGCCCATCCTCATGGCGCTGTGGGTGAGCATCACCGCCTGGAACGGCCAGGGCAGCCCGTTCACCTCCTCGGTCGAGGTCGTCGGGCTGGAGAACTACACCCGGCTGTTCACCGAGCCCGGGCTGGCCCGCGAGGACTTCATGACCAGCCTGCGGAACAACATCTACTACGTGATCACGGTCGTTCCGCTGCAGACCGCCCTGGCGCTCGGCCTGGCGATGATCGTGAACGCGCGGCTGCTGAAGGGCAAGACGTTCTTCCGCACCGCGTTCTACTTCCCCTCGGTGACCAGCTCGGTCGCGATCAGCGTGGTGTTCCTGTTCATCTTCGCGAACACCGGCGTGATCAACCAGCTGCTGGGGATGTTCGGCGTGCAGGGCCCCGCGTGGTTCTCCGACTCGCGCGGCGTGCTGCACCTGCTGCTGAGCGGCCTCGGCATCGCCGACATCGACAACCCGCCGGCCGCGCTGACCGAGGGCGGCCCGTTCGGCCTGTCGTGGTGGGAGTGGCTGTCCGGGCCGAGCGTGGCGATGTGCTCGATCATCGCGCTGGTCGTGTGGACCACGTCCGGCACGTTCATGCTCATGTTCCTCGCGGCGCTGCAGAACGTGCCGGTCTCGCTGGAGGAGGCGGCGATGCTCGACGGCGCCAACCGCTGGCAGCGGTTCAAGAACGTGACCCTGCCCGCGCTGCGGCCCACGCTCTTCCTCGTGCTGACCCTGGGCCTGATCGGCACCTGGCAGGTCTTCGACCAGATCTACGTGATGAGCCAGGGCAACCCGGCCAAGACCACGCTGACGCCCGCCTACCTCTCCTACCGCACCGCCTTCCGCGACTTCGACTACGGGTCGGGGGCGGCGATCTCGTTCGTGCTCTTCCTGATCATCGTGGTGTTCACGCTGCTGCAGCGGCTGCTGCTGCGTGAGCGCGGAGGGAGGTCGTGAGGTGGCCGGGACTCACGTGAGAGCCGTCCGGCGGCGGGGCGAGGTCCGGACGATCGCCGGCACCTTCGCCGGGTACGCCGTGCTCGTCTTCTTCTCGCTGATCTTCATCTACCCGTTCGTGGTCCAGGTCGCGAACTCGTTCAAGACCGAGCCGGAGGCCGCGGCCAACCCGATCTCGCCCATCCCGGCCGAGCCGACCCTGGACGCGTACGAGAAGATCTTCTGGGCGACCGACCTGCCGACCTGGCTGGGCAACTCGGTCCTGGTCACGGTGCTGGTCACCCTGGGCCGGATCTTCTTCGACTCGCTCGCCGGCTACGCGCTCGCCCGGCTGCGCTTCCGCGGCCGGGGGGCGGTGTTCGCCACGATCATCGCGGTGATGGCGGTGCCCGGCGTGGTGCTGCTCATCCCGAAGTTCCTGGTGCTGAACCAGTTCGGCATCTACAACTCGTACACCGCGCTGATCGTGCCGCTGCTGGCGGACGCGGCGGGCGTGTTCATCATGAAGCAGTTCTTCGAGTCGATCCCGCCCAGCGTGGAGGAGGCGGCGCGCATCGACGGCGCGGGCACGTTCCGCATCTTCTGGTCGGTGGTGCTGCCGATGGCCCGTCCCGCGCTGATCACCCTGACCATCCTCTCGTTCCAGGGCTCGTGGAACGAGCTGCCGCACACCCTGGTCGCGGTACAGGACCCCGACCTGTACACGCTGCCGCGCGGCATCGCCGACCTCGTCACCGGCTCGCTCGGGGTCGGCACGCAGTACCCGCTCAAGCTCGGCGCCGCCCTGCTCGCCACGATCCCGGTGGCGATCATCTTCGTGATCTTCCAGCGGTACTTCGTGCGCGGCGCGAACGAGGGCGTGGACAAGGGCTGAGCACCCTCCGGTCCACGGAGAAGGCCCGCCGGCCGGGTACCGGCCGGCGGGCCTTTGCCGAGCACGCGCCGAGACACTAGGCGCAGGCGGTGATGAGGTTCCGGGTCTGCTCGCTGATCTGCTTGGTGGCCTCGGTCATCGCGTTCGCCGAGGCGGTGAGGTCGGAGGTGTCGATCTTGAGGGAGCCCCACGAGCGGGCCATCGCGGCGAGCGTGGTCTTCAGCTCGCCGTCGGCCTGATCCGACAGCTCCTTCAGCTCCGCGCTCAGGTCCTCCGCGGCCTTGTTGAACACCGAGTGGTCGCCCACCGCCGACGCCGCCCGGTCGCTGAAGCGGGTGAGCGCCTGCCGGGCCTTGTCGCAGATCTCGCCCTTGTCCGCGCCGCCGGACGAGGTGTCCGAACCGCCGCCGGAGCTGGACTGGGAATCGGTGGTGTCGGTGCCGCCGCCTCCCGTCGCCTGCTCCTGCGCGGCCGAGGCGCGGCCGTCACCGCCGTCAGAGGTCCCCGCGTCGCAGGCCGCGGTGAGCGAGAGCAGCAACGCCGCTGCGGCGGCCGACAGCAGACGGGTGGGGAGCTTCATCTCGGGTGGATTCCTTCCTGGTCGTCTGAACGGCACCGACCCTAGCGATCGCCACTGACGATTCGCTGGCACCTCGCCTGCGTACCGCTGACACCAGGTTCGGGCCGCCGCGTCACGGCCGCGAACCCGCGGCGGCGCCCGCTCGCCGCGCCGTGCCGTACCGGACGACCGTTCCGGCGGGGCCGTCCCGCCGGGGTCGAGGTCAGGTGCCGCTGGAGACCTCGGGGGAGCGGGGGCGGCCCTGGCGCAGGATCGCGCGCCACCGGGCCGGGTCGAACTCCTGGGGCGCGGTGGCGGCGATGAACGACTCGACGGTCTTGGCGAACCGCTCCGGCTCGTCCTGATGCGGGAAGTGGCCGGAGTCCGCGAAGATCTCCAGTTCGCTGCCGGGCATCGCCCGGTGGGCGGTGTAGGCGTGCTCGACCGGGATGACGCGGTCATGGGCGCCCCACAGGATCAGGGTGGGCATCCCGAGGGTGAGGTAGCAGCGGTCGAGCATGGTGATGACCTGGCCGTTGACGTCGACGCCGGCGCGCAGGGTGCGCAGGAAGGCCGCGCGGGCGGTCGGGCTGGTGAGGGCGTGGTACCGGTCGATCACGTAGTCGAAGTCCCTGCCGAGCCGCAGGCCGACGCGGAGCAACGGGGCCAGCGCCCGTACGGCCGAGCGGACCGGCGGGGCGGTGAGGAGCGCCAGGCCGGGCTCGGCGAGCGGGGAGCTGGCGAGGCGCAGCAGCGGGTGGACCTCGCGCCCCACGCCCGCGGAGCCGACGAGCACGAGGCGCTCGCAGCGCTCCGGGAACTGGTAGGCGAACTGCATGGCGATGCCGCCGCCGAGCGAGTGCCCCACCACGGTCACCCGGTCGATGTCGAGCACGCTCAGCAGGTCCCGCATGCCGCACGCGTAGGCGGCGACGGCGTAGTCGGCGCGCGGCTTGTCGGAGGCGCCGTGGCCGAGGAGGTCGGGGGCGATCACGAGGTGGCGTTCGGCGAGCAGGGGGATGACCGGGGCCCAGGTCGCCGAGCTGTCGCTGAGCCCGTGGATGAGCAGCAGCGGGGGACCGTCGCCCACCATGCGGAAGGCGCGCCGGTATCCGTGCACCTCGCGGAAGTGCAGGGTGTCGTCGACTTCCACCCGAACAGTATTCGCCAAAACCGACTAAACGGACAACCCTCTCATATGGGACATCTCTTCTGATCGGTTGGGGGTGGATCGACCTTCCCGTGCGATCCCCGGCAGGGACCGCAGGCGGGCGCACGGCGTCCGGGTCTGCGGTGGCCCGGGCGGCGGCCGAGGTGCGCGAGAGCCCGCTCGCCTGGACCGGCCCGCGCCGGTCCGGGGGCGGCCGGGCGTGGACGTCGTCCGTGGCGGCCGGGGTCGGCGGGGCATTTCGACCGGCCGGCTCCGTGGCGCGGAGACGCCGCCGGTACGGCCAAGCCCGTCACGCGCGCGGCCGGATGCGGCTCGGCCGTACGGCACGGCGGGCGGAGGGGTGTGACCGTCCCGGCGCACGTGCGGGTGGCGCACCGATACCGGGAGGTTTGCGACGAATGGGCGATTCCCGGGGCTTCCGATTCGGCATGAGGGCGGGCCGGCGGCCGCGGGTTTTGTCAGGCTGGCTGTGATGGACACCATAATCGTGCTGCTCAACCGGGATCTCCGGGTGCACGACCACCCGGCCCTCGCCGCCGCCTGCGCCCGCGCCCGCCGTGTCGTCCCGCTGTTCGTGGCCGATCCGGCCCTTCCCCCGCGCCGCCGCGCGGGCTTCCTCGCCGACGCGCTGCTCGATCTGCGCGCCTCGCTGCGGCGCCGGGGCGGCGAGCTGATCCTCCGGCGCGGCGATCCGGTGGCCGAGACGATGCGCCTGGTGGACGAGGTCGGCGCGCAGGCGGTGTGGGTGAGCGCCGACGTCACCAGGTACGCCCGGCGCCGGGAGCGGCGCCTCGCGGCCGAGTGCGCGCGGCGGCGCCTCGACTTCCGCACGTTCCCGGGGGTGACCGTGATCCCGCCGGACGCGCTGCGGCCGGCGGGCGGTGACCACTACCGCATCTTCACCCCCTACTGGCGGGCCTGGTCCGCCGAGCGGCGGCGCCCCGTCGTGCCGCCGCCGCCCGTGGTGCGGGTCCCGGAGGGGCTGGACCCGGGGCCGCCGCCGCTGCCCGAGGCCGAGCCGTACCGGTCGCTGCGGGGCGGCGAGACCGAGGGCCGCCGCCGCATGACGTTATGGCTGCGGCACTGCCTGGAGAGCTACGCCGAGACCAAGGACGACCTGGCGGGGGAGACCACCTCGCGGCTCAGCCCGTACCTGCACTTCGGCTGCATCTCGCCGCTCGAGCTCGCCACCGCCGGGGCGGCGAGTGAGGAGTTCGTGCGGCGGCTGTGCTGGCGCGACTTCCACCACCAGGTCACCCTCGCCTTCCCGGAGATCGACCGGCGGGAGTACCGGCCGCGCGGGCGGCGCTGGAACGACGACAAGGACGTCGTCGCGGCCTGGCGCGAGGGCCGGACCGGCATGCCGATCGTGGACGCCGCCATGCGCCAGCTCGCCGCGGAGGGCTGGCTGCACGACCGCGCCCGCCTGATCGCGGCCGCCTACCTCACCCGGTGCCTCGGCGTGGACTGGCGGATCGGCGCCGAGCACTTCGCCGAGCACCTGCTCGACGCCGACGTCGCGGTCAACTGCGGCAGCTGGCAGTGGGTGGCCGGCACCGGCAACGACACCCGGCCGCGGCGGGCGTTCAACCCGGTACGGCAGGCCAAGCGCTTCGACCCCGACGGCGAGTACGTGCGCCGGTACGTGCCCGAGGTCGGCCACCTGCCCCGCACGCTCGTCCACGAGCCGTGGAAGACCGGCGTGATCCGTCACTACCCCCGGCCGATCACCCTCGACTGGGACCCCGTCGACCAGGACCTTCGCGACGACTAGCGCGGCGGACCGGCGGCGCGTCGGCCCCCGGGGCGGTGCGGGGCCGTCCCCGGGGCGCGCGGGGCCGCTCCCGCACGTACGGGACGGCCGGGCGGGCCGCGGCGGCCGGGGCCGGTGAGCGGCCTCGGCGGTACGGCGGGCCGCCGCGGCCACGGTTATCCACAGAACCGCGTTCTGCTGGGCGGCGGTGGCGACCGGCGGCGCATGCTGTGGGCGGTTCGACGCAAGGAGGCCGCCATGCAGATCAGCTTCGCCGTGCCCGAGGTGACCACCACGCGCTACCTCGTCACCGTGGACCGGGCACCGGACGATCCGTCCGCGGTGGTGCCCTGGCGCATCCCCCACCCGCACCGCCGGGAGGCCGCCGCGGCCCTCGGCACCGACCGGCTGACGATCGTCTGGCACCCGCCCTCCCACGTCGCCGTGGCGAGCACGGCTCCGCCCGCGGCGCAGCCGAGGGCCGCGCTCGTCGCCCGCGCGGCGGCCCGGGCGATCGCGGACGCCTACGACGGTGTCGTCACCGATGCGATCACCGGCCGGATCGTCGCCGCCGACCCGGCCCCGTCCCCGGCGGAGGGGACCCTCGCGCTCACCGACGACTGGCTCGGGTGGCGCGTCGAGACCCGCGCCGCCCACCCCTCCCACCGGCGGCCCCCGGCCTGCGCCGCCCCGCCGCCCGGGCTGCGCGGCGATCCCGCCCGATCGGCCCGGACCCGCGGCCCGGCGGACCGGGCCGCCGCGCCGGGCGCCGGGCGAGGGGACGAGGCCCGCGCCACCGGCGGCCGGGCGTGCGCCCGCGGCCCGCGCTGGTCGGTGACCACACGCGGCCTGTGCCGGTTCGGCCTGCCCGAACTCATGCTGGCGTCCGACGCCTGGGCGCCCGGACGGCACCCCTTCGACTTCCTGCGCGCGGCCGCGCAGCGACTGCTCGACGACCACCTCGCCTGGCTCGCGGACCACCCCGCGGGCGGGGTGCGGACGATGTGCGGCCACCTCCGGATCGACGGCCGGCGCTGCGCCGCGCGGCGGCCCGGCCACCGCGGCGTCCACCGCCTCCCGCACCCGGCCCCGGTCCCCGGCGCGGCCGTCCGCGCCCACGGCCACCGGCGGAGCGCGGCCGCCCCCATCGCCGCTCCGCCGTGGCGGTACGCCCTGGTACGGCTCGCCCTCGTGCGCGTGCCGCCCGGTGAGCCGTTCGGTCATCCGGCGACCCGGGCGGACGCCGCGCGCGTGCCACGGTGGGAAGCGTCACTTCCATCAGATCCGTGGCATATGGAACGGTCCGAGAGGGAAAGCCCGTGGGCCGAGGCGTCAGGCGCACCGGCCCGGAAGGAGGCACCCTGGCACGTGGCGGCACCCGAGATCCGCCCGGCTCAGGCATTCCCGGAGTGGCCGCCGTGCGGCACACCGGCGGAGGCGGCGCCCGCGGACGTGCCACGGGGCGCCCGGGCGCCGAAGGCCGGCCCTGCCGTGCAGGTGCTCCGCATCCGGCCGCCGGTGACGTTCGGCGACGATCCCGGTGGTGCGCCCTGTCTCGCCTGCGCCGGGGCGCCCCCGCTCCGGCAGGACCTGCGGGGGCGAGCGGCGTGAAACATCTATGCGTACGAAAATGTCGGCATTTTCGGCGAAGAAAAGTTCGAGGGCGCTATTATCGCTGCGGTACGGCGATCAGCGAACGCGGAAGCCTTCTTTCCTCGGACGTCGCCGGATCATCCAAACGCCCAAGGAGAACGTGCATGACCGAACGCGCCCCTGCCGGTGTCGATGTCAGCACGCCGAACATCGCGCGGATCTACGACTACATGCTCGGGGGCAAGGACAACTTCGCCGTCGACCGTGCCGCCGCGGAGCGGGTGCTGAAGGCGTTCCCCGAGTCCCGTGAAGGGGCGCGGCAGCACCGCGAGTTTCTGGGCAACGTCGTCCGATTCCTCGCCGGCGAAGCGGGCATCACGCAGTTCATCGACATCGGCGCCGGTCTGCCGACCCAGAAAAACGTGCACGAGGTCGCCCAAGAGGTCAATCCGGACGCCCGTGTCGTTTATGTCGACAACGACCCGGTGGTGTGCGTGCACGGCAGGGCGTTGCTCGCCAGCTCGCCGAACGTCGCCATGGTCCAGGCCGACCTGTGCGAGATCGACGACCTGTGGACCAAGGTGCTCGCCACCGGCCTGATCGACGAGAAGGAGCCGGTCGCCGTCCTGCTCTTCGCGATCCTCCACTTCCTCGAGGACCCGAGCGAGCAGGTCGCCGAGATCCGGCGGCGCATCGCGCCGGGCAGCTACCTCGGCATCTCCCACATGGTCCGCAGGCCGGCGCGGGAGGGCGACGTCGCGACGGTGAGCGAGGTCTACGCCGCCTCCGCACCCGGCTTCAACCCGAGGACGGTGGAGGAGATCAAGGCGTTCCTGGGCGACTTCGAGCTCATCCCGCAGGAGAAGTTCATCCCGCTCCAGGTGGTCGCGCGGCTCTCTTCGATCGGGTGGGGCGGCGTCGGGCGGAAGCCGTGAGGGAACGTTCGGGGCGGCTCGTACGTCCCGAGTGACGTGACCGATTTCGACGCCACCGCTTCCCACGGCCGGACCGGGCCGGACGACGACATCCGCACGCTTCGGGAGCACGTGCGGCGCTTCGAGCGCCTCACCCGCGAGCGGGCCGTGCTCGACACGCGCGTCCGCGAGGTTCGCGCGCTCATCGGCGAGCTCGAGGCCGCGCTCGCCAAGGAGGAGGGCGACGTCGCCCGGCTGGAGCACGGGTTCCGGGCCTTCCTCGCCGCGCTCACCGGCGGCAAGGAGGAGAGGCTCGCCCGGGAGCGGGCCGAGGCCGAGGCGGCGCGGCTCCGCCTCGACGGCCAGCGCAACCGGCTCGAGTGGCTGCTGTCCGACCTGCGCGCAGTGGAGGAAGAGCTCGCCGAGCTCGACGGCGTGCAGCGCCGGTTCGAGGAGGCGCTCGCCCGCAGGGAGCGCGAGCTCCTCGCCTCCGGCGACGCGCGCGCCCGGGAGCTCACCGGCATCGCCCGCGCGCTCGCCGACGCCGAGGCCGACCTGCGCGAGCATGAGGAGGCGCACCGGGCTGGCGTCTCCGCCGGGCAGGCGGTGGCGCAGGTGCTGCACAACCTCGGCGCCGCGCGCGGCGCCTCGACCTGGGACATGTTCGGCGGTGGCGGCCTCGCCGACCTCGTCGAGCACGGTCACCTGCGCCAGGCCGACCAGGCCGCCTGGCACGCCCAGCGCGCCCTCGACGCGTTCGGCCGGGAGCTCGCCGACGTCGGCATCCACGCCGAGCCGCGGCTGCCCGAGATCGACATGCGCTGGTTCGCCGACATGTTCTTCGACAACATCATCGTCGACGCGGTGCGGCACAGCCGGATCAAGCGCACCGGCGAGGCCGTCGCGGAGGTGGCCCGGTGGATCGAGGCCACCCTGCATGAGCTCGCCACCCGCCGCGACGGCATCCGCGCCCGGCGCGACGAGCTGCTCGCCCGCCGGGAGGAGCTGCTCAGCTCCTGACCGGGGTCAGGACAGGTGCCGCTCGAGGGACTCGAGCTTGGCGGTCATCGCGCCGGTGACGCCCGGCCGGATGTCGGCCTTGAGGACGAGGCTGACCCGCGGGGCGACCTCGGCCACCGCCTCGACGGCGCGCTTGACCACGTCCATCACCTCGTCCCACTCGCCCTCGATCGTGGTGAACATCGGGTCGGTGCGGTTGGGCAGCCCGCTCTCCCGGACGACCTTGACCGCCCGGGCCACCGGCTCGGAGACGCCCTCGCCGACCCCGAGCGGGGTCACGGAGAATGCAACGATCATGTGGAAACCCCCTGTGTGCGGCCTGTGGCCACCTTAGGGGAGCTTCCAGTCGATGGGCGTCGCCCCCTGCTGCTCGAGCAGGCGGTTCGCCCGGCTGAACGGCCGCGAGCCGAAGAAGCCGTTCGCGGCCGACATCGGGCTGGGGTGGGCGGACTCGATGCACGGCACCTCGCCGAGCAGCGGCTTGAGGCTGCGGGCGTCGCGGCCCCACAGGATCGCGACGAGCGGCTTGCCTCGCGCGACCAGGGCGCGGATCGCCTGCTCGGTCACCTCCTCCCAGCCCTTGCCCCGGTGCGAGGCGGGCTTGCCGGGCCGCACGGTGAGCACCCTGTTGAGCAGGAGCACGCCCTGCTGCGTCCACGGCGTCAGGTCCCCGTTGGAGGGATGCGGGAGGCCGAGGTCGGACATGTACTCCTTGAAGATGTTCACCAGGCTGCCGGGCAGCCGGCGGACCTCGGGGGAGACCGAGAAGCTCAGGCCGATGGCGTGCCCGGGGGTGGGGTAGGGGTCCTGCCCGACGATGAGCACCTTCACCTCGTCGAAGGGCTGCTTGAAGGCGCGCAGCACGTTCTCCCCGGCCGGCAGGTAGCCCCGGCCCGCGGCGATCTCCTGGCGAAGGAACTCGCCGAGCGCTCGGATCCGGCCTTCGACGGGTTCCAGGGCCTTGGCCCAGCCCGCCTCGACGATCTCATGCAACGGACGACCTGACATGGCCGTTCACTCTACCCGCGGCCTCCGACAGCCGCGGGGTCGTCGCGACGCCGGGCCGGCGCCCGCGTGCCGGCCGGGCGGCACCCCCGCGCAGGGGTGGGCCGCCCGGCCCGAACGGGGACCTTCGGCGCCCGTTTGCCCCCGCGAGGCGGGCGCCGAAGGCCGGGGCCCTCCGGGCTACTTGACCGAGCCGGCCAGCAGGCCCTGGACGAAGTAGCGCTGGAAGGCGAAGAAGAGGATGAGCGGGATGATCACCGAGAGGAACGAGCCGGGGGCGAGCACGTCCACGTTGGTGCCGAACTGCCGCATCTGGGACTGGAGCGCCTTGGTCATCGGCTGGTTCTCGGTGTCCGCGAAGACCAGCGCGACGA
>QGUZ01000453.1 GCA_003242605.1 Actinomycetota bacterium
ATCGGCGAGCGCAAGCGCCGGTTCGATATGGCCGGCCGTCCCGCCGCCGGCGAGGACCACCCTCATGTCGGTCCCTTCACTCCACGTGCTCGTCTTTCCGGATCGCGTCCGCGCGGGCGACGCGCTCGGGCCACCGCGCCGCTCAGGCCAAGCCAGCTTAGAGCCCTTGCCACCGGGCCGGGCCCGCGGGCGGCGAGGGCCTGCGCCGCGCCCGGCTCCGTTTTCGCGAACGACAACAACATGCCAAGCGCGGCGAGCGTCGGCAACAGCGCGCTACCGCCGTACGACACCAGCGGGAGCGGGATGCCGGTGATCGGCAGCAGGCCGATCACCGCGCCGATGTTGACGATCGCCTGCCCCACGATCCAGGCGACGGCGGCCGAGGAGGCGAGGCGGACGAACGGGTCGGTGACCCGGGCCGCGATGCGCAGCCCGGCGTAGCCCAGCAGGCCGTACAGGGCGACCACGACGAGGGTGCCCATGAGGCCGAGCTCCTCGCCGATGATCGAGAAGATGAAGTCGCTCTCGGCGTGCGGTACCCAGGCCCACTTCTGCCGGCTGCTGCCCAGCCCGAGGCCGAACCACCCGCCCGAGCCGATCGCGATGCGGCCCTGCATCGCCTGGTAGCCCGAGCCCTGGGCGTGCTGCTCCGGGTCGAGGAACCCGAAGATACGCTCCAGCCGGTACGGCTCGACCGCGATCATTATGCCGGTGGCGAGCGCGGCGACCCCCATGACCCCCGCGAACAGCCGTACCGGCACCCCGACCACCCACAGCAGCGCGAGGAAGATCAGCAGCAGCACGATCGTGGTGCCGAGGTCGCTGCCGAGCATGACGAGCAGCGCGAGGATCACCGTGCCGGGCAGCAGCGGCAGCAGCAGATGGCGCCACTCGATCATCCCGCGCCGCGCCTTGCGGGCGAGCAGGTCCGCCCCCCACAGCACCAGGCCGAGCTTGGCGGGCTCGGAGGGCTGCAGGTAGAACGGGCCGACGTCGATCCACCGCTGCGCGCCGAGCTGCGCGGTGCCGACGAACAGCACCATGAGCAGCCCGAGGATGGAGAGCATCATCAGCGGGTACCCGGCGAGCCGGAAGAACCGGGGCGGCAGCCGGGAGCACACCCACATGATCGGGATGCCGATCGCGGCCGAGATCGACTGCTTGAGGAACCAGTAGAACGGGGTACCGGTCTCCTGGATCGCCTCGATGCTCGACGCCGACAGCACCATGAGCAGCCCGAGCGCGAGCAGCAGCATGCTGCACCCGAGCACCAGGTAGTACGACGTGAGCGGCCGGTTGAGCAGCTCGCGCAGCCCGGAGACCGCCTGGCGGGGACGCGCACGGCCGCCCGCCGGCCCCGCGGGCGCGGGGTCGGCCGCGGGTCGCCTCCGGGTCGCCTGCGCGGCGCCCCGGGCGCGCGACGGCGGCTCCTCGGTCACCCGGCCCTGCCCCCTCCGGTCTCCTCGGTCTCCGCGGCGGCGCCTTGCGCGGCGTCCCCGCCCGGGCCGTCCTCCCGGTACCCGGGCAGCCGCCGCACCGCCCGCGCGAACGCCTCACCGCGCTCGACGTAGTTGGCGAACATGTCGAACGACGCCCCGGCGGGGGCGAGCAGCACGGTGTCGCCGGGCGAGGCGAGCCGGGCGGCCTCCGCCACGACACGGTCCATGACGTCAGTGTGGTCCCCGGTGACCTCGACCACGGGGACGTTCGGGGCGTGTCGCGCCAATGCGTCACGGATCACGCCGCGGTCGGTGCCGATCAGCACCGCGCCGCGCAGCCGCGGGGCGGCCCGCCGTACCAGGTCGTCGACGTCGGCGCCCTTGAGCAGGCCGCCGGCGATCCACACGATCGACGGGTAGGCGGCGAGCGAGGCGGCCGCGGCGTGCGCCTGGGTGGCCTTGGAGTCGTCGACGTAGGCGACCCCGTTTACCGTGGCCACGTGCATGATCCGGTGCGGGTCGGGCTTGAAGTCGCGCAGCCCCTGCCGGACCGCCTCGGGCGGCACTCCGTACGCCCGGGCGAGCGCGGCCGCGGCGAGCGCGTTCGCCACGTTGTGCGGGGCGAACGGCCGCACGTCGGAGAGCTCGGCGAGCTCGGCGGCGTTGCGCACCGGGTCGTCGGTGAACGCCCGGTCCACCAGCAGGTCCTCCACCACCCCGAGCTGGCCGGGGCGGGGCACGTCGAGGGTGAAGCCGACCACGCGCCGGTCGGGCCGGTCCCGGTACGGCGCGGCGAGCCGGGTCGGCCACTCGTCGTCGGCGTTGTGCACGATCACCGGCGCCCGCTCGTACAGCGTGCCCTTCACCCGGACGTACTCCTCGAGCGAGCCGTGCCAGTCGAGGTGGTCGGGGGCGATGTTGAGGATCGCGGCGGCCCGCGGGGCGAGGCTGCGCGACCAGTGCAGCTGGAAGCTCGACAGCTCCACGGCGAGCACCTCGTACGGCCCGCGCACCGCCTCGACGATCGGGGCGCCGACGTTGCCCACCGCGACGGTCTTGCGCCCGGCCGCGGCGAGCATGGCGGCGAGCATGCGCACCGTCGTGGTCTTGCCGTCGGTGCCGGTCACCGCGAGCCAGGGCGCGGCGGCGGGGGGCCGCATCCGCCAGGCGAGCTCGACCTCGCCGATCACCTCGATGCCCGCGGCCGCGGCGGCGGTGAGGAACGGGTGGTCCGGCCGCCAGCCCGGCGAGGTGACGACGAGCCCGGTGCCCTCCGGCGGCCCGGCCGGTTCGCCGAAGACGACCTCGATCCCGGCCGCGGCGAGTTCGGCGGCGAGCGCGCGCTGCCGCTCCCCGTCCCGCGCCTCCACGACCACCACGCGGTCGCCCTCGGCGGCGAGCGCGCGGGCGGCGGCGGCGCCCGACACCCCCAGCCCGGCGACGCACACCGTCCGCGCCGACTCACGTCCCAACGTTCACGCCCCCTGTCCGTTCCGATGTGCGGGTCCGAAGTGCGGGTCCGATGCGCGGGTGCGGCCCGCGGCCCGCCGGCCGCCCGGCGCCGCCGCGCGCCCGGTCAGGCGTTCGGCATCCACTCGACGTAGAAGATGCCGAGGCCGAGGGCGACGCAGAGCGCGGAGATCAGCCAGAACCGGACCACGATCGTGGTCTCCGCCCAGCCCGACAGCTCGAAGTGGTGCTGCAGCGGCGCCATGCGGAACACCCGCC
>QGUZ01000126.1 GCA_003242605.1 Actinomycetota bacterium
GGTCGGCCTCGCGCAGCGCCCGCATCGGCGGCACCCGCCCGGCGCGCGCCGCGGCCGGGCGCGCGGCGAGCCCGGCGGCGGCCCGCTCGGCGAGCAGGCCGATCAGCGCGCTGCGCGGGCTCAGCACGGTCGGGTCGCCCGGCCCGAGCACGAGGTCCACCCCGGCCGCGGCGAACAGCAGCCGCAGCCCCTCGGCCACGCCGTACCCGAGCAGCATCCCGGCGACGCCGCCCGCCAGCCCGATCGCGAGCGCCTCGACGAGCACGATCACGGCCACCTGGCCGCGGCCCGCGCCGATCAGCCGCAGCAGCGCGTACCGGCGGGTGCGCTGCGCCACGGTCACCGCGAACGTGGTGTACACGATCAGCCCGGCCGCGAGCACCGTGATCCCGGCGAACACCGACATCCCGGTGGCGAGCGGCCCCAGGTTCATCCGCCAGATCAGCTCGAAGGTGTCCCGGGCGGCGGTCTCGGCCGGGACGATCTCGTAGTCGCGATCGCCCACCGCCGCCGCGACCGCGCCGCGCAGCCGCTCGGCGGACACCCCGGGCGCGGCGGACACCCGCAGCTCGACCGGGTCGCCGAGCCGCGCCGCGGCCGCCTCCGTGGTGACGAGCACGCCCGGCGTGAACAGCGGCGCGTTCGGCGCGGGGTCGGCGTCGCCGTAGTCGAACACCCCGGTGATCGTCGCCTGGAACGCGGCGGCGGGCAGCACCAGCCGCACCCGGTCCCCGACGCCGAGGCCGTACGCCGCGGCGGTGTGCCGGTGGATCGCGGCCTCGGCGGCCGTCGCGGGCGGGCGGCCGGCGCGCAGCGTCTGATCGCGGAGGTGCGGGTCGGCGATCCAGTTACCGAGGTACAGCCCGGCCCGGTCGAGGCGGGAGCCGCCGCCCCGGGGTTCGAGCCGTTCCCCGTCCGGGCGGGCGAGCAGCACGGTCTCCCGGTGCACCGGGGCGACCGCGGCCACGCCCGGCGCGGCGGCCACCGCGGCCGCCACCCGGCCGGGCACCCGCGCGTACCGCTGGGTCCGCAGGCCGCCGGCGGGGCGCACCACGCCCGCGGCGCCCCGCCCGCCGTCCACGTACCGGTCGTCGAACGCGGCGCGCACCGAGTCGACGAGCACCAGCGAGCCGGTCACGAACCCGACGCCGAGCGCCACCGAGAGCAGGGTGGCGAGCAGCCGCGCCGGGCGGGCCCGCAGCTCCCCCAGCGCGAGCCGGATCACGGCCGGCCTCCTTCCCCGCGCGCGGCCACCGGCTCCAGCCGCCGCAGCCGCTCCACCACCGCGTCCACGGTGGGGTCCGGCAGCGCGTCCCGGATCCGGCCGTCGGCGAGGAACATCACCTGATCGCCGTAGGAGGCGGCCGCGGGGTCGTGGGTGACCATCACCACCGCGGCGCCGCCCTGCCCGGCGACGTCCCGCAGCAGCGCGAGCACGCCCGCCCCGGTGCGGGCGTCGAGGTTGCCGGTGGGCTCGTCGGCGAAGATGACCGCGGGCCGGGTCACCAGGGCCCGGGCGACCGCCACCCGCTGCTGCTCTCCGCCGGACAGCTCGCTCGGCCGGTGGCCCAGCCGGTCGCCGAGCCGTACCGTCGCCACCACCCGGTCGAGCCAGTCGCGGTCCACGGTACGGCGGGCGAGCAGGGCCGGGAGCAGGATGTTCTCCAGCGCGCTCAGCGTCGGCACCAGGTTGAACGCCTGGAACACGAAGCCGAGGCGGTCCCGGCGGAGCCGGGTGCGCTCCCGCTCGCCGAGCGACCAGACGTCGGCGCCGTCGATCAGCACCCGCCCGGACGTGGGCCGCTCCAGCGCGGCCATGCAGTGCAACAGGGTGGACTTCCCGGAGCCGGACGGCCCCATGATGACGGTGAACCGCCCGGCCGGGATCGTCACCGACACCCGGTCGAGCGCGACCACCCGGGTGGCCGCCTCGCCGTACACCTTGGTGAGCTCACACGCCGCCGCGGCCACCCCGCCGGGAGCCGGCAGGCCTGTCATCGTCCCTCCTCACGGCCGAGTTGCAGGTCACTACGATGGTTCGGCGGAGCGAGGGCGGCGGGATCGGCCGATCGTCTACGATCGACCCCCCACGAAAGTCGGATGTCCGGGCCGGAGGTTCCCCGTGATTCGCGTGCTGCTGGTCGACGACGAGCAGCTGGTGCGCCAGGGGTTGCGGATGATCCTCGAGTCCGCCGGGGACATCGCGGTGGTCGCCGAGGCGGCCGACGGCGGCGAGGCGGTCGAGCAGGCCATCCGGCACCGGCCCGACGCGGTACTCATGGACATCCGGATGCCCGGCGTCGACGGGCTCACCGCGACCGAGCGCATCGCCGGGCTGCCCGACCCGCCGAAGATCGTCATGCTCACCACGTTCGAGCTGGACGAGTACGTGCACACCGCGCTGCGCCACGGCGCGGTCGGGTTCCTGCTCAAGGACACCCCGCCGAAGGACCTGATCCAGGCGGTGCGCACGGTGGTCGAGGGCAACGCGATGCTCTCCCCGAGCGTCACCAAGCGGCTCATCGAGGAGTTCACCGCGCACGGCTCGGCGCGGGCGGCGGCCGCGCGCAAGCGGCTGGAGGCGCTCACCGAGCGGGAGCGGGAGGTCGTGGTGGCGGCCGCGCGCGGGCTGAGCAACGCGGAGATCGCCGACCGGCTGTACATGAGCGAGTCGACGGTGAAGGCGCACATGAGCCGGGTGCTCGCCAAGCTCGCGCTCAGCAACCGGGTGCAGGCCGCGATCCTCGTGCACGACGCCGGCCTGCTCGACTGACCGGCGCGCCGTTGACGCGGGCCGGGCCCGGCGGCGACGTTCGAGATCTTCGCGGCGGCTCGACGAAAGGGAGGCCGATGCCCTCGACCCTGCGCTGCGCCGGGATCCTGTTCGACTGCGACGGCGTGCTCGTCGACTCCCAGCCGGTGATCGACCGGGTGCTGCGGGAGTGGGCCGCCGCGCACGGGCTGGATGCGCGGCGGGTGCCCGAGCTGTCGCGCGGACGCCGGGACGTCGAGCTCGTCCGGCTGGCGGCGCCCTGGCTCGGCGCGGACGCGGAGGCGCGGCGCCTGGAGGAACGCGAGCCGGCCGAGGTGGACGGCCTGGCGGAGGTGCCGGGGGCGCGGCGGCTGCTCTGCGCGCTCCCCGCGGGACGCTGGGCGGTCGTCACTTCGGGCGGCGGGGCCCTCGTGCGCACCCGGCTGCGCGCCGCGGCGCTGCCCGAACCCCGCGTCGTGATCTCCGCGGACGACGTGCGGGAGGGCAAGCCGCATCCGGAGGGCTGTCTCGCCGCGGCCCGCGCGCTCGGCGTGGACCCCGCCGACTGCGTGGTCTTCGAGGACTCCCCCGCCGGGGTGGCCGCGGGCAAGGCCGCGGGGGCCCGGGTGGTCGGCGTCGGCACCGCGCCCGGGCGTTCCCGGCCGCCCGCCGGCCTGTGGATCGGCGACCTCCGCGACGTCGCCTTCGTGGGCGACGGGCGGGACATCGTCCTCGAGATCGCCGGGTGAGACCCGTGCCCCAGTGGGACCCGGCCGGAACGGCCGGGAAAAAGGCCGTAGAAACGCCGCCGGGCACCCGCGGAATCCACGGATGCCCGGCGTACGGCGAGTGCGCCGCCAGGGACTCGAACCCCGAACCCGCTGATTAAGAGTCAGCTGCTCTGCCAGTTGAGCTAGCGGCGCGAGACACGAAAAGCGTAGCGCATCCGGCAGAGTGCTTCGAACCAGACAAGGGGTATCCCACCTAGAACATCATTCGGTACGTGCAGGATGCACACGTCCGCGGCCCCGGCGCCGCCGGAAGGCACGCCTCGTTCGCAGGCGTCACGCGACGGCCGGAGCGGCTGGCCCGGGGACGCCCCGCGCACGGCACGGGAACGGCACGGCGGCGAGCCCGCACGCCCTCGCCCGGACGGCAGGCTCGCGGCGGTGCGACGGTCAGGCGCGGCGCAGGATGCGGGCCGCGGTACGGGCGAGCAGGTCGACCTGCTCCTCGGTGAGCTCACTGGTCGGGTGGGAGAGGATCCAGCGCGGGATGCGCCGGGGGTAGAGCACGGTGATGCCCTCGGCGACGATGACGCCGCGCGCGTGCTCGCCGGCGGTGATCTTCCCACCGTGCACCGCGAGCAGCGGCTTCGCCTCGACCGTGATGCCGGTCTCCCGGCCGAGCAGCTCGGCGAACTCGTTCGCGACCTTGATGAGCTCCTGGGCCACCTTCGTGCCGGTCCGCTCGCCGAGGAACAGGCGCGAGCCGTACCGCGCGATGTCGGTGTCCGGCGCCCACGCCTCGTTGTCGATCACCCACATGCCGCCGGGGCCGATCACCAGGTGGTCGACCGAGGCCTTGCCGGGGATGGAGCGGCCGTCGAGCACGCGGTAGCCGCGGCGGTGCAGCGTGCGGCGCAGGATGCGCCCGGTGATGACGTCGCCCCGGCGCTTGCCCCGCCACACCGCGGTGGCCTCGTGGGCGCGCCAGGCGAGGAAGAAGTCGGTGCCGGCCGCGACGATCGCGCCGAGCACGGCCATCACGAACGAGTTGAGCGAGAACCGGATGGCGAGCACCACGCCGATGATCAGGCCGATCACCGCGATGACGCCCCGCCGTTTCAGCCGAGCCTCACGCCCCTGGGCCCAGAGATTCTCGTAAACGATCTGATCGGTGCCGCTGTACTTCTCGTCCTGCGACACATAGATCGATCCACCGGCCACGGTTCGGGCCCCCCTCGCCTAGGGCTCAC
This sequence comes from Actinomycetota bacterium, assembly GCA_003242605.1. Taxonomy (GTDB): domain Bacteria; phylum Actinomycetota; class Actinomycetes; order Streptosporangiales; family Streptosporangiaceae; genus Thermopolyspora. Next base: position 4,731 of record QGUZ01000126.1, read on the forward strand.
ACGTGAGTCGGAGCGGACATACCCCGGACATCAATGTGAGCCAGCGTCGGTGATAAAACAACACCTCGAATGGATGAATTTTCGATAGCGCACGGGCCGATTCGTTGTAGAGATGCGCCAACCTTCCAACCGACCAGTCGGTATCCTTGACGGGGGCGAGGAGGGAGATCCCATGGCGCGTGGCGGAGGCCGGGGCTCCACGGCCGCGGAGCCGGTACGGCAGCGCCTGCTCAGCGCGGCGACGCGGCTGTTCGCCGAGCGGGGCTTCGAGCGCACGTCGGTACAGGAGATCGTCGACGCGGCGGGCGTCACCAAGGGCGCGATGTACCACTACTTCACGTCCAAGGACGACCTGCTGCAGGAGATCTACGCGCGGGTGCTCCGCATGCAGATGGAGCGCCTCAACCGGTTCGCCGACATGGACGCGCCGGTCGCCGAGCGGCTGCACGCCGCCGCGATGGACGTCGTGGTGACCACGATCGAGAACCTCGACGACTCCAAGATCTTCTTCCGCTCGATGCACCAGCTCGCCCCCGAGATCCAGAAGGCGGTGCGGGCCGACCGGCGGCGCTACCACGAGCGGTTCCGCGACCTGGTGCTCGAGGGCCAGCGCACGGGCGTGTTCAGCGACGCGGTGCCCGCCGAGATGGTGGTGGACTTCTTCTTCGGCTCGGTCCACCACCTCGGCATCTGGTACAACCCGGAGGGCCCGCTCTCCGGCCAGGAGATCGGCCGCTACTTCGCCGACCTGCTGCTCGCCGCGCTCCGCCCGTAGCGGCCCGCCGCGCCCCGCCCGCGTCTCACCCCTGGTACCGCTTCAGCTCCCGCCAGGCGAGCGAGCGCTTGTGCACCTCGTCCGGCCCGTCCGCGAGCCGCAGCGTGCGCGCCGCCGCCCACAGCGCGGCGAGCGGGAAGTCCTGGCTCACCCCGCCGCCGCCGTGCACCTGGATCGCCCGGTCGATGATCTCCTGCACGGCCTTCGGCACGGCGACCTTGATCGCCTGGATCTCGGTGTGCGCGCCCTTGTTGCCCACCGTGTCCATGAGCCAGGCGGTCTTCAGCACGAGCAGCCGCAGCTGCTCGATCGTCACCCGGGCCTCGGCGATCCAGTCCTGGATCACCCCCTGGTGGGCGAGCGGCGCGCCGAACGCGGTGCGCGACCAGGCCCGCCGGCACATGAGCTCGAGCGCCCGCTCGGCCATGCCGATCAGCCGCATGCAGTGGTGGATGCGGCCGGGGCCGAGCCGGGCCTGGGCGATCGCGAAGCCGCCGCCCTCCTCGCCGATGAGGTTGCTCACCGGCACCCGCACGTTCTCGAAGATCACCTCGGCGTGGCCGCCGTGGTCGGCGTCGGTGTAGCCGAACACCTGCATGCCGCGCCGGACCGTCAGCCCGGGGGTGTCGCGGGGCACGAGCACCATGCTCTGCTGCCGATGCTTCGGCGCGTCCGGGTCGGTCTTGCCCATCACGATGAAGATCCGGCAGTCCGGGTTCATCGCCCCGGTGATGAACCACTTGCGGCCGTTGATCACGTACGCGTCGCCGTCGCGCTCGATCCGGGTGGCGATGTTGGTGGCGTCCGAGGAGGCCACGTCCGGCTCGGTCATCGCGAACGCCGAGCGGATCTCGCCGCGCAGCAGCGGCTCCAGCCAGGTGCGGCGCTGCTCTGGGGTGCCGAACAGGGCGAGCAGCTCCATGTTGCCGGTGTCCGGTGCGGCGCAGTTGGTGGCGGCCGGGGCGATCCGCGGGCTGCGGCCCATGATCTCGGCGAGCGGGGCGTACTGCAGGTTGGTGAGGCCCGCGCCGTACTCGCCGGGCAGGAACAGGTTCCACAGGCCGCGGCGGCGCGCCTCGGCCTTGAGCCGCTCCAGCACCGGCGGCGGCCGCCACCCCGACTCGGCCGCCTGGGCCTCGAACTCCGCCTCGGCCGGGTAGACGCACTCGTCCATGAAGGCGAGCAGCCGCTCCCGCAGCCGCTCGGTGACCTCGTCGAAGGTGAAGTCCATTCAGTCCTCCTTCAGCGCCCGCAGCCCGCGTTCCACCAGCGGCAGCACCTGGTCGCCGATCGTGTCGAAGCCCGCGCCCACGGTGAGCCCCCGGCCGTGCCGGTAGTGGATGCCCTCGGAGATCACGGCGAGCTTGAAGCAGGCAAGGCCGACGTACCAGCCGAGCCGGTACGGCTCGCGCCCGGTGGCCTCCGCGTACCGCTCGGCGAGGCCGTCGCCGTACCCCTCGGCCTCGCTGTACAGGAGGAACAGCGCCAGATCGGTGAGCGGGTCGCCGAGGGTCGCCATCTCCCAGTCGAGCACCGCGCCGATCCGGCCGTCCGGGGTGATCACGGCGTTGCCGAGCTTGAAGTCGCCGTGCACGATCGACCCCGGCCCGGACGGCCGCGGCACGGTCGCGGCGAGCCGCTCGTGCAGCAGGTCGATGCCGGGCAGCTCGCGGCTGCGGGAGGCGTCGAGCTGCCGCTTCCACCGCCGCACCTGCCGCTCCAGGTAGCCCTCGGGGCGGCCGAAGTCCGCGAGCCCCACCTCCGCCGGGTCGATCCGGTGCAGCAGCGCGAGCACGTCGGTCAGCTCGAGCAGCAGTCGGGCCACGCGCTCGTCGCGCTCGGCCGGGTCCGGGCGGTCGAACCGGGGCGCGCCGCCGTGCAGCACGATGCCGGGCACGTACTCCATGACGTAGAAGGGGGCGCCGATCACCTCCTCGTCCCGGCACAGCAGGTGGGTGCGCGGCACCGGCACGCCCGAGCCGGCGAGCGCGGTCATCACCCGGTACTCGCGGCCCATGTCGTGCGCGGTGGCGAGCACGTGGCCGAGCGGCGGGCGGCGCACCACGAGCCGGTTCCCGGCCGCGTCGCGCACCAGGTAGGTGAGGTTCGACATGCCGCCTTGGATCACCTCGGCGGTGAGCGGCCCGGCCGCGACCCCCGCCGCCTCCAGGTACGGGCCGAGGCGGGCGAGGTCGAGTCCCGGCGGCCCGGACGGCTGCTGCTGCCCCATCACGCACTCCCGGTCACAAAGCCCTCACGAGCATACCGACCGTCCGGTATGTCCCGCCAGGAGGCCCGCCCGGCACGGCCCGGCGGCCGGACGACCAGGACAGACCGGTCAGCGGGAGAGCATGCCGGCGAGCGCCTCGCGCACCGCGCTGCGCAGCTCGTCGCGGCCGGGCACCGGGCCCGCGCCGGCGATCGCGTCGAAGACCAGGCCGTCGAGGAAGGCGACAAGTCGCTGGCCGTGCCGTACCGGATCGGGGGACCCGGCGGCGGCGAGCAGGGCGACGGCGCCCTCGCGGTAGGCGCGGCCCGCCTCGTCGTAGACCCGGCGCAGCTCGGGGCGGCGGGTGGCCTCGAGCGCGAGCTCGTACCGGGCGATCGTGGCGACCCGGCCCACGGTGATCAGCCCGTGCACGAACTCGGCCATGAGGTCGGCGAGCACGTCGGGGTCGGTGAGGTCGGACGCGGCGGCCACCTCGACCAGCCCGCCCGCCCGGGAGGCCTCCAGCTCGACGAGCCGGGCGACGGCGAGCTCGAGCAGGGCGGCGCGGGTGCGGGCGACGTTCGAGGTGGAGCCGGGCGGCAGCCCGGCCGCCTCGTCGACCGCGCGATGGGTGAGGCCGCGCATGCCGCGCTCGGCGAGCAGCGCGAGCGCCGTGTCCGCGACGAGCTCCGCCCGTGAGGAGACCACGAGCTCAGACTACACATGTAGTACACTACAGGTGTAGTAAAGGAGCTGATCATGAAGCATGCGGTGGTGATCGGGGCCGGGATCGGCGGCCTCACGGCGGCGGTCGCGCTGGAGCGGCGCGGCTGGCGGGTGACGGTGTGCGAGCGGGCCCCGCGGCTGGAGCCGGTGGGCTCGGCCGTGGCCATCGCCCCGAACGCGATCGCCGCGCTCGAGTCGCTCGGCCTCGGCGACGCCGTGCGCGACCGCTCGGTGATGCAGGGCGACGCGGGCATCCGCCGGGCCGACGGCCGGTGGCTGAACCGAACCCGGGCCGAGGTGATCGTCGAGCGGTACGGCCGGCCGATCGTGCTGCTCATGCGGGCCGAGCTCGTCGGCCTGCTCGCGGACCGGCTCGCCCCGGACGCGCTGCGCCTCGGCACCGTGGTACGGCGGGCCGACCCGGCGACCGGCCGGGTGGAGACCGACGCGGGCGACCTCGACGCCGACCTCGTGGTCGCCGCCGACGGCATCGACTCGGCGATCCGGGCGCAGCTGTTCCCCGGCCACCCCGGTCCGGTGTACACCGGGCACACGAGCTGGCGCATCGTCGTCCCCCGGCCGCCGGGGCCGTGCCCGTACGGCGAGGTGTGGGGCCGCGGCCTGCTGTCCGGCGCGGCCGGGCTCACCGGCGACCGGATCTACTGCTACTTCACCGCCCCGGCGCCGGAGGGGGCCACCGCGCCCGACGAGCGGGCCGAGCTCGCCCGGCTGTTCGCGGGCTGGCCCGACCCGATCCCGCGGCTGATCGCCGCGGCCGAGCCGGAGACGGTGATCCGCACCGACCTGCGCTGCCTCGACACCCCGCTGCCCGCCTACCACGCCGGCCGCATCGCGCTGATCGGCGACGCCGCGCATGCGATGACCCCGCACCTGGGCCAGGGCGCCTGCCAGGCGATCGAGGACGCCGTGGTGCTCGCCCACGTCGCGGCCACCTCCGGCGACCTGGCCGCGTACACGGCCGCGCGGCTCCCCCGCACCACCGCGATCGCCCGGCGGTCCCGCACCATCGGCCGGGTCGCCACCTGGGCCAATCCGGTCGCGGTCGCCGTACGCGACCTCGCCCTGTCGATCGCCGGGCGGCTCGACCCGGCCACCGCCGTCCGGCAATTCGACGCGGTGTTCGCCTGGCGTCCCCCGCAGGCGGCCTGACGCCGCGTCCGGGGTGCGCGCGAAAAGCGCCGGGCCCCGTTCCCGGAGCGGGAACGGGGCCCGGCGCGGCGAGATCGGTCAGGGCACTCCGACGGGCACCGGGGGCGTCGCCGACCGATCCTTGGTGATCCGGTCGGGCGCCATCCGGCCGAGCATCACGGTCCCGGCGATGAGCACCCCGGCGGCGATGCTCGCCGGGATGACGTTGCCGATGCCGGTCGGCACGGGCTCACCGAGCAGCAGCACCCCGGCGAGCACCGACACGATCGGGTCGACGACCTGGACCACCGCGTACGCGACGCCGAAGTAGCCCACCGCGTACGACTTCTGCAGCAGCACCACCGCCCAGACGAGCAGCACCGGTATGGCGAGGCTGAACCAGTGCAGCAGGCGGCTGAGATCCCCGTGCAGGCCGCCGCCCACCACCCGTACGAAGGTGGAGACCGACGCGGTGACCGCCCCGGCGGCGACGGCGAGGGCCATCGCCTTCGGCGCGCCGGTGAGCCGCCGGGCGATCAGGTGACAGGCGACCACGATGAGCGCCACGGTCGCCAGGAAGCCCACCGCCGCACGGTCGCTCAGCGACGGCGGGGTGTTGCTCGCCGGCACGATCAGCACCAGGCCGAGCAGGCCGACGGTCACCGCGATCGAGCCGACGATCTCCAGGCGGTGCGGGCGGCGTCCGTATAACCAGGCGGCGACCGGTACCGCGAACACCAGCGTGGTGACGCTGACCGGCTGGACCACGATCAGAGGGGCGAAGCTCAGCGCGACCGCGTGCAGCGCTGCCCCGGCGAACCCGATGGCGCCGCCGATCCACCACCGGGGCCGCCGTACCAGCTTGAGCGTCGCGCCGTCGGCGACGGCCTCGTACTGCTGCAGCGCCGCGCCGAGCGCGTATCCCAAGGCCCCGAGGAGCGCGATCGAGACCCCCAACCACGTCATCGGCATCCCTCGCGGGCGAGGAATGCGGGCAGGAACGCATAAAGGGACGTCGATCGGGTCATGGAGCAAGCTTACGGGCTCTGCTCACCCCACTTGCAGGGAACGCCGTAGTCACGACCGCATCGTGACCCTCACGAGGGCTGCGGTGTGACGCAGAACAGGTGGCCCTCGGGGTCGGCGAGCACGGTCCAGCGCTCCCCGCCGGGCTGGAAGTCGGGCCTGGTCGCGCCGAGCGCGAGGTAGTCGGCGACCGCCTTCGGCACGTCCGGGACCCGCAGGTCGAGGTGGAACTGCTTGCCCGGTCCCGGCCACGGCGCGGGCGCGCGCTCGGGCACCCGGACGAAGTAGAGGGTGTGCACGCCGTCGCCGATCGCCGCGTACTCGTCCGCGGCGTGGGTGATCTCGTAGCCGAGGATCGTCGCGTAGAACTCGGCGAGCCGCCGGGGCTCGGCGCAGTCGATCGTCACCCCCAGCAGCGTCGCCGTCGTCACGGTGGGCCTCGTCGCATCGGTCGGGTTCGTCGTCATGGGCCCATCCTCGGCGGCGAACCTGCCATCTTCCGTCAGGTACGGCGAGCCGTGCCGGCCGCGGGCGAGCGGAGGCGCGCCCGGGTGTGGGAACGTGGACACCGGCACCGGCGTTGAAGCCACCGAGGTCGCGGTGGCGGGCCGCGCCGGCGGCCGGAGCGGAGCACGGAGGACGCGTGGCGATCAAGCGAATGATCAGGCGGCTGCTGGATCGGCCCGGCGGCGTCGACATCCGCCGATACGAGAAGATCGTGGCCGAGGCGGGGCGCCGCGAGGAGCGGGTGCGCGCCGCGGCCGAGCTGCCCGAGCCGCCGATCGGCGACCTCGCCGAGTTCTGCGCGGTGGTGCGCGAGGCGGCCCGCCGCGCCCTCGGCATGCGGCCGTACGACGTGCAGCTCGTCGGCACCCTCGCGCTGCTCGACGGCCACGTGGCGGAGATGGCGACCGGCGAGGGCAAGACGCTCTCCGGCGCGCTCGCCGCCGTGGGCTACGCGCTGCGCGGCCACCGGGTGCACGTGATCTCGGTGAACGACTACCTCGCCCGCCGGGACGCCGAGTGGATGGGCCCGCTGTACCAGGCGCTCGGCGTGTCGGTCGGGTGGATCGGCCAGACCGCCACCCGCGAGGAGCGCAAGGCCGCCTACCAGGCCGACGTCACCTACGCGCCGGTGAGCGAGATCGGCTTCGACGTGCTGCGGGACCGGCTCGTCACCGACCCGGAGGACATGATCGTGCCCGAGCCGGGCGTGGCGATCGTCGACGAGGCGGACTCGGTGCTCGTCGACGAGGCCCGGGTGCCGCTCGTGCTCGCCGGGTCCGCCGAGCGGGGCCTCGGCGCGTCCGAGGCCGACGCGCTGGTGCGCCGGCTCGTCAAGGGCTACCACTACGAGATCGACGAGGAGGGCCGGAACGTCTTCCTCACCCCGAAGGGCATCGACACGGTGGAGGCCGCGCTCGGCGGCATCGACCTGTTCGCCGAGGAGAACGCGCACCGGCTCACCGAGATCAACCTGGCGCTGCACGCGCACGCGCTGCTCGTCCGGGACGTCGACTACATCGTCCGGGACGGCAAGGTGCAGCTGATCAACACCTCCCGCGGCCGGGTGGCGCTGCTGCAGCGCTGGCCGGACGGGCTGCAGGCCGCGGTCGAGGCGAAGGAGTCGCTGCCGCCGAGCGACACCGGCCGCATCCTCGACTCGATCACCGTGCAGGGGCTGATCGGCCGCTACCCGCGGGTGTGCGGCATGACCGGCACCGCGGTCGCGGTCGGCGAGCAGCTCCGCGAGTTCTACGACTTGCAGGTGGCGGTGATCCCGCCGAACGTGCCGTGCATCCGGGTCGACGAGCCGGACCGCATCTACGCCACGGTCACCGACAAGGAGCGCGCGCTCGTCGCCGAGGTCGCCGCGGCGCACGCCACCGGCCGCCCGGTGCTCATCGGCACGCTCGACGTCGCCGAGTCCGAGCGGCTCGCCGAGCGGCTCGCCGCCGAGGGCATCGACTGCGTGGTGCTCAACGCCAAGAACGACGCCGAGGAGGCGGAGATCATCGCCCGGGCCGGGCAGAAGGGCGCGGTCACCGTGTCCACCCAGATGGCCGGGCGGGGCACCGACATCCGGCTCGGCGAGGGCGTGGCCGAGCTCGGCGGCCTGTACGTGATCGGGTCCGGCCGCCACCCGAGCAGCCGGCTCGACGACCAGCTCCGCGGCCGGGCCGGGCGGCAGGGCGACCCGGGCGGCTCGGTGTTCTTCGTCAGCCTCGAGGACGAGCTGATCACCCGGTACGCCCCGGACGAGACCCCGCCCCCGCCGGACGACGACGGCATGGTGCGGCACCCGCACGCCCGGTACATCGTCGGCCACGCGCAGCGGGTCGCCGAGGGCGCGCACCTGGAGCTCCACCGCAACACCTGGCGGTTCACCCGGCTGCTCGAGCTGCAGCGCGCCCAGGTGCTGGAGAAGCGGGAGAAGGTGCTCTGCGGCGACGCCGGGGCCGAGTCGCTCGCCGCCACCGCGCCGGAGCGGTACGCCGAGCTGCGCGAGCGGGTGGGCGAGGAGGTGCTGCGCAAGGTCTGCCGCCAGATCGTGCTCCACCACCTCGACGAGTGCTGGTC
>QGUZ01000127.1 GCA_003242605.1 Actinomycetota bacterium
GATCCTGACCGCCTTGTCCAGGTCGGTGGTGTTGAGGTCGGGCAGCTTGATCGTGGCCACCTCCTTGAGCTGGGCGGTGGTCACGACCCCGGCGCCCTCGCGCCCCGGCCTGGCCGCGCCCTTGTCGAGGCCCGCCACCTTGCGGATGAGCGACGCCGTCGTCGGCTGCTTGATCGCCAGATCGAACGACCGGTCCTCGTAGACCGTGATCACGGCCGGGACCGTGAAGCCGCGCCGATCCGCCGTGAGCGCGTTGTAGCGCTTGCAGAACTCCATCAGGTTGATGCCGAGCGGGCCGAGGTCCTTGCCGACGGTCGCCGGACCCGCCTCACCGGCCGATATGTGCAGGGTGACGACCCTGACCACCGTTTTCTTCGCCATGGCGGCCACGCTAAAGTCTCCAGTTACTGGAGACTCAAGTGGAATATTCGATCGGACAGCTCGCCGAACTCACCGGCATCCCCGTCAAGACCATCCGGTTCTACTCGGACACCGGGGTGCTTCCCGCCCCGGCGCGCACCGCCTCCGGCTACCGCCGCTACACCGACGAGCACCGGGTACGGCTGGAGCTCGTCCGCACGCTGCGGGAGATCGGCCTCGACCTCGCCACGATCCGCTCGATCAGCGAGAAGAGCGACCTCAAGCAGGTGCTCGCGCTGCACCTGCGGGCGGTGGAGGCGCGGCTCGCCGCGCTGCGCCGGACCCGGGCCGTGCTCCGCGTCGCGCTCGGCAAGGACGCCCCGGACGAGCAGGACCTGCGCAGGCTGCACGCGCTCGGCAAGCTCGGCCCCGCCGAGATGGCCGCGCTCGTCGACGAGTTCATCGACGAGGTGGGCGGCGGCATCCGGGCCCGGCACGAGTGGCTGGCGGCGATGCGCGACGCCATGCTGCCCGAGCTCCCCGAGGAGCCCACCACGGCCCAGCTCGACGCATGGCTGGAACTCGCCGAGCTGTTCGCCGACCCCGGCTTCCGGGAGAACCTGCGCAGGGAGAGCGAGGAGTACTGGCGCGGTCCGCGCGCCGCGGACGACCTCCGCCGGACCAACGCCGCGGTCGTCGCGGAGGCGCTCGCCGCCGTCGAGGCGGGCATCGCCCCCGGCTCCCCGCAGGCGCGGCCCGTGCTCGACCGCATCCTGGCGCTGCGCGGCGAGACCCTCGACGACCTGCTGCGCGCCTTCGACGAGCACGACCCCCGCGCCGAGCGGGTCTGGCGGCTCGTCGCGATCATCCGCGGCCAGGCGTATGACTCCGCCCCGGGCCGGGCCTACGCCTGGATCGAACAGGCAGCCCGGGCGGCCCGGCGACGCGCGCGCGGCCACCGGCGGGACGCGGCCGGCACCGGGTGACCCCGCGCGAGATCCGGCGCGGGCCGCGCCCACCGGGTGCGGCGGGGATCGCGCCCGACGTTCCCCGCGCCGGCCCGGCACTGCACGGCTGCCACACGTGGAGCGCCGCCGAAAAGGTCGCCGAGCAGGGACCGCACGGTGCGCGCCTGTGAATGTACACATGCAGCCGGTGAAACCTTGGAGCTTCCTCCACTGCACGAATCGGGCAACCGGTGATTTTGTGGCCTCCATCACGCACAGGAGGAAGCCATGCCCAGCAGTGATCTCCCCCGGTCCGAGACGCCGCGGCACTTCGACGAGCACGGCATCGAGCCGATCCCGGCGGCGTCCCGCGACTCCACCCCCTGGCAGCAGTTCTGGATCTGGGCCGGGGCGAACATCGCCCCGATCAACTGGGTGCTCGGCGCCCTCGGCATCACGCTCGGGCTCAGCCTGCTCGAGACGCTGGCGGTGATCGCCGTCGGCAACCTGGTGGGCTGCGCGGTCTTCGGGGTGTTCAACGTCATCGGGCACCGGACCGGGGTGAACCAGATGGTGCTGGGCCGCGCCGCGTTCGGCCGGCGCGGCGCGATCGTCCCCGGGGTGGTGCAGGGCCTGCTCGCGATGGGCTGGGTCGGCGTCAACACCTGGGTGGTGCTCGACCTGGTCATCGCGATCCTCGCCCAGCTCGGCATCCACGGCGGCCTCGGCCTGAAGTACCTGGTCGCCGGGGTCATCATGGCGGTCCAGCTCGGCCTGGCGCTGTACGGCTTCTACGCCATCCGCACCTTCGAGAAGTACACGGTGCCCGCCACCGTGCTCATCATGGCGATCATGACCGTGCTGGCGCTCGCCACCACGGCCCCGGACTGGACCTCGGCCACCGCGGTCACCGCGGCCGACAAGCTCACCGCCGTCACCCGGCTGCTCACCGCGATCGGCGTCGGCTGGGGCGTGAGCTGGCTGCCGTACTCGGCGGACTACAGCCGGTTCGTCCGGGTCCGCACGCCGGGCCGCTCGGTGTTCTGGGCGGCGTTCCTCGGCATGTACCTGCCCACGGTGTGGCTCGCCGCGCTCGGCGCCTGGCTGGCGAGCGCGGGCGGCGGCAGCGACCCGTCCACGCTGGTGACCGCCACGTTCGGGGTGATGGCGGTGCCGGTGCTGCTGCTGATCATGCACGGCCCGGTGGCGACCAACATCCTCAACCTGTACTCCTGCTCGCTCGCCGCGCTCACCGTGGGCATCCGCGCCGCGCGCTGGAAGGTCACCCTGGTCGCCGGCGCGGTGGCCGCGACGGTGCTGGCGGTGTTCGTGCAGGCCGACGACTTCGCCCGGGCGTTCGACCACTGGATGGTGTCGATCCTGGTGTGGATCTCGCCGTGGGCGAGCGTCGTGCTCGTGGACTATTTCGTGGTGCGCCGCGGCCGGGTGGACGTGCCCGCGCTCTACCTCGGCGACGCCGGGCCGTACGGGGCGTGGAACCGGCCCGCGCTGGTCAGCCTCGGCCTCGGCCTGGTGGCGGCGTGGAGCTGGGAGTACGGCATGGTGCCCGCGCTGCAGGGGCCGATCGCCCGCATGCTCGGCGGCACCGACTTCTCCTGGCTGTCCGGCGGCCTGGTCGCGGGCGGCCTGTACTGCCTGCTCGCGGCCCGCGCACGGCGCCGCGTGGCCGCCGCCCCGGTCGAGCCCGCCGCCGAGGTGGCCCGGTGACCGCCCCGGTGACCGTGCTCACCACCGGCGGCACGATCGCCTCGCTGCCGGACGCGGCGGGCGGCGGCGTGCGGGTGGCGGTGCCCGGGGCGGAGCTCGCCGCCGGGTACGGCGGGGCGGTGGCGGTCCGCGAGGTGATGCTGGCGCACAGCTTCAACCTGACCCGGGCGGACGTGCTCGCCATCGCCGCGGAGGCGCTCGCGGCGGCGGAGACCGGCGGCGTGGTGGTCACCCACGGCACCGACACCATGGAGGAGACCGCCTACCTGGTGGACCTGGTGCTGCCGCCCGGGCGCACGGTGGCGTTCACCGGCGCCCAGCGCCACGCCTCCGCGCCGGACGCGGACGGGCCGCGCAACCTCGCCGACGCGGTGCGGGTCGCCGCCGACCCCGCCTGCCGCGGGCTCGGCTCGGTGATCGTGATGGGCGGCCGCATCCACGCCGCCCGGCACGCGGTGAAGGCGCACACGCTCGCCCTCGACGCCTTCGCCTCCCCCGGCGCCGGCCCGCTCGGCGCGGTGGCCGGCGGGCGGGTCCGGCTGGCGGCCCGGCCGGAGCGCCCGCCCGGCTTCACCCTCGCCGAGCTGCGCGACCTGCCCGCCCGGGTGGACATCGTGCCGGTCTACCTCGACGCCGACGGGGTGCAGGTGGCGGCCTGCCGCCGGGCGGGGGCGCGCGGTATCGTGCTCGCCGCGCTCGGGACCGGCAACCCCACCCCCGGCGTGCTGCGCGAGGTACGGCGCTGCGTCGACGACGGCATCGTCGTCGTGGTCGCCTCCCGGTGCGCGGAGGGCCCGGCGGTCCCGGTGTACGGCGCGGGCGGCGGGGCCGACCTCGCCGCGGCGGGCGCGGTGTTCGCCGGGCCGCTGCCCGCCGCCAAGGCCCGCATCCTGCTCATGGCCGCGCTCGCCGCCGACCCCCGCCCCGAGGCGGTGCGCGCCCGCATCGCCCCGCACCTCGCCCCCGCGGCCGCGGCGCCCGGCCGCTGACCCCGGCCCGCCCGCGGCGCGACGAGCGGGCGGGAGGGCCGGTGGTCGCGGACGAAGGCGCCGGCGTTCCGCGGAACCCCGCCCCGGCACCGCAAGGCCCGCGACCTGCGGTGACGGCCCCCGGGCGGGCACCCGCCGCCCGCTCCGGCCGCCGGAACCCGACCGGCAGCGCCGCGGAGGACGGGTTAGCGCGCGAATCGCGGGTAGGTGACCGCGGCGGTCGCGCCGCCGGCACCACACGGGCCGGGCGGGACCGCCGGCCATCGGCCCACCCGGGCCGCCGTCACCGAGCGACGAAGGGAACGTCCGCCATGCCGTACGCGACCGTGGGCAGGGAGAACAACGTACCGGTCGAGATCTACTACGAGGACCACGGCTCCGGCCGGCCGGTCGTGCTCATCCACGGCTACCCGCTGACCGGGGACTCCTGGGAGAAGCAGACCGCGGCGCTGCTCGACGCGGGCTACCGGGTCATCACCTACGACCGGCGGGGCTTCGGCCGGTCGAGCCGGCCCACCAGCGGCTACGACTACGACACCTTCACCACGGACCTCACCGCGCTGCTCAACGTGCTCGACCTGCGGGACGCGATCCTCGTCGGGTTCTCGATGGGCACCGGCGAGGTGGGCCGCTACCTCGCCACGCAGGGCGCGGACCGGGTCGCCAAGGCCGTCTTCATCGCGCCGCTCGAGCCGTACCTGCTCAAGACCGAGGACAACCCCACCGGCCTCGACGAGTCGGTGCTCGAGCAGAACAAGGAGGCCGCCGCCAGGGACCGGTACGCCTGGTACGAGACCTTCTTCGCGAACTTCTACGACACCGACAGGTTCCTCGGCACGCCGCGGCTGAGCGAGGCCGCCGTGCGCGCGAGCTGGAACGTCGCGGTGTCGTCCGCGCCGTACGCGGCCGCGGCCTGCGTGCCGACCTGGTTCACCGACTTCCGCCAGGACGTCGCCAAGATCGCCGAGCTCGGCGTGCCCACGATGATCATGCAGGGCACCGCCGACCGCATCCTGCCGATCGACGCCACGGGCCGCCCGTTCCACGCCGCGCTGCCGTCCGCGGAGTACGTCGAGATCGACGGCGCCCCGCACGGCCTGCTGTGGACCCACGCGGCCGAGGTGAACGAGCGGCTGCTGGCGTTCCTGTCCTAGCCCGCCCTCGGGAACGGCACGGCGCGGGCCCATCGCGGCCGCGGCTTGACCGGACGCCGTGACGAACAGGACGAAGCCGGTCACGTCGCCACCGACGACGGGAGATCGTCCGCCAGGAGCACGACGACGACCGCGACGCCGGCCACGATGCCGACTGCGACGACGGCCGGGACGACGGGCACGACGACTGAGGCCGGCTCGCCGTACCCGGCCCGGTGGGCGGCGGGGACCGCGAGGGCGGGGTTCCCGCCGCGCCGCCGGAGGACCGGCCGGCCGCGGGCGCCGGCCGCCGTCGGCACGGGTCGGTCCTCGGGCCCGTGCGGAGCGGGCCTCCCCGCGGTCCGGCTACGGCGCGGCCGGCCGGCGTGCGCGGCGGTCGCCGATCACGGCAGGACGGCCGGGCCGCCGGTTCACGGGCGGACGTGCGGACCGGCCGATCGGGCCGCCCCTATTACCCGATTTGTGATCACAGTAAACGCGAGCCTGGCTAACATGATCGTTACGTGAGTACCAGTGTGGATCACGTCGCGCCGACGTCCGCGGCCCGCCGTACCGGGTCGCGTCGGTGCCCGGGCGAGGGGGCGCCGGTGCGCCGCGGGAGGCGCCCATGACCCGGCCCGCGGACATCATGTCCTTCACGATCGCCAGCGCCTGCCTGGTGGGCGGAGTGGTGCTCGGCATCCTGCTGCGCGCGCTGTTCGGCCGGTTCGTGCAGCGGGCCGCCGACACGCCCACCCAGTGGGACGACCTGTGGTGGGGCATGCTGCGGCAGATCGCCCTGCCCGCGACGGCCATCACCGGGGCATGGTGGGCGACGAACATCCTGCGGCTGGAGGAGCCGGTCCGCGGGTTCATCGAGCGGCTGCTCCTCGCCGCGATCGTGCTCACGGTGTCGGTCACGATCGCGCAGTTCGCCGCCAACATGGTCCGCTCGATCGCCCTCGCCAGGTCGGGGGTGGCGCGGTCGGCGAGCATCTTCGTGCTGCTCACCCGCGGCACGATCATCGGCACCGGCGTCATGGTGCTGCTGCAGAGCATCGGCATCTCGGTGGCGCCGCTGCTCACCGCGCTGGGCGTGGGTGGTCTCGCCGTCGCCCTCGCCCTGCAGGACACGCTGCGCAACCTCTTCGCCGGCCTGCAGATCCTGGCGTCGAAGAAGGTCCAGCCCGGCGACTTCGTGCGCCTCGATACCGGCGAGGAGGGGTACGTCGAGGACATCAACTGGCGGAACACCACGGTCCGCCAGCTGTCCGGGAACATCGTGATCGTGCCGAACGCGCACCTCGCCGACACGGTGATGACGAACTACCACCAGCCGGTGGAGGAGACCTCCGTCACCGTGAAGGTGGGCGTGAGCTACGACAGCGACCTCGACGAGGTCGAGCGCATCACGCTCGAGGTGGCGCGGGAGGTGCAGCGGACCGTCGAGGGCGCGGTGCCCGACTTCGAGCCGCTGATCCGCTACAACGGCTTCGGCGAGCTCCGGATCGAGTTCTCGGTGATCCTGCGCGCGAGCGAGGCCACGGCGCAGTACCTGATGGTGCACGAGTTCATCAAGCGGCTGCACCGGCGGTACCGCGCGGAGAACATCGAGATCCCCTACAAGCCCTACGACACGATCGTGCCCGCCGAGCCCGCGCGGCCGGAGCGGGCCGAGCTCGAGCGGGCCGAGCTCACCGCGGCCCGCTAGCCGCACGCGGCCGGGCGACGGTCCGCCTCCGGCTCCGAGCGGCCGGATGAGCGTTCCCGGCCCATCCGCCGTGGCCGGCCCACGGCGGATGGGCCGAGCCGTTTCCGGGGAGCCGCCGTACGGCCGGGCCGACGCGTCGCCGGGCGCATCGGCGAGGTTCGCCGCCGCCCCGCCCGGCGGCCCACCGGCCGCCGCGCCGGGCCGCGATACCACGCCGCATCGGCCCGCCCGGCCCCGCGGTCGCGCGGGGCACGGCGGCGGCTCGCCCCGGTCCGCCGGGCCGCGCCGCGTTGCCGTGCCCCGCACCCGGTGCGGTCACGCGTCCGCCCGGGCCGGTTCGGCGACCGAGCGGGACGCGGCCGGCACCACCCTCGTCCCGGCGAGCCGGTCCAGCACCCGCCAGTGGTGGCCGACCAGGAACGGGATCCAGTCCAGCCAGGCCGCCGGGCCCAGCAGGAAGCCGAGGCGGCGGACCACCCCGGCGATGACGCCGATCCGCAGGCCGGTGTCGGTGACCACGCGCAGGCCCAGCAGGAGCTTGCCGGGCGTGGTGCCGGTGCGGCTCTCAAGGATGCCGAGGCCGAGCACCGACCAGGCGAGCGCGAGCGGGACGCCGATCGTGAACAGCGCCCCGGCGTGGTCGTACCCGCCGCAGCCGAACGGCGAGGAGACGCAGAAGGTCTCGCCGATGCGGACGTACCAGGCGGGCGGGAACGCCCAGGCCACCTGGTCGCGGCCGGCCAGGTCGCGCAGCACGAGGGTGACCG
Source organism: Actinomycetota bacterium (assembly GCA_003242605.1). GTDB lineage: Bacteria > Actinomycetota > Actinomycetes > Streptosporangiales > Streptosporangiaceae > Thermopolyspora. The sequence goes on from QGUZ01000127.1 coordinate 7,636, forward strand.
TCAGCACGATCAGCGGCAGGTTGTCGACGGCGGCCGCCATCAGCCGCCGCATGGGTGAGGCCGGGTCGGCGAGCCGTACCCCGGCGAAGGACTTCGCCGCCGCCTCGGGGTCGCCGAGGCGGCGCAGCGCCGCGTCGAGTTCGCCCGCCTCGGCGGCCTCGGTCAGGTGATCGGCGAGCTCGGCGACGATCGCCCGCCGTTCGCGGGCGGGGCCGGGCAGCAGGGCGGCGACGTCGCGCGTGTAGGTCTCGATGACCTTCCGGTCGCGCTCGCCGATGCGCTGGTCGTCACTCATCGGTGCACTCCGTCCAATGTGTCGAGCAGGGCGCGCATCGCCTCGACGAGTTCGCTCCACTCCGCCCGCAGCAGGGCGAGGTGGCCCCGGCCGTGGTCGGTGATCGAGTAGTACTTCCGCGGCCTGCCCCGGCCGCCCTCGACCTCCCAGGAGGACGCGATGAGCCCCGCGTCCTCCAGGCGGTGCAGCAGCGGGTAGAGCGTGCCCTCCTTGATCTCCAGCACGCCCGCCCCGGCGGTCTGCAGCAGTTTCAGCAGCTCGTACCCGTACCGCCGACCCGAGCTGAGGATCGACAACACGGCGAGCTCGGCGGTGCCCCTGGCCAGCTCGCGCCGGAGCCGGTGCAGCGTCGGGGCGCCCTCCTCAGCGATGTCCACCACGCTTTTACAGTACGACCAGATACTTGGTACGACAAGGTATATGACCGGATAAGGATCAGATGTCGGCCGGAGGGGCGGGCGGCCGCGACGGCCGGCGCCGGCGCTGCAGGGCCGCGGCCTTGAGGAACAGCATTCGGCCGGGGTGCCGTCCACCCGGTGGCCGGGAACCAGCGACGCCGCGCCCCGGACGGCGACGGCCGCCAGGCAGGCGTTGAGCGGCCGGCTCCACATCCACTTGTCGGTTTATCGCGATAATCCCGACCGGACAGTGCAATGAGCCCTGGCAGTGATATCCGCGGCAATTCTCAGTACGCCACGAAGAATGCGCTGCGCGGCCCGGAATTCGCGATCGATCCGCCTGGTGCGGCCCATCCGCGCAGTGGGGCGCGCCGCCCGCCTCGCCACCCGGCGCATCGCGCCCCGGCACCGGGCGAACGCCGATCGGTCATGACTCGGCGGGCCGGCGCCGGCCGTCCCGGCGGCCCGCGCACGTGGGCGGCACCGCCGGCCCGCGTCCGCCGCGCCGCCGGGGCGGCCGCGCGGGCCGCCCGGGCCCGAGCGCCGCAGCGGGAAGCCCGGCGGCGCCGCAGCCGAACGTCAGCGGCACTGCTCGAGCATCGCGGTCTTGTCGGGCTGCGTGACCGGCAGGCCGTACTTGAGCGCGACCTGGGCGAAGCGCACCACGTAGGCGCAGCGGATCCGCCGGTTCGGCGGAAGCCAGGAGGCGGGGCTGGAGTCGCCCTTGGCCGAGTTCGTGGAGCCGTCGACGCTGAGCAGGTTGAGCGGGTCGTTCGCGATCTGCACCCGCTTCTCCTTCGGCCAGCGTGAGGCACCCATCTGCCAGCTGTACGACAGCGGCACCACGTGGTCGATCTGCACCTTGGCCGCGTCGGACTTGCGCCACTCGATCGTGGTGCCGGTGTAGGGGTCGTAGACGGTCATCGACTCCAGCACGCAGTCGGAGCCGGACCGGTACCTCAGGTTCGTGCCGTCCCGGGAGAGGATGTCGTTGCGGGTGTCGCACCCGTTCCGGGCGAGCGGTACGCCGGTCGCGGTGTCGGCCCAGGCGTAGCCGTACTCGTCCCGCGAGTAGCCGGTCTTGGGGCCGCGCCCCCGGGTGGCGAGCTTCTCGATGAGGTCCCGGGCCTCCTGCTTGTCCTCCGCCGAGGTGATCGGCGCGAGGCCGGGCTTGGTGCCGTCCGGGTTGTCGAGGGGGTTGGTGCCGTGTTCCGACGACGCTCCGTTCGACCGGGCGGAGCCGGTGTCCACCTCCAGGCCGATCGCGTCCGCCAGGCCGCATCCGGTCAGAGCGGCCGCCGCCGCCACAACCACCGCGGCAGCCCGAAAACGGCGCATATTCCCCCCAAAGCAGGAGCCAAGGCAACGTAATGCCTACGTATAGCAAATGCCGTAGGGCGGAACCATTGACCCCCTGCGCAGAGAATCGTGGCGGCTCGGATACGGAAAGCGACACCCCTCGCCCCCGCACCCGCCCCAGGCGAAAGGCGTGGCCTGCGCCGGACCCGGCGGCCGGGGCGGAACCCCGCCGGCGCGCTCGCCGCCCCGGATTCCATACGGCGGACGCGGCACTTCCGGCGATGCGGAAAACCCGACGAGCCGCGGCGGCGGACCCGTATTCGCATGCCACCGGTTTGGTACGGCGGGCGTCCTTATCATGCGGGTCACAGGTAGCGCGACCGAGAGGCGAGGCATGGAGCGACCGCCCCCGGTACCCCCGGGCACAGGGCCGCTGTCTCCGGACTTTTCAGGGATGAATCCGGCATTGATGGCCGAGTTCATCGCGCTGCTGGAGCAGGCGCACGCCGTGCTCCGGGAGGAGACGGGGGCGATACTCGCCGAGCTGGCCCGGGCCGGCGCCGACCGTACCCGGATGCTGCGCGTCCAGGACGTCGCGAACTGGGTGGGCCAGCAGCTCCCGGACCTGCGGCGCCGTGCGGAGCTGGCCCGGAGGACCGGCGCGCTGCCGCCCTGGGCGCCCGGCGGGGCGCAGGGGCTGCGGCCGTTCGACGAGAGCCGCTTCGTCGGCGTGGCCGAGGCCCGGCTCCGCGGCGCCGCCCTCGCCCGCTGGATCGGCGACGCCACCCCCACCGTGATCGGCGCCCGCGACAGGTACGCGGCCTTCGTCAAGGCGCTCGGCGAGCACGCGGACGATCCCGAGTTCACCGCTGCCTTCTTCGCGGGACTCGGCCTGGAGCGCACGCTCGACCTCGGCCGGCGGCTGCGCGCCGCGCTCGGTGAGGACGCCGACGCGGCGATCGACACGGTCAGCCGCGCGTTCGGCACGGCGATCCGCTCCGGTGCCGGCGTGCGCGCCTTCACCGAGATGCGGGAACGGCTCGCCGCCGGTCCCCTGCGGGCCAAGGGCGGGGGCGTGCGGCACGGACTCGGCGATCTGCTCCGTGCGGGCGAGTTCCCGCCCGGCTGGCTCGCCGCCGTGGCGCACCGGCACGCCCTCGCGCCGGAGAGCAACGTGAGCGGCGAGGACCTCGCCGGTTACCTCTACGCCCTCGGCAACAACCCCGCCGCCGCCCGCGCGGCGATCGCCGCGGCGACCCGCGACGTCCCGCTCGAGACCTTCCTGCGGCGGCTCAACGACCGGGTGGCGGTGCGGTCCCGGTACGCCTACCAGGAGCACCTGCAGCTCAAGGAGAACTCGCGGGCCGACGCCTTCGGCCGCATGCTCGCCGCCGCGGCGGGCGCGTACGACGAGCGGGACGGCGCCCACAGCGAGGAGGCGGCCAGGCTCGCGTTCGACCTCATCAGGACGCTGCCGAAGCTCGACATCGCCGAGCCGACCAGGGTGCACCTCGCCGAGATCGCCGGGGCGTACGCGACGGAGATCACCGAGGGGGCGAACCTCAGCGACGCCAACCGCACCCGGCCGAGCGCCTTCGGCAAGGTGACCACCGTCGTCCCCGGCCTCAACCCCGCCTTCCGGCTCAGCCCGGCCGACACCTTCGCGTTCGTGACGACGTTCGCCACCTCACCGGCGACGATCAAGCCGTTCGAGAAGGCGATGGGCGAGCTCGCCGACCGGCTCGTCCGGGCGGCGGCCGGCGGCGGCCGCGGCATCGAGCCGCTGGAGCGGGTCATGCGCGCCCTCGGCCACGTCTCCGGCCTGCAGTACGCCGCCGAACGGCTGGTCCAGGGCGCCCGCGACGCCGAGGACGAGGCGCGGCGCAAACGGCAGGCCTTCCTGCTCGGCCTCGCGCTCGGCGTGGGCGGCATCGCCGTCCCGCTCGAGGGTCAGGTGCTGTGGCTCGCGCTCAGCACCGGCGCCCCGCTCGCCTTCGACAAGCTCACCGAGGTCGACAAGACGCGGGTGCAGGCGCTCGACGACAAGGTACGGCTCGCCGCCCTGGCCCGGGGCCACTGGCTGGTGAACGCCCTCATCGACAGCGGCTTCACCCCGGCCGTGCCCGCCACCGACCCGCGCTTCGCCCGGCCGCCGATCACCGGCCCGGACGGCCGCCTGCTCCCGTTCGACCGGATCGCCAAGGACAAGGAGGCCCTGCGCAACCTCAACAACTGGCTCATCGCCAACGGCTCGGGCGGCACCTCGAAGACCGAGCTCGGCGAGGCGGCGAAATGGCTGGATGAGATCGTCTTCAACGGCGCGCGGGCGACTTCCGCCCAGGACCCGGCACCCCACTGACCTCGCCGGAGATCACCCGATCGGGAGGCACTCGGTCCGGCCGGTCACCACGTAACGTTTCTCGGCCGGTGATTCGAGGATGATTCGCGTACGCGCGGTGGCGCTGACAAGCTCGCGTTTCGTCTCGCCGAGCTCGGCGTCGGCGAGCGTATAGTCGCCAAGCGCGGTCAGGCCGCCGACCATGTTGGTCACCAAACCTGCGGGATCACCCGACCCGAAGTTGTCCACTCCGGTCGCACCATAGGTCTGCATCGCCCGGCCCTCGCCGCAGGGGATGTTCTTTCCTCCCGGGTCGGTGACCGTGATATCGGAGGCGCGCACTCGTTCCAGCAGTTGCGTGATGTGCTGTTTCAGGGTCGCCCCCGCCTCCGCTGCGGTGGGTTCGTCGGAGTCCCCGTCACCGCATCCGGCCAGTGCGAGCAAGGCGACGGATATGAGCGCGACGGTGCGGCGTAATGCGTGTGACATCACCTGCTCCCCTGGCCGACGACCGAAACACCGTTATGTGATCGCCGCGCGAGAAAGGGCGGCCTTCGTGATCGGCCGACCACCCGGACGAGGTCCGGCGGGGGTACGCCCGGCCTGATCCTGTGACGAGTGACCGGGCTTCCTTTGGACCGCCGGCAGGGCCGAGGCCTCCTCACTCTGGGCGCAGTGAGCAAGCCGACCACCAGCAGAAACACGACGATGTGCGCGACAGGTTGACACTCGTCACGCAGTCTAATCCGCCGACCTGGCCGCGTCATGCTTTCAGGTTCATAGCGCCATCTCACCCGTTCTTCTCTTCACCGCGCACAACTGCGCCCGCATGCCATACCGTTCTTCTGCCGCCGCTGGCCGACGCCGCAGAAATCGCATAACGTCGCCGGAGAGGCACGCCGACTCTTCACCAAAAGGCGCGAATAGGCAGGAACCACCATGGAAAAGCTCGTTCCAAATCCTCGCTATGAGGAACTGGAACGCACGCTGGCGCTGGTCCGGGCGCGTGGCCGGCGATTGCAGGCCGCCTTGGACCCCGCGTTCGAC
>QGUZ01000454.1 GCA_003242605.1 Actinomycetota bacterium
CGACCCAGGTGGCCCGGCCGTCGACCGGCGGCGACGTCGGCGGTGGCGGCGAACGCCAGGGCTGGCCGCCGGTCCTCGTCCCGCCGACCTCGGCCCCCGCGGGCGCCGAGACCCCGGCGACCCGATCCCCGACACCCACGCGGTCCCCGACGCCCACGCCGTCGGCCACCCCCTCGGTCACGGACGGCACCGGCGACCCCACGCTCACCCCCGGCGGCACGGCGACGCCCACCCCCTCGGTGACGAGCCCGACGCCGACCCCGGCCCCCATTCCGTCGGTCACCCCGACGCCGAGCCCCACGCCGACGCCGACCGCGGGGCCGACGGAGACGCCGGGACCGAGCCCGCCCGGCACCGCGGCGCCCACCGAGCCCACCGATCCCGACGAGCCCGACGGCACCGCCGAGCCCACCGATCCCGCCGGCACGTCCACCCCGTCCGCGTCGCCCCTTCCGGAGTCGCCCCCTCCGGAATCGCCCCCTCCGGAATCGCCACCGCCGCAGTCGCCGCCGTCCGAGCCGGCCCCGTCCGCCTCGATCACCTCCCCGCCCGCCCCCGCCACCTCGGCCCCGTCGTCCGGCACGCCCGCCGAGGGCGCGGCGGCGGGCACGGTCGAGTCGCTGCGCATCCTGAGCTTCGACGGCACCACGGTCACCGCGCGCGTCGGCGTGGCCGGTTCCGGCCCGGTCACCCTCTCGGTGCGCTTCGCCCAGGGCCGCACCGCGGACGCCCTCTCCCCCGCGGGGCCGCCGCAGACCCGCACGCTCCGCGGCGGGGCCACGCACACCGTCACCGCGCGCGCCGGTCTCCCCTCGCCCGGCTGCGGCACGCGCGTCGTCCGCCGCGTCACGGTCGCCACACGCCCCGCCGCGCCCGGCGGCGCGCGCACCGAGCTCGCCGTCGTCGCCGGGCCGCCGTGCCCGGCCGCGCGGGTGACCGGCCTGTCGATCCCCGCGTGGGACGGCGTGCGCGCGACGGTCACGGTGACCACCGACGGCACCGGCCCGGTACGGCTGCTCGCCCGGGTCACCCTGGCCCGCGGCGCGGGCGACGCGCGGACGCTCGCCACCGCCGGCCGTACCCTGTCCGGCCTCACCCGGTACGCCACGGCGCTGACCGTCACCGCACCGCGGCTCCGCTGCGGCGAGACGGCCGTGCTCGGGCTGACCGTGGCCACCGTGCCCGCGGCTCCCGGCGGCGGCGTCACCCGGACAGCCCGGATGGCCGGGCCGAGGTGCGAGCCGCCCCGGCCGTGGCCGCCGTCCTGAGACGGCGACACGGTACGGCTGCGCGTCACGGCCGCGACGATGGGCCGGTGACGGTCCGGGCGCGGTTCGGCAGCGGGTTCCGGGCGGCGGCGTGCCTGCCGCCCGCACTCAGATCCGCACCGTGATCCGCACCGTGATCCGCGCCGCGGTGTTGTGCGCCCGGACCTCGTAGGTGGTGTCGCTGCACGCCGGGTTCGGCCCGCCTGCGCGGCGAGGCGGACGTGCGGACGGTGACCGTGGCGACCGTGCCCGGTGGGAGCGTTCGCCGCACCGTGGCCCTTCCCGCTCCGCGCTGCGCCGGCGAGGGGTGACGCCGGGCCGCCCGCGCGGCGGCGGGACCTCACCACGGGGCCGGGCCCGCGATCGGCGGGCCCGGCCCGTTTCGTGTCCGGAAGGCCCGGCGCGCCGCGCCGTACCGCCTCGCCTCCGGTGCGCGGACCTCGCCGGGTTCGGGCCGCCGTGCCCGCCGACCAGGACGGTCACCTCAAGGGCTGGCAAAAACTGATATCACTTTGCTAGGGTCAAGATAGACATTTGAGGAGGAACCATGACCAAGGCTTCACTCGCCGCCGCATCCGTCACGCCGGACATGCCGCCACCGCGGATCAAGGAGTTCCCGGCCAAGGAGATCAACGGGTGGCCGGTGTTCGGCCTGACGATCGCGGGGCTGCTCGCCGGGCCCGCGCTGACCGTCGTCGGCCTGGCCAACGTCGGCTCGGACGCGGGCCTCGCCGCGGGCCTGATCACGGCCGGCGTGCTCGTCCTGCTCGCCGCGATCGTCGTCTCCAGCGGCCTGGTGGCGGTCGCACCCGGCGAGGCCCGGGTGATCCAGCTGCTCGGCCGCTACAAGGGGACGGTGCGCACGCCGGGCCTGCGGTGCGTGCTGCCGTTCACCCAGAAGACCCGCATCTCGACCCGGATCCGCAACCACGAGACGGGCATCGCGAAGGTCAACGACGCGGACGGCAACCCCATCGAGATCTCCGCGGTCGTGGTCTGGCAGGTCGAGGACACCGCGGTCGCCCAGTTCGCCGTCGACGACTTCGTGGAGTTCGTCGCCTTCCAGGCGGAGACCGCGGTGCGGCACATCGCCGGCAGCTACCCGTACGACTCGACCGAGCCCGGCCGGCTCTCGCTGCGGGAGAACGCGGACGAGATCACCGCCAGGATGTCCGCCGAGATCGCCGACCGCGTCGCCTCCGCCGGGGTCCGGATCATCGAGTCGCGCATCACGCGGCTCGCCTACGCCCCCGAGATCGCGCAGGCGATGCTGCGGCGCCAGCAGGCCGGTGCGGTCGTGGCGGCCCGGCAGCGTATCGTCGAGGGCGCCGTCGGCATGGTCGAGGCCGCGCTCGCCCGGCTCGACGAGCACGACGTCATCGACCTCGACGAGGAGCGCAAGGCCGCGATGGTGAGCAACCTGCTCGTCGTCCTGTGCGGTGACCGCGACGTGCAGCCCGTGGTGAACACCGGTTCGCTCTATCAGTGACCGTGGCTTCCCCACGCAAGAGCATCCTGCTCCGGTTGGACCCGGCGATCCACGACGCCCTGGTGCGCTGGGCGAGCGACGAGCTGCGCAGCACGAACGCCCAGATCGAGTTCCTGCTCCGCAAGGCCCTCGCCGAGGCGGGCCGCCTGCCCCGGGACGCGGGCGGCATGCCGCGGCGCGGCCGGCCGCGGAAACGGCGTGAGGCGGACGCGCCGGAGCCGGAGACCGCCCCCGCCGATGACGCGCCCCCCGAAACCGCGCCTCCCGATACGTAAGCCCGGGCACGGCCTCCCGGCCGGCCCTCGCCGGACGCCGAGCCCGGGCCCGGCCCG
>QGUZ01000128.1 GCA_003242605.1 Actinomycetota bacterium
GAAGGACGAGCTGGTACGGCTCCGCCGACGGCTGATCGAGGAACACGGCCGCCCGCCGTACCGGATCGTCGAGGGCCGCGACCCGGAGCGGGACCGCACCGCGGCCGCGTACGCCGAGGCGGTCGAGGACTGGCGGGCCCGGCGCGCCGAGCTGTACCGGCGCATGATCGAGGACGAGCTGCCGGACGGGCGGACCGGGGCGTTCCTCGTCTGGGGCGACCCGGGCGTGTACGACAGCACGCTGGCGATCCTCGACCGGCTGCCCTACGACTACGAGGTGATCCCCGGCATCAGCGCGATCTCCGCGCTCACCGCCCGGCACCGCACCACGCTCACCCGGGTGGGCAGCCCGGTGCACATCACCACCGGCCGCCGCCTCGCCGAGCAGGGGCCCACCGCCGACGACATCCTCGTCATGCTCGACTCGCGGTGCGCCTTCGCCGACCTCGCCGACTACCACATCTACTGGGGCGCCTACCTGGGCACGCCGGACGAGATCCTCATCGCGGGCCCGGTCGCCGAGGTCGCCGGCCGCATCCGCCAGGCCCGGGCCGAGGCGCGCGCCCGCAAGGGCTGGATCATGGACACCTACCTGCTCCGCCGCCCGCGCTGACCCGCCCCCGCCGGTGCCCGGCCGCGGTGCGCGCGGCGGACCCGCGGTCCGGCCCCTGGGCCGCGCCGCGGCGGCGCCGGTCCTCGCGGGCGACGCCCCGGCGAAGGTTTCGGACATCACCCGCCGGGCAGCTCCACGTCACATGCCGAGGCGGGTGCGCCACCGGGATGACGGGGATCGCGGATGAGCGGCGGGCTGCAACTTGGCGATCTGGAGTGGCGGCAGCAGGAGCCGGGGAGGCGGCGGCGCGCCCACGCCGCGCAGCTCGCGGGCTGGGCGGTCGTCGCGGCGCTCCTGGTCGCCGGGCTGGCCGGGTTGGCCGGGCCGGGCCCGCTGAGCACGGCCACCGCGTCCGCGCCGCTCGTCGTGGTCTCCTACGAGCGCTTCGCCCGGCAGCAGGGGGTCACGACCCTCGACGTGACGGTGCGGTCGGACCCCGCCGAGCCGCAGGTCGCCCGGCTGTGGCTCGCGAAGGACTACGTCGCGGGGGTCCGGGTGCGGACCGTGGTGCCGCAGCCGGACTCGTGGATCGCGGTACGGGACGGGGTGGTGCTCACGTTTCCCGCCGTCCACGGGGTGGCCGCGGTGCAGGTCACGGTGAGCCCGCAGCGCGCGGGCCTGCTGCGCGGCGCGCTCGGCGCGCCGGACCGCAGACCGGCCGGGTTCTGGCAGTTCGTCTACCCCTAGGAGGGGGAATGGATGCGATCCTGCGCGCGGCGGCCATCTACCTGGCCCTGCTCGTGATCTTCCGGATCTGCGGCAAGCGCACGCTCGCCCAGGTCACCACGTTCGACTTCGTGCTCCTGCTGGTCATCTCGGAGGCCACCCAGCAGGCGCTGCTCGGCGAGGACTACTCGGTGACCATGGCGGTGCTCGTCGTCCTCACCCTGGTCACGCTCGACCGCATCGCGGACTACCTCGGTTGGCGGTTCCCCCGGCTGGGGCTGGTCATCGACGGCGCGCCGGTGGTGCTCATCGAGCGGGGCCGGCCGCTGGAGGACCGGCTGCGCCGGCACCAGCTCGACCTCGAGCAGATCCTCCAGGAGGCCCGCTCCACCCAGGGCATCCGGAGCACCGACGAGATCGACTACGCCATCCTGGAGCGCTCCGGTGCGATCAGCGTCATCCCGAAGAAGGACTGATGTGGGCGGCCGGCGGGCGGCGCCCGCGCGTTTCCGCGTCGTTAGGTACGGCGAGGGCGGGTAGATGGGCGCAGGTGAGGTGGGGCACGACGCGACCGGGGCGGGCGGTTCCATACCTGGCGCGAGAGGCCCGGCCGCATCCGCCGCAGGCGTCGCGCCGGCGGGGGCATCGACGGCGGCCGCTCCCGCTCGCCGTACCGGCGGCGCGCGGGCGCCTCGTGGTGCCCGGCCGTGGCCGGTGGGCCGCTTGTGGAGTCTTGGGAGCCGCGGGATGAGCGCCGAGGCCGTGCTGCGGTGGGCGCCGTACGTGGCGATGGTGGCGGTGACGGGGATCTACGTGGTGTTCGGGCCGATCATCGGCCTGCTGCCGGTGCTCATCCTCGGCCCCACGCTCGCCTGCGGGTACGGCAGGGTGCGCCGCACCCTGTTCGCCGGGCTCCTCGCCTTCGTCCTTGCCGTGCTGTCGGCCGGGTACGCGGGCCGGATCGGCACCGTGCCGTTCGACGTCACGATCATCGCGCTCGTGGCCGTCACCGTGGTGGGCATGTACATCGCCCGCCTGCGCCTGGAGCGGGAGCGGGAGCTCGCGGACGTGCGCGAGATCGCCGAGACGGTCCAGCGGGTGCTGCTGCGCCCGATCCCCCGGCGGGTGCGCGACCTCTCCATCGCGGTCTCCTACACCTCGGCGTTCACCACGGCCCGCATCGGGGGCGACCTGCTCGAGGTGCTCGCCACGCCGTACGGCGTGCGCATGCTCGTCGGCGACGTGCAGGGCAAGGGGCTGGAGGCCGTGGAGAAGGCGGCGTGGGTGCTCGGCGCCTTCCGGGAGGCCGTCTTCGACGAGCGCCGGCTCGGGGGCGTGAGCGCCCGGCTGGAGAGCACGCTGTCGCGGCAGCTCGGCGAGGAGGAGTTCGTCACCGCGGTCCTCGCCGAGGTGCGCCCGACCGGCATCGTCCTGCTCAACCACGGCCATCCCCCGCCGCTGCTGCTCACCGGCGACGGCGAGGTCAAGCCGATCGAGCCGCCGGAGGAGGGGCTCGCGCTCGGCCTCACCTCGCTGGGCTGGGCGCCGCCGAGGCCGCAGTACGTGCGGTTCGCGCCCGGCGACCAGATCCTCTTCTACACCGACGGGGTGATCGAGGCCCGCGACCGGAACGGCGAGTTCTACCCGCTCGCCGAGCGGGCCGGGCTGCTCCGCGGCGACGAGCAGCCCCAGGCCGCCCTCGACCGGCTCAAGGACGACCTCCTCGCGCACGTCGGCGGCCCGCTCCTTGACGACGCCGCCATGCTCCTGCTGCGGCGCCGCGCCCATCCGCACCACTGAGCACCCCGGGTACGGCTCGGCACCCCATCGCCCGGAGCGCGGCGTGGCGAGCGGATCGCCGGCACCTGCGGGCCGAGCCAGAGGTGTGACCTGTCTCGCAGTTACGGCCGGCCGCCCGCGTGGCCCGCCGGAATCGCGGCCGCGCCGGATCCCCCGCGACGCACGCCGTCCCGGCCCTGGGCGATCGCCGGAGGTTTGCGCCTTTTCGCCCCGTATACCCGCACCATGCGTTTTACCTGCTATTTCGCGAGCTATCGTGGGGTGTGCGGGGGTTCTTTCATGACTGATCGTACCGTCTGCGATACCGGACGTGACGATATCCGGCGGCTGCTCGAGCGCACGCTGAGCGCCACCGTCGAGTCGCTGGGCGCCTACGGAGGCGGGCTCGCCCTGGTCGATCCCGACGGGGAGGTGCTCACCACCCATCTGGGGGTCGGGCTGCCGCTGGAATACGCCACCCCGCTCCACCGCAAGCGGCTCAGCTCACCGTCGCCGGATCCGCTCCTCGACGCGGTGCGCGAGCGCAGGCTGGTGTGGGTCGCCTCCAGCGAGGAGCTGGTGCGCCGCTACCCGCAGCCCGCCCGCATCCTGCCGCACCACGCGCTCGCGGCCGCCCCGATCGTCACCGGCGGCACCACCTGGGGCGCGCTGCTGCTGTTCTGGCCCGCCTCCCGGTCCGCCGCGCTCGACCCCGGAGAACGGCGCGCCATCGAGGCGGCGGCCGACCGGTTCGGCCGGCTCCTGCGGGACGCGGCCGCCAACGGGCACCGGCTGTCACCGCCGGAGCGGCCGCGCATGCTGCCGCTGCCCCGCCGGCACACGGCGAGCGCGGCCGAGAGCCAGGCCGCAGCGGACTACGTCGCCCGCCTGCCCGAGGGCGGCTGCGCGCTCGGCCTCGACGGCGGCATCGTCTTCCTCGACCCGACCGCGGCCGAGCTGCTCGGCGGGCGCGCGTCGGACCTCGTCGGCGCCAAGCCGTGGGAGGCCGTGCCCTGGCTGCGCGATCCCCGGTACGAGCAGGCCCACCGGCAGGCCGTACTGCGGCAGGAGCCGGTCTCGCTCACCGCGATCAGGCCGCCGGACCGGCCGTTGCTGTTTCAGCTCTACCCGGACGCCACCGGGGTGAGCATGCGGATCAGCCCGATCCCGACGGAACGGCGCGGGCCCAACGGGCATTCGGCGTCGGGGAACGGGTCGGGCACTGCGTCGGACTCCAAGCCGGATTCCAAGCCGGATTCGAGATCGGATCCCAGGTCGGCTTTCGGATCGGGTTCCGGGTCGGTCGCCTTGACCGCCGCGCAGCAGGAGCGGCCGCCGGGCGCGCGCATGGACATCGACGCGGTCTACCGCATGATCGAGCTCGCCGGGGCGCTCGCGCAGGCCGCGGACGTGGCCGAGGTGATCGACTGCGCCACCGACCACGCCCTGCTCGCGTTCGGCGCGAAGGGGTGCGCGATCCTCGTCAACGAGTCCGGGCGGCTGCGCATCCTCAGCGACCGCGGCTGGAACCCGGAGCTCGCGCACATCTTCGACCACATGCCGCTCACCGCCGACGCCCCGGGGGTGGTCGCGCTCACCGCGGGGGTGCCGCTGTTCTTCGCCGACGACGAGGAGCTGGCCCGCATGTACCCGGCGCTCGGCAAGCTGGACAGCGGCATGGCCGCCTGGGCCTACCTGCCGCTCGTCGTGTCCGGCCGGCCGGTCGGGGCCTGCGTGCTCGGCTACGAGCGGCCGCACCGGTTCGGCGAGGACGAGCGCATCGCCCTGCTGTCGTTCAGCGCGCTGGTCGCCCAGGCGCTCGAGCGGGCCCGGCTCAACGAGAGCCGGATGCAGCTCGTGCACAGCCTGCAGGTAGGGCTGCTGCCGCCGAGCCTGCCGGCGATCCCCGGCGTGGAGCTCGCCGCCCGGTACCTGCCGGCCGGGCACGGCATGGAGATCGGCGGCGACTTCTACGACGTCATCCCGCTCAGCCGGAACGACGTCGTCGCCTTCATCGGCGACGTGCAGGGGCACGACGCGTCCGCGGCCGCGCTCATGGGCCACCTGCGCACGGCCGTGCACGCCTACGTGCTCACCGGCGCGGATCCGGGCCGAGTGCTCGCCGACGCCAACCGGCTCCTCACCGACCTCGATCCGCACCTGCTCGCGAGCTGCCTGATCGTGCGCCTCGACCTCGACCGGCTGCGCGCCCGGGTGGCGACCGCGGGCCACTACCCGCCGCTGCTGCGACGGCCGGACGCGGTCGCGGAGATCCCGCAGATCCCGCCCGGCCCGCTGCTCGGCGCGGCCCCGCGCAGCACCTACCCCACGGTGGACCTGCCGCTGCCCACCGGCTCGATCCTCGCGATGTACACCGACGGCCTGATCGAGATCCCGGGCATCGACGCCGAGCAGAACCTCAGCGGCCTCCTCGCCATGGTCGACCGCGCCGACGGCCCGCTCGACCCGCTCGCCGACGCCCTGGTACGGCAGGGCTCGCCGTACGGCGGCCGCACCGACGACACCACGATCCTGCTGCTGCGCATCACCGCCGGCCGCCGCGGCTGAGCCCGGCACGGCACGATCCGCGAATCCGCTTGCCGACCTCGCGGTGGCGGCCCGACCCGGTCGAGGTCGGCGGCCCGAGCCCCGAGGACGAGGCCGCGCGCTGCGGGGCCGCCCGCAAGAGGTGACCGAGCGCCGGTGCTCCGCGCCGGACGCCGTGAGGGGCGCCCGGCGCGGGCGGCGCATGCGTTGTTCGAGTGTTCGAATATCCGTTCGATGCGATGTTCGACCGGTGTCCGATCGGTCGCCGCCGCGGCCGAACGGCTCGGCCACGGTGCGATCACCATGATGCCCTCCCGCGGGGGTGGATGCCCGGCATTCGGCATACGGGCGTGCGTCACATCCCGGCCGCAGGGGCGGAAGCGAAGGGTGTTCCGCACTGCGGAAAGCATGGCCGACGATGTCCGCACAACCGCACGCGACGACGGAAGGCAGGGGGCGGCGAGGAACGCGGAGAGGGGGATCATGACTGGCATCCGGCGCCCGCGTGCCGTACCCCGCCGCCCGAGGCTCAACCGGGGCGACGGCAGCACCCGCGCGACGGCACCCCGCTGCGCATGACGCCGGGGAGGTGCCGACGGCGAGGCCGGACCTGCCCGGCTCCCGGCGCGGCGAGTGCGCCCCACCGGGTCGGGCTCGTTACAGGGGAAACGCGTCGCCTATTTGATGCCGAACCTGGGCGGTTCGTACGGCTCGATCAGCTTGGCGATACCGAACATGATCATCCCGAGGAACGAAATTGAAGCGCCGATGATGGGACCGATCGTCCAGTTCGTGATGAACGCCCCCTGCTCCAGCCAGTGGGGGATCAACGCGATACCGCCGATCACCAACAGAATCAGACCGGATAGGCCGAACCTTCCGGCGAGCTTTGCCCGCCTCCGGTCCTCCTCCTCCAGCCGCCGCCGGTGTTCCTCGTAGGCGGAGAGTCCGGAGTGATACCCGCCGGCAGCCGCAGTGGATTCCGCGGCCGGAGCCACCGACGCGGCACCGCCGGACGGCGGGCGACGCCGGCGGCCACCCGAGCCATGGTCGGCCCGTTTCTGCAGGTAGAGCTGCTGATATGCGATCCACGCCGTATATATGGCGACGATCGTGCTTGCAACTCCGGCGACGGCGCTGATCCAATCCGCGAGTTCTCCGGACTCCATGACCCCAGGATGGCAGTGAACAGCACGTCATGCGGCGCGAATCCGAACCTCACACGAATTCGGATCTACCGATCATCCGTTGCACACCAAATAAGGCTATATGTACGAAAACTCACGATTGCACAAGTCGTCACGAATCCGAAATCCGGAGAGTGAAGCACAAAGGCTCATGAAACCGAAACGGCAACGGCGCCCCGGTCCGGAGCGCCGTTGCCCGAGACGCGGAGCAGGCTGCTGATTACCGGAAGTCCTCCAGGGCCGAGGCGAGCGGCTCGAGGATGGAGGGCGGGGCGCCGTGCGGCAGGTTCATGATCGCGATGTCCGCGCCCGCGTCGCGGTAGGCGGCGACGAGCTCGAGCATCGGGCCGTACTCGCCGTCCGCGGGCACCATGACGTTCGCCGAGCACTCGATCGTCGCCGGGTCGCGGCCGATCGCCTCGCAGTGCTCGACCAGGATCTTCTTGAGCGAGGCCCACTGCTCGGGGGTCTGGGTGATCGCGTTCCACTGCTTGGCCCACTTGGCGGCGGCGCGCAGCGTGCGCTTGGGGCCGCGGCCGCCGATCGTGATCGGCACCGGCTTCTGCACCGGCTTGGGCTCGCAGCGAGCGTTGGTGAGCGTGAAGTAGGTGCCCTTGAAGTCCGTGTACTCGTTGTCGAGCAGGCTGCGGACGATCTGCACGCCCTCCTCGAAGCGGTCGAACCGCTCCTTCAGCGGCGGCAGCGGGATGCCGTACGCGTCGCACTCGGGCTGGAACCACCCGGCGCCGAGGCCGAGCTCGAGGCGGCCGTTGCTGATGATGTCGACCGTGGCGGCCATGTTCGCCAGCACCGCCGGGTGCCGGTAGATCATGCCGGTCACCTGGACGCCGACGCGGATGCGCTTGGTCGCCTGGGCGAGCGCGGCGAGCGAGGTCCAGCCCTCCAGGTTGGGCCCGTTGATGTCGCCGGTGAGCGGATAGAAGTGGTCCCAGTTCCAGGCGCTCTCGAAGATCGGGATGTCGTCGGCCGCGACCCACACGTCGAGGATCTGCTTCCAGGTCTGGTGCTCCGGGCGCGTCTTGATGCCGAACCGCATGCGGGGACCTCTCTGTCGTACGGGAAGTCGTATCGAAACCACCGGAGCCCGGCAGGGCCCGGACGCCCCTGACATCCGAGCCCGCCAGGCTCACGCACCGATCGTTCGCGGTGTTATATGCCGGTTCGTACCTGAGTTACTCCTGCCCCTCGAGCTGCTTCTCCAGCTCGCCGAGCACCTGGTAGCAGGGGAGCACCTGGGACACCGACGCGTTGGGCTCGCGGCCCTCCTTGATCGCGGCGATGAACTCGCGGTCCTGCAGCTCGACGCCGTTGGTGGAGACGGCGACCTTCGACACGTCGATGGGCTCGTCCCGGCCGGTGACGAGGTCGTCGTACCGGGCGATGTAGGTGCCGTTGTCGCAGATGTAGCGGAAGAAGGTGCCGAGCGGGCCGTCGTTGTTGAAGCTCAGCGACAGCGTGCAGATCTTGCCGGTCTCGCTGCGCAGCTGGATCGACATGTCCATCGCGATGCCGAGCTCAGGGTGCTTGGGGCCCTGGATCGCGTTCGCGATGGTGATCTTTTCCCCGGTCTGGTACTGGAACAGGTCGACCGTGTGCGCCGCGTGGTGCCACAGCAGGTGGTCGGTCCAGCTCCGCGGCTGGCCGAGCGCGTTCATGTTGGTGCGGCGGAAGAAGTACGTCTGCACGTTGAGCTGCTGGATGGACAGCTCACCGGCGAGGATGCGCTGCCGGATCCACTGGTGGGACGGGTTGAACCGCCGGGTGTGGCCCACCATGCAGACCAGCCCGGTCTCCTTGGCGACCCGCTCCACCTCCTGGGCGTCGGCCCACGAGTCCGCGAGCGGGATCTCCACCTGGACGTGCTTGCCGGCCCGCATCGCCTTGATCGCCTGGGAGGCGTGCAGCTGGGTCGGCGTGCAGAGGATCACGGCGTCGACGTCGTCGCGGGCGAGCACCTCGTCGAGGTCCGTGGTGGCGTGCGGCACGCCGTACTTGTCGGCGACCTCACGGGCCTGCTCGATGCGGCGGCTGACGATCGAGGTGACGGTCACGTCCTCGATGTTCTTGAGGGCGTCGAGGTGCTTGGTGCCGAACGCTCCGGCTCCGGCGAGTGCGATACGCATATGGAGAGTCTTCCTTCAGGCTCGTCAACGGTCAGGACCGCGTCGCGGCGGTCCGGACCGGGGACCGCCGCGGCGCGGTCGCTGCGGACTGGTCACTGTCTATCGGTACGGCGGGGCCGGTGAGGAGACCCCGCCGCGAAGGGGCGCCACCGGATCAGGCGGCGGCCGGCTCCCACACGAGGTGGCCGACGGCGGTGTTGCTCGCGGGCACGTGGTAGAAGCGGTGCAGCTCACGCACCTTGTCGCCGAGCGCACCCCGCATGATCAGCCACATGATCAGCTCGATGCCCTCGGCCCCGGCCTCGCGCAGGTACTCGATGTGCGGCACCTTCGCCAGGCCCTCGGGGTCGGTGAGCAGCCGGTCCATGAAGGCGTTGTCCCACTCCTTGTTGATGAGACCGGCCCGGGGGCCCTGGATCTGGTGGCTCATGCCGCCGGTCCCCCAGACCTGCACCGACAGGTCCTCGGGGTAGCTCTCCACGGCGCGGCGGATCGCCTTGCCGAGGTTGAAGCAGCGGTTACCGGTCGGCTGCGGGTAGGTCACCACGTTGACGGCGATAGGGATCACCTTGGTCGGCCACTTCTCACACTGGCCGTACACCAGGGAGAGCGGCACGGTGAGCCCGTGGTCCACGTCGAGTTCGTTCATCATCGTGATGTCGAACTCGTCGAGGATGAGCGACTGGGCGATGTGGATCGCCAGGTCCGGGTGACCCTCCACGACCGGGACCGGCCGCGGCCCGTAGCCCTCGTCGCAGGGCTGGAACTGGTCCGCGATGCCGATCGCGAACGTGGGGATCATCTTCAGCGACATCGCCGAGCCGTGGTCGTTGTAACACAGGATGACCACGTCCGGCGGGTTCTCCTTCGCCCACTTCTTGGTCCACTCGTAGCCGGCGAACACCGGCTTCCAGTAGTCCTCCTCGGTCTTGCCGAGGTCGATCGCGGCGCCGATCGCCGGGACGTGGCTGGTGGTGACGCCGGCGGTGATACGAGCCATCTCTCAGATCCCCTTGCTCTTGGAACGCCAACCCTCGATGCTGCGGCCGCCGTTCAGCATCATCTTCTGGTACTCCTCGACCGACATGCCGGTCATGGTGCTCACGGCCTGCACGTAGCTGAGCCCGTCGCTGGCGAACAGCTTCGCCAGGAAGTAGATGTTGCCGCCGAGCTCGAGGAGCTTGTTGTAGTCGCGGTCGAGGACCGCCTGCTTCTGCTCCTCGGTCATCGGCCACTCGTCGAGGTACGCCCGCTCGTTCTGCTTGAACCGCTCGCGGTTCTCGGCCTTCATCAGGCTCATGCAGAACTGGTTGAGGTGGTACCCCCTGCGGGCGCGGTCCGCGGTGAAGATCGTCGTCCCGGGGATGTCATCGATTTCGGAGTAGTCGATCATCTAACTCTCCCAGTACAGGCGGGTCGGGGTGTCCACCAGGAGCTTCCGCCGCAGCTCCTCGGTCGGCGCGATATGCGGGATGACATCGACCAGGTGGCCGTCATCGGGCATATGGCTCTTCATGTTCGGGTGCGGCCAGTCGGTGCCCCACAGCACCCGGTCGGGGAACCGCTCCACGACCGTGCGGGAGAAGGGCCACACGTCGGAGTAGCGTGGCGGCCCCTCCTTGGACAGGCGTTCGGGGCAGCTCACCTTGCTCCACACGTTCGGGTTCTCGTCCATGAAGCGCAGGAACAGGCCGAACTCCTCGCCGTCCACCGGCTTGGTGACGTCCGGCCGGCCCATGTGATCGACGACCACCGGGACCGGAAGCGACGTGAACAGGTCCCACCGCTCGGCGAGGTCCGCGGGCTCGAAGTAGATGACCACGTGCCATCCGAGCGGCGCGATGCGGTCGACGATGCGGCGGTAGTAGTCGTCCGGCTTGGGGTCGACGAGCCGCTTGACGAAGTTGAACCGCACGCCGCGCACGCCCGCCTCGTGCATCTCCTGCAGCTCGGCGTCCGAGACGTCGGGGCGGACGGTGGCGACGCCGCGGGCGGTGCCGTTCGAGGAGCGCAGCGCGTCGACCATCGCCGAGTTGTCCGCGCCGTGGCAGGTGGCCTGGACGATCACGCAGCGCTCGAAGCCGAGGAACTCGCGGAGCTTGAACAGCTCCTCCTTGCCCGCGTCGACCGGGGTGTACTTGCGCTCCGGCGCGTACGGGAACACGTCGCCGGGCCCGAACACGTGGCAGTGCGCGTCCACCGCCCCGGGCGGCGGGGTGTAGCTCGGCTTCGTTGGGTTGGGGTGGTAGGGAAGCCAGTCCGGGTCGGGAGTGAACTTCGGCATCGTCACCGCCCCCGTGCCTTCAGCGCGGCGTCGAGGCGCGGGTAGACGCGGCGGGCGTTGCCGCTGAACACCTTCTCCCGCTGCTCCTCGGTGAGGCCGAGCTTGTCGATGTACCGCTTGGTGTCGTCGAAGTAGTGGCCGGTCCGCGGGTCGATGCCGCGCACCGCGCCGACCATCTCCGACCCGAAGAGGATGTTGTCGATGTCGATCACCTCGAAGAGGAGGTCGATGCCGGGCTGGTGGTAGACGCAGGTGTCGAAGAACACGTTCTTCATCACGTGCTCCTCGAGCGGCGGCTTCTTCAGCATGTCCGCCAGCCCGCGGTACCGGCCCCAGTGGTACGGCACGGCGCCGCCGCCGTGCGGGATGATCAGCTTCAGGTCGGGGAAGTCGGCGAACAGGTCGCCCTGGATGAGCTGCATGAACGCCGTGGTGTCGGCGTTGATGTAGTGCGCCCCGGTGGCGTGGAAGACCGGCGTGCAGGTCGAGGAGACGTGCACCATCGCGGGCACCTGGAGCTCGACCATCGCCTCGTACAGCGGGTACCAGTAGCGGTCGGTGAGCGGGGGCGAGTCCCACTTGCCGCCGCTCGGGTCGGGGTTGAGGTTGCACCCGACGAAGCCCATGTCGACGCAGCGGCGCAGCTCGGCGATGGCCGCGTCGAGCGGCTCGCCCGCGGTCTGCGGGAGCATGCAGACCCCGATGAAGTTGTCCGGGAAGAGCTCCACCACCCGGGCGATCAGGTCGTTGCAGGCGCGCGCCCACTCGATGCCGACCTTGAGGTCACCGCGGTGGTGCGCCATGGCCGAGGCACGGGGCGAGAAGATCGTCATGTCCGCGCCGCGCTCGCGCAGCAGCCGGAGCTGGTTCTTCTCGATCGTCTCCCGGATCTCGTCGTCGGAGATCGACGGGTACGGCGGGGCCGGCTTGCCCGCGAGCCACGCCTCGAGCTGGCTTTCACGCCATTCCGTGTGCGCCGCCGGAGCGGTGGTGTAGTGACCGTGACAGTCAATGATCATAGGTCTGGCCTCGGCCCTTCCGTCGTCCATCTGGGCGATCAGCGGTGATCCCCCATTACTTCGTACTGTGCCAGGCGGAACTTCCGATTCGTCACTGATCTTCTAGTGAGCGGAAGGTCCCGGCATCCATTTAGTTGACAATCATGTTGGCATCGTTGGCAATAGCGCCATTCGCCCAGCTCAGGCGGGGTTGCGGGAGCCGAGCCGACCGGACGGTCCGCGATCCCCTTCCGCGACGCGGAATCACGGATCGATAACGGCAAACCGCACCATCACCGGGGTCAGCTACCATCCACTATCTTCTTGGCGGTAGCACGGGCGAGGCGGCGGCGCTCGGTGAGGCGGCGGGCCTTCGCCTGGCTGCCGCAGTCCTCCATCGCGCACCAGCGGCGGGGGGGGGTGGGGGTGGGGCGGGGGGGGGGGGCCCCCCCCCCCGCCCCCCCGCCCGGGGCGGGGGGGGGGCCGCCGGGGGCGGCGGGCGGCCGGGAGGAGGACCGGCGGGGGCGGGGGCGGGCGGGGGGGGGCTCTTCTACAA
>QGUZ01000129.1 GCA_003242605.1 Actinomycetota bacterium
GCTGCTGGGCCTGGGCCGCGGTGAGCTCGTGCCCGCCCTCGCCGACCACCGTGTCGAGCCCGTCGGGCAGGTCGCGCACCCACTCGGCCGCGCCGACCGTCTCCAGCGCCGCGGCGATCTCCTCCGGCGTGGCGCCGGGCTTGGCGAGCCGCAGGTCCTCGATGAGCGGCCCGGCGAACACGTGGGTTTCCTGGGTGAGGATCGCGACGTGGGCGCGCAGCCGTTCCGGCGGCAGCTCGTGCACCGGCACCCCGCCGACGAGCGCCGTGCCCGAGCCGGGGGTGAGGATGCCGGCCGCGATCGCGGCGAGCGTGGTCTTGCCCGCGCCGGTGGACCCGACGAGCGCCACCCGGGTGCCCGGCTCGACGCGCAGGCTCACCCCGCCGTCCGGCCCGCCCAGCACCGGGGTGACCCCGTCGTAGCTGAAGTGCACGTCGCGCAGCTCGAGCGAGGCGTCGGCCGGGACGGGGCGGTCCGCCCCGGCGGCGGGGGCGTCGCCGGGCAGCGTGATGATCCCGACGAGCCGGGCGAGGCTAGCGCCCGCGGCCTGCATCTCGTCGAAGGTGAACAGCAGCATGGTGACCGGGTTGAACAGCCGGTGGAACAGCACCGCGGCCGCGGCCGTCTCGCCCACGGTCACCGCGCCGCTCCGCACCAGCAGGAACCCGGCCGTGAGGATCGCGGCGAGGCCGAGGAACTCCGCCCGGTTCACCCGTCCGGTGAACCGGGTGACCAGCACGAACACCGCGACCTCGATGTCCCGGGCGAGCCCGGAGGCCGCGCCGATCGCGTCCAGCCGCCGCTGCTCCATCCGGTAGGCGCGCACGGTGCGCGCCCCCTGCACGGTCTCCACGAGCCGCTGCGAGGCCTCGGCCGCCGCCCGCCGCTGCCGGGCGTACTCGGGCGCGGCTCGCGGCAGGTACCAGCGCAGCGCCAGCGCGTACAGCGGCACGGAGACCGCCCCGGCGAGGCCGAGCCGCCAGTCGATCCCGGCCATCGCGGCGAGGCTGAGCGCGGCGAGCAGCAGCGCCGACACCACCATCGGGACCACCTCGCCGATCGCCTTGCCGATCGCCGCGGTGTCCGAGCCGACCCGGGAGAGCAGGTCGCCCCGCCCGGCCCACTCCAGCGTGGTGACCGGCAGCCGCAGCGCGCGGGCCACGGTGCGCTCGCGCAGCGCCGCGAGGATCCCCGCGCCGAGCCGCCCGATGAGGTACGCCGAGACCCCGGTGGCGATCCCGCCCGCCACCGCGGCGACGACGATCACCACGGCGATCCCGGCGAGCGCCGACGGCGGCGCGTGCTCCCGCACCCGGTCGACGAGCACGCCCAGCGCGTACACCGGCACCACCGAGGCCGCCGCGCCGAGCACCCCGGCGAGCAGCGCCGCGGCCGCCAGCGGCCAGCGGGCGCGCAGCTCGGCCCCGAGCCACGCCCAGGTCCGCCGCGGGGGCGCGACCGGCAGGATCCGGTCCGGCGGGGAGGCGGCCGCGCTCATCGCAGCACCGCCCGCCGGTAGTCCGCATCCGCCGCGACCAGCTCGCGGTGCGTGCCCTCGGCGACCACCCGGCCGCCGTCGAGCACCACCACCCGGTCGGTGACCGCGAGCATCGCCGGGCTGCTCGTCACCACCACCGTCGTGTACGGCGGGCCGTCCCCGGGCGGGTGCCGCAGCGCCCGGATGCCGTTCGCGATCGCGTGCTCGGTGACCGAGTCCACCGCCGTGGTCGGGTCGTGCAGCACGAGGATCGGCGGGCGGGCGAGCAGGGCGCGGGCGAGCGCGACCCGCTGCCGCTGGCCGCCGGACAGCCCGGCGCCGCGCTCGGCGATCACGTGCTCGAGGCCGTCCGGGTGGGCGGTGACGACCTGGTCGGCGGCCGAGGCGGTGAGCACCTCGGCGAGCGCGTCGATCCGCTCCGCGGCCTCGGGGTCGCCGCCGGCCGGCCCGGCGGACGGCGCCGCGGGCCGGGACGCGGCGCCGCCGGCGGCGGTCGCGCCCGCGGTGATGTTGGCCATGATCGTTCCGGAGAAGAGGTCGGTGTGGTGGGGCTCGACGAGCAGGACCTCGCGCAGCCGCGCCGGGTGGGTGCGGGCGAGCGCGGCCCCGCCGACGAGGATCTCGCCCGCGTACTCCTCGGGCGCCGCCTCGACGGCGAGCAGCCGTACCAGGGACTCGCCGTCGGCGGCCCGGTGGGCGACCACGCCGACGAACTCGCCGGGCCGTACCTCCAGGTCGACGCCGTCGAGCGTGCCGTACCGGACCGCGCGCAGCACGAGCCCGGGTGCGGGCGTGCGCGGGGTCTGTGGGCCGTCGGGGAGCAGCGGCTCGGCGGCGAGCACCTTCGCCACCCGGTCGGCGGAGGCGCGGGCCGCGGCGACCCAGCTCGGGACCATCGCGAGCGTGGTCATCGGCTCCATGAGGAACTGGGCGAGGCCGATCACGGTGATGAACGCGCCGACCGTGATCCGCCCGTCGAGCGCGAACCAGCCGGCGAGCACGGCGACGCCGCAGGCGAGCAGGGCGCCGCTCGCCGTGCTCGCGGCGAGGTACCCGCCCTGGGCGCGGGCGGCGCGGATCATGGCGAGCATCGACTCCCGGTTCGCCGCCCGGTAGCGGCGGGCGGCGGCGGCCTCGGCGCCGATGCCGCGCAGCGGGCGCAGCCCGCTCACCAGGTCGGTGGCGAGCGAGGCGGCCCGGCCCGCGAGCTCCTGCTGCTCGGCGACCCGCCGGGTGATGCGCGGGGTGCCCGCCTGGAGCGCGGCGAGCACCAGCGGGGTGCCGGCGAGCACGGCGAGCCCGAGCGGTACGTCGATGACGAGCAGGGCGACGGCGCTCACCGCGGTCGCGGTGACCGCCCCGGCGATGCGCGGCACGTAGTCGAGCAGATAGGAGGTGTTCTCCGCGTCGGTGCCCGCGACGGTGAGCAGGTCACCGGTGCGCAGCTCGGTGCGGATGCCGCGCGGGTCGGTCGCCTTCGCCGCCACCTCGACGCGCAGCAGGTGCGCCTCCTGCGCGATCGCGCGCATCAGCAGCCGGGCGCCGAACCGCCACACGAGGGTGAGCGCCAGGAACAGGGCGGCGAGCCCGGCCAGCCACGCGCCGAGCGCGTACGGGTCGGCCGGGGCGATCGCCTGGTCGACGACGGCGCCGATGAAGATCGGGACGAGGGACTCGCACACCTGGTGCAGGCTGATCAGCACCGTGCCCAGGGCGAGCCGCCGGGCGTTCCGGGTGAGGGTGCGGCGCAGCACGCGCCCGCCGGTCCACCGTGGCGGTTTCGTGGAGTCCGTGGTCACCTGGCCTAGCTTGCCGTATTCGCGGCGAGGCGCTCACGCAGGCTCTTGGGACGCAGGTCGGTCCAGTGGCGTTCGACGTGGTCGAGGCGCTCCCGGCGGGGCCTGCCGCCGTCCGCGCCGAAGACGACCCGCCAGCCCTGCGGCACCTCGCGGAACGCCGGCCACAGCGAGTGCTGCTCCTTGTCGTTGACGAGCACGTAGGAGGTGCCGTTCTCGTCGTCGAAGGGGTTGCCGGACACCACGCCTCCTCCATGCCGAGGGCACACCCAGACCCTCGCGTATCTTAGGCGCGCCTAACTTAAGTAAGGCAATCCTAACCAGGCGGTGGTGGGGTGTTCGGATCGGGCATGTGCGCCGCCGGGCGGCCGGTCAGCCGGGGACCGCCGCGCGGGCCCGGCCGCGCCGCAGGCGGCGCTGCGCGGCGCGCCGCCACAGCAGCAGCGTCACGACGAGGGCGGCGAGCGCGGCCGTGGCCACGCCGAGGCCGAGCAGCGCGCCGAGCCGCTGGTCGAGGTCCCGGTCCGGGGCCCAGGGGAGGGCGAGGTTGCCGTACCAGGAGGCCGCCACGACCGGCCCGGCGAGCACCTGCAGCGCGCAGCCCGCGTGCACCGCGATCGCGACCCCGAGCAGCCGCAGCCGGGTGTGCAGCGGCACCGGCCGCGGCAGCGGATCCACCCCCGTCACCACCGCGCAGAAGACCGTCCCGGTGACGGCGAGCACGGCGAGGGTGAGCAGCCGCCGGGCGTGGTCCGGCTGCACCGCGCCGAACCCGCCCAGCGGGAACAGCACCAGGTACGGCACGGCGTGCACGGCGAGCGCGGCCGCCGGGTGGGCGAGCACGCGCAGCGCCGGCGCCGCCTCGACCGCCCGGGGCAGCCGGTGGAACGGCGCGTCCGGCGCGGCCGTCGCCGCGAGCGCGAGCGTGAGCGGCGCGCCGAAGGCGAGCAGCGCGGGCGCGGCCACCCCGGCGAGGGCGTACTGCACGGCCGCGACCGAGAACATCGCGGGCGCGTACGCGCCGACGCCGCCCGCGAGCGCGTAGCCGAGCAGCGCGAGCCCGGCGAGCCAGGCCGCGGTCCGGCCGGCGGGCCACGGGCGGCCCGCACGGGCGAGCCGCCGCACCCCCGCGAGGTAGCCGGCCGCCGCGGCGGCGAGCGGCAGCAGCACGAGCGGGTCCGGCCGCGCCTCGGCGAGCAGGTTCCCCGGGGTGAACGGCCGCAGCGCGTAGCCGAGCAGGCCCTCCTCCCCGTAGGCCTGCTCGGCCGGCGGCGGCGGGGTGCGCGACAGGGCCACCGCGAGCCCGAAGACGGCCGCCATCACCGCCACCTCCCCGGCGGCGAGCCGCAGGAACGGCCGTCGCCGCGCCGGGGCGGCATCCGCCCCGGGCGCGGCGCGGGCCGCGGTGCCCGGTCCGGCCGCGGCCGGTGCGCGGCCCGCGCCGGGGCCGGTGACCGGCTCCGGGGCGGCGGCGAGCAGGGCGATCGTGCGGCGGCGATGGCGGGCGCCGAACCAGCCGAGCACGGCGAGCGCGGCGAGCTTGGCCAGCACGAGCAGGCCGTACCGGGACTCCCAGAGCAGCGACGGCGCACCAAGCCGGATCCACGCGTTGCACAGGCCGGAGACCGCGGCCGCGACGAAGCAGCCCAGCGCCAGCGCGCTGAACCGGCGCACCGCGCCGGCCAGCCCGGGGGAGCCCCGTAGGCACAGCAGCAGCCCGGCGAGCCCGCCCGCCCACACCGCGACCGCCACCACGTGCAGCATGAGGCTCGACACCGCGAGGTTGTGGTCGGCGGCCGTCGCCGAGTGGCCGACGTACGCGGGCGGCAGCAGCGCGGCCACCGCGACCCCGAGCGCCGCCACCCGGGCCGTGCCGGAGCGCGGCAGCACGGCGCACGCCGCCGCCACCGCCGCGGCGAGCCCGGCCACCAGCAGGAACGCCCGGCCCTGCGGGAGCTGGAGCGCGAACGCCACGAGGATCTCGGAGGCGAGCGCCTCGTGCACCGGCAGCCCGAGGACGTCGGACAGCGTGAGCGCGAACGTCGCCGCCGCGCAGGCCGCCCACGCCGCCGCCCACCACCGCGCCCCGCGCGCGATCCGGGCGCGCTCCCGCTCGTCGTGCCCGAGCGCGAGCACCACCGCCGTGACGAGCAGCCCCACGGTCATCGCCGCGCACACGTCGAGCGCGAGCCGCACCACGGGCAGACCCCACAGCGTCACCGGACCGGGCGACGGAAGCCCGGGAATGCTCGGCTGCGGCCTGCCGCCGCCGAACCATAAACCGAGGACGAGCACGCCGACCCCGGCCGCGGCGACGGCCCCGCCGTACGCGGGCCGCGCCGTACCCGTGCCACGCGATGCCATGCCCAGCCTTCCGACGGGCCGCCTTGCACCCGGCGGCTTTTTACCCGCCGCGCCCGGCGGCGGAACGGGCGTGGGGTGTCCGCATACGGCATCGGCATGGGACGGCCGGCGCGCCTGCCACCGGGTGAAAATCCGGTCGATGCGCGTGCGGCATGGGGCGAAGCTGGGGTGCCGTACCGATCGAACCGCTGGGGAGGGTCCGTTGGGCATCACGTACGCCGAGATCGGCTGCCGGAACCTGTCCGCGTCGCTCGACTTCTACCGCGGCATGCTCGGCCTGCGCCCGCTCGCCGACCCGCCCGGCCCGACCCCTCCGGGCGTGGCGT
The DNA here is from genome assembly GCA_003242605.1 of Actinomycetota bacterium. Classification (GTDB taxonomy): domain Bacteria; phylum Actinomycetota; class Actinomycetes; order Streptosporangiales; family Streptosporangiaceae; genus Thermopolyspora. Next base: position 5,985 of record QGUZ01000129.1, read on the forward strand.
GGCTCGACGCCGGCCCGGCCGGGATCCGGCTCGTGGAGCGGCCCGACGGCGACCTGGCCGGATGGGAGGCCGACGACCTGCAGCGCGGCATCCGCCACGTCGGCTTCCGGGTGGGGAGCGTGCCGCGGTACGCCGAGCGGCTCGCCGCGGCCGGGGTCGAGTTCACCCTCGGCCCGTTCCAGGCCCCCGGGGACGTGTGGATCGCGTTCTTCCGCGACCCCGACGGCGCGAACCTGGAGATCGTCGACCGGTACCTGCGCTACACCACCGTGGTCTCCCCGGACCTGGCCGAGGAGGAGCGCCGCGCCGCCGAGCGCCGCGACCCCGACGCCGGGCCGTCCTTCGACCACGTCGCGATCACGGTCGCCGACCTCGATCGGGCCCTCGCGTTCTACCGCGACCGCCTCGGCTACCGGGTCATCGGCGGCATCGACCAGCCGCACGACCCGCGCGGCTTCCGCATCCACTTCCTGCGGGCGGGCGCCGCGGTGCTGGAGGTGTTCAGCTTCGCCGCCCCCACCACCGGCAACCCGTGGGACCCCGAGCGTCCCCGCGTCGGCCTGCGCCGCATCGGCGTCGGCCCGTCCGGCCCCACCGCCGGCGCCGCGGACGAGGCCGACCTGGCGGCCCGGCTGTGCGCGGCCGGGGCCACGCCGGTCCCGGGCCACCCCGGCCTCGTCACCGACCCCGACGGCGTGCCGCTGTGCGCGCACGTGCCCCGTCCGGGGCGGGCGCCGGAGGCCGCCGCGGGCTGAGGCGCCGGGGCGGCCGCACCGCCCCGGATACGGCGGGAGCCGCGCCGCGGGGACGTTTTTCAGCTATTTTCGTTATCGTCCGCAAATTGCTGTCGCGGAACCGTCGTCACCGGATAACGGTTGAAGAACTCCCGGCCGCGTAACGGTGATCGCCCTCGATCATGGGGGCGTGGCGACCCCCATCCGCTCCCGGCGAAATCGAATCGCCCCCTACGTGGAGCAGGCCATCGCGAACCTCCGCCGCTGGCCCGGCGTGACCGTGGTCGAGACCGGTGCGGGCGGGGTGGTGTGCACCGCGGGCGGCATCCCGGTCGCCCGGCTCGGCGGCGACGGCGTAGCCGCGCTGCACCTCACCCGCCCGGTGATCGAGCGGCTGTCCGAGTCGCTGTGCGCGTCGGGGCTGTTCCTTGACCAGGCGGAGGAGGGGTGGGTGGCGATGCGCGTGGACACCGCCGCCGATTTCCAGCTGCTTCTCGCGCTCGTCAGCCTCGCCATCAAGGCGAACATGTGACCGCGCCGCGCTCCGGCGTTTTCCCCGCCGTTCCCCGCCGTCGGCGGAAAGCGGGTTTTCCGGCCGGCCGCCCGTCCGAATCCGCGCGCGTGCCGGCGCGGCCGCGCATCCGCCGCCTAGGCGGGCACCGGCCGCCTGACCCTTCCATGAACGCCCGTTGGGCGGCCCCGCCGCGCCACCCCGCACGCCGCCGCCCGCGCCCGCAGCGCCGTACCCGCCGCGGATCCGGCCCCGCGGGCCGGGGCGCGTCCGGCCGCCGCGGCGGCCCGGCACGTTTGGGCCCGGCCACGGGGGTACGCAAGTTCTGCCCGAAGGGAGGACTGTATGGGAACGACGCGGACCAAGCCGGAGACGATGGGCGAGAGCGACGTGATCGATCTCCTCCAGCGTCAGCACGCCCTGATCAGGAACCTGTTCGACGAGGTGGAACGCTCCACCGGGGACGCGCGGCGGGAGGCGTTCCAGCGCCTGGTGCGGCTGCTCGCCGTGCACGAGACCGCCGAGGAGGAGATCGTCCACCCGTACGCGCGCCGCGTGCTGCCCGGCGGGGTCGAGGTCGTGGACGACCGCCTCGAGGAGGAGCGCAAGGCCAAGGAGCTGCTGCAGCACATGGACGAGGCCGGCGTCGACGATCCGGACTTCATGACCAACCTGGAACGGCTCCGCCTCGACGTGCTCGCCCACGCCCGGGCCGAGGAGCGGTACGAGTTCGTGCAGCTCCGCGCGCACACCAGCGAGGCGGAGCGGCGCACGATGGCCGCCGGCGTGAAGGCCGCCGAGGCGATGGCCCCGACCCACCCGCACCCCGGGGTCGAGTCGGCCACCAAGAACGTGCTCGTCGGCACGCCGATGGCGATCTTCGACCGGGTCCGCGACGTGGTCCGCAAGGCCATGGGCAAGCAGGCGTGACGGCCTCCGGCGGCGGGATCCGCCCGCCGCCGGACGCGACCGGTACGGCTCCCGCCGCCGTCCCGCCGGGCGCGAGCCGTACCCCGCGGCGCGCGCACGGACCGGGGAAGGGGCGGGCGGACGTGTGGGAACGCGGCCCTTGGGCAGGCGGATTGGGATGGGGTAGTCGCGCCCCGTCGACGCCAACGAGAAGGGGGTCACTGATGGTTCGCGGTAGTTCATCCGGTGGCGCGACGATGCGAGGCCACCCCGACATCGTCGAGATGCGGGAGCGGTACGACCTCGCGGCGTCGCAGCCCGCCATGCAGGTGGCGGACGGCCTGACCCTGCTGAGCGGCCTCTACCTGGCGCTCTCGCCTTGGATCGTGGGCTTCACCGACCGGACCGGGATCACCGTCAACAACCTGATCACCGGCCTGGTGGTGGCGGGGCTCGCGCTCGCGTTCACCGCCGCCTTCGGCCGTACCCACGGGCTCGCCTGGGTGCTGCCGGTCCTCGGCATCTGGACGATCATCGCGCCCTGGGTGATCCGGGGCGACCAGGCCACGGCGGGCTCGATCTGGAGCAACGTGCTCATCGGCATCATCATCACCGCCCTCGGCGTCGTCGCGCTGACCGCGCAACGGACCGTGCGGACCTAGACCGGCGAGCACGAGCCCGCACGGCCGCGCACCGCGCCCCGCGGTACGGCGGCGCGTGCGGCGGCGTCCTCCGGGCGCAGGCCGGGGGACGGCGTGCCGCCCCGCCCGCCCGAGCCGCGCCCGGGCGGGCCATCCCGGAAGGAGACGGGCATGACGAAGCATCCGCAGCCCCAGCACGGGCGGCCGGCCGGCCGCGGCGCACGGCAGGCCCCGGCCCCGCCGCAGACCTCGCCCGGCACGGAGCCCCGCACGGGCACTCCCGAGGCGCCGTCCGGCGAGAGCCGCCTCATGGACGAGCACGAGTTCAAGCGCTGCAAGGAGCTCAACCCCGACGACTTCGAGTGACCCGCCCGCCCGGCGCCGCGGCGTCCGGGCGACGCACACCCGGGGATCGTCCGGGACACGAGCGGCCGTCGCATCGGCCCGGCGAGCCGTTCCGGCGCACGACGCCGGAGCGACCGCCGGGCCACGACGTGCTCGGGGCGCCCGTCTCGCGAGGGGGAGCCACTGGCGGTCCTCGGCCCCGAACTCGCCCGTTCGGCCTTGGCGGGCCGTCACCCAGGTGACGGCGGCGGCACGGCGGTCGCCCGCACGGGCGGGTGACGCCGCGCGGCCCGACGGAGAAGGGGGCGCGTCCGTCATGGGGCGGGGTCATCGTGCTCGCCGGACCGCCGGGGCCGGGTCGTCATCGCGGCCGCCAAGGCCGGCCGCCCAGGATCGCCTCCGCCAGGTGCGGCCTCTCGCGGGCACCGGACCACGCAGGCGGCACGGGCCGTCGGTCCTTTCCTCCGGTACGGCGGGCCGTACGTCCTGAACGTCGCCGCGCCCGCCTCGCGCGATCGGCCCGGCGAAGGCGAGCACGGGTGGCGGGGCGGCTGCGGAGACGGCGCTAAAGGTCCCGCACCCGCGGCAGGACCTCCGCGCCGAGCCGGGCCACGTTCTCCAGCGTGGCGGCCACGTCGCCCGCGCCCTCGACGAAAAGGATCAGGTGGCGCAGGCCGGTGCGCTCGGCGGTGCGGCGGATGCGCTCGACGCAGTGGTCGGGCGAGCCGACCGGGTGGATGCGGCAGAGCTTGTCGACGTACGCCTCGACGTCGGTGGCCGGGCGCGGGCGGCCGTCCACCGGCACGTACCCGGCGAGGCCCGGGCGCAGCCACTCCGGCATGCGCGCCTTGAGCGTGGCGACCGCCTCCTCGGTGGTGTCGGCCACCTGGGCCACGGCGGCGGCGACGTGGCCCGGCGCGGGCGCGTCCGCCGGGCACGCCCGCGCGTAGTGGGCGATCATCTCGGCCTTCTCCGCGTCGCCGATGTGCAGCCCGAGCAGCATCGGCAGGCCGCGCTCGGCCGCGAGGGCCGCGGTGGCCGCCGAGGTGCAGGCGACCACCGGCCGCAGCCCGGGCGGCGCGGGCGACATCGGCACCTCGCGGAAGCGGAAGAACTCCCCCTCCGCCTTCACCGAGTCCCGGGTGAGCGCGGCGCACAGCAGGTCGAGCGACTCGGCGAACCCGCGCTCGTACCGGTCGAGCCCGGTGCCGAAAACCTCCAGGTCGAGCCACGGCCCGCCCCGGCCGACCCCGAGCACGAAGCGTCCCCCGGAGGCGTGGTGGAGGACCGCCGCCTCCTCGGCGAGCGCGACCGGGTGCCGGTTGCTCAGCACGCTCACCGCCGTGCCGACCCGGATCCGCCCGGTACGGCCCAGCGCCACCCCGGCGAGCACGGTCGCCGAGGGGCACACGCCGTACGACATGAAGTGGTGCTCGGCGATCCAGGCGTCGTCGAACCCGGCCCGCTCCGCCGCCGCGATCGTCTCCACCGTGGCGCGCAGCACGTCCCCGGAGTCCTGCCCGGGGAACTGCGCGGCGACCAGGAACACCCCGATCCGCACCGTGGCCCGCCCCCTCGTGACCGTCACCGCTTGTGTCCGGGACGTGTCTCAGCGTCGCCGGTCAGTCCGTACGGTACGCGGGTGGCGCCGGGCATGCGGGCGGGATCGCCGGATCGGTACGGCGGGCCAGGCGCGGCCCGGCGAGCGTGACGGCGAGGGCCACCGCGGTGAGCCCCGCCGCGACCAGCGGCAGCACGTGCACCCCGGGCCCGGACAGCAGCAGCCCGCCGAGGAACGAGCCGCTCGCGATGCCGACGTTGAACACCGCGCTGCAGCCCGCGGAGGCGAGGTCCACGCTGCCGGGGGCGATCCGCACCACCAGGCTGCCGATCGCGGGCGGGAGCGCGTTGAACCCGAGCGAGGCGACCGCGAGCGCCACCACGGCGAGCGGCCGCACCCCGCCGAAGGCGTACAGGGCGAGCCAGCCGACGCCGCCGACCGCGAGCGGGCCGGCGATGGACAGCCAGGGGCGGCGGTCGACCAGGGTGCTGATCGCGAACGTCGCCACCACCCCGGCGAGCCCGTTGACGAGCAGCACCGGGCCGAGCGCCGCCTCGGGGAACCCGCTCACCCGCAGCAGGTACGGTGTCACGTAGGTTAAGGCGGCGAGCGAACCGGTCACGGCGAGCATGGTGGTGACGAGGAGGAGGACGTAGCGCCGGGCGTCGGGCGCGCTGCCCTGCAGCGTCCCGGTCCCGCGGTGGGCCCGGCCGGGCAGCGCGGCGACCATGGCGAGGCCGGTGACGAGGCCGACGGCGGCGATCACCGCGAACGGCACGCGCCAGCCGGCCTGCTGGCCGAGCCAGACCGCGGCGGGCACCCCGAGCACCGGGGCGAGCGCGGACCCGATCGCCATCTGGGAGACCGCCCGCCCGCGCACCTCGGCGGGGAACAGGCCCGCGACGGTCGGGCCGGCGACCGACCAGAACAGCGCGTGGGCGAGGGCGGTGAGCAGCCGCGCCGACAGCAGCATCGCGTAACCGGTGGCGAGCGCGGACAGCAGCGTGCCCGCGACGAACACGCCGAGCGTGCCGCCGAGCAGCGCCCGGCGCGGCAGCCGGTACGTCAGCCGGGTCAGCGGCACCGAGGCGACCACGACCACCACGGCGTAGCCGGTGACGAGCAGGCCGGTCTCGGACTCCGAGCGGCCGAGCCCGGCCGCGATCAGGGTGAGCAGCCCGATCGGCAGCATCTCGGCGGTGACGAGGCAGAACGCCCCCACCGCGAGCGCGACGAGCGCGGCGGTCGCCCGCCGCGGAGACACGAGGTCATCGATCCGATTGCTACCAGCTAAGTGTTCCACACTGGTAGCGTCTCAGGTATGGGAGATCTCGGCAACCGGGTTTTTCGGGTTATAGGCGGACATCCGGCGCTCGACCTGGTCAACACGGTCGCGCCGCGGCGGCCGGAGGGCGGCCCGCACGTCGACTACCTGCCGACGCCCGGCGAGTTGCTCGCCTGGGCGCGGCGCATCGGGCTCGTCGACCCGGCCGAGGCGGACCGGGTGGCCGCCGCCTGGGCCGCGGCCCCGGACGCGGCCGCGCAGGCGCTCGCCGCCGCCGTGGACATCCGCGAGGCGGCCTACGCGGTGCTCGCGCACCGCCTCGGCCTCGCCGCCGGGACGGCCCCCGAGGGCGACACCGGGGACACCGCGGGGGACGCCGAGCGCGGCGCCGCGGCGGTGGCGCCCGCGCTCGAGCGCCTCGTGCTGCGGTGGACCGCGGCCGCCGGGCGGTCCCGGCTCGTGCTCGCGGCGTCCGGCCCGGCCGCGGTACGGCTCGCCGTCGACGAGGCCCCCGCGCTGCTCGTCCCGGACCGGCTCGCGCACGCCTGCGTCGACTTCCTGCGGACCGCGGACCTCGGCCGGCTGCGCGCCTGCCCGATCGAGGAGGGCGGGTGCGGCTGGCTCTTCCTCGACCCCAGCCGCAACCGCCCCCCCCGCCGGTGCGCGGTGGGGGAATGCGGGAGCCAGGCGAAGGCCCCCCGCCCCACCCAGCGCCGCCGCCCCGCCCCTGCTACCGCCCAGAAGATAGGGGGTGGGAGCTGACC
>QGUZ01000004.1 GCA_003242605.1 Actinomycetota bacterium
CCGGGGGGGTGGGGCGCCGCACCGCCGGTACCGCGAGCACCGCGAGGCACATGGCGACCTGTAGCGCGGTGGCCGCGCCGAGCACCACGGGGATGCCGGCGGCCGCGGCGACCGGGCCCGCGGCGGCCAGCCCGACCGGGCCGAACGCGAACGCGCCCACGCTCGCCACCGCCAGCACCCGGCCGAGCGCCTCCGGCGGGATGTGCTGCTGGTTCGTGGTGGCGTACAGCGCCTGGGAGACGGCCGAGCCCACGCCCGCGGCCAGGGCGGCCGCCGAGATCACCGCGACCGGCGCGGCGGCCGCGAGGGCGGCCGGCGGGAGCGCGTACCCGAACGAGGCGAGCGTGGCGAGCACGAGCGGGCGACGGCTGGTACGCCCGCCCACGAGCAGCAGGCCGCCCAGCACCGACCCGGCGCCATAGCAGCCCATGATCAGACCCCAGTCGCGCGCGCCGCCCAGGCTGTACTGGGCGACCACCGGGCCGAGCACGAGGAACGGCGCCCACACCAGCAGGTTGAACAGGGTGACGTGCAGCGTGGTCACCCACAGCCAGGTGTGCGAGGCGAAGATCCGCAGGCCCGCGCGGATCGCGCCCTTCTCGCGCGCCGCCGTGCCCCCGGCCATGCCCGCGGGGAGCCGGAGCAGGGCGAGGGCGGTGGCGCTCACCAGGCAGGTGGCGGCGTCGAGCAGCACCACGACACCGGAGCCGACGAGCGCGACGGCGAACCCGCCGAGCGCGGGACCGGCCACGTTCGCGCTCGCCTGGGCGAGGCCGGAGAGCGCGTTGGCGTCGCGCAGCTTGCCCTCGTACTGCGCGCCCCAGGCGGCGACCTGCGGGATGAGCGCGCCGCGCGCCGGGATCACGAACGCCTCGCCGACGCCCCACAGGGCGACGAGCACGACGAACAGCCAGATCGGCGGACGGCCGAGGATCAGCGCCGTGCCGAAGCCCACCTGCACGGCGAACTGGACGAACTCGGCGGTGACCATGATGCGGCGCGGGCCGAACCGGTCGGCCACGGCGCCGCCGACGAGCATGAGCGCGACGAGCGGCACGATGCGGGCCGCCATCACGTAACCGACGTCGGCCTCGTCGCCGCCGACCTCGAGCACCGCGAACGTCACCGCGAGGGCCGACATCGTCGAGCCGAGGATCGAGGCGAGCTGACCGGCGAAGAACAGGCGGAGATTGCGATCGGCGAGCGCGGCCAGGCGGCCGCGGCGCGGCGGGGCCGCAGGGGTGTCACTGGCGTTCACGACTCCCCAGCCTGCGCCCCTGTCCGGCCTGCCTGCAACGGATTAGCTCAGCAAAGTTGAGTCTCTATACTGCAGGTACTCATCACCCATGTGGCCAGGGATTTCGTGACCGGGAGGGATGGAATGGCGGCTGTTTTTACTGCGGTAGAGATGGAGGAGGAACCGCCTCCTCCCCCGGTCGAGTACGCGGTGGCCGTGGACCGCTACCTGGACACGCTTCGGCTCGGCGAGCAGTCCCGCCGCGTCTACCGCATCGCGCTCGCCACCTGGGCATGGCCGCTGGTGGACCGCACCCCGCCGCCGGGCCGGGCCCGCCGCGGCGCGACCCCGCCGATCGTCCCGCTCGCCGTGCTCGACGACCCCGGCGTCCCCGCCCGGCTGCGGGCCGCGCTGCGGGACCGCGCCGCCCGCGTGGACGCCCGCACCCTCGGCCGCGAGCTGTCGATCGTGCGCGGCGCGCTGGCGTGGTGGCGGGCCCAGGGCTGGATCCGCGCCGACCTGACCGGCGCGCTGCGCACCCCCGCCCAGCCGCAGCAGGAGGGGCAGGGCCTCACCCCGGAGCAGGTGTCGGCGGTGTTCGCCCTCCCCGCCGGGTTGCGCGAGCAGACCTTCTGGCACCTGCTCTACGAGAGCGGCGCCCCGGTCGATCGGGTCCTCGCCCTCAACGTCCACGAGCTCGATCTGCCCCGCAGGCGCGAACGGCCGAGCGCCGCCTCGGCCGGCGAGCCGATCCGCTGGGGCTCGGGCACCGCCCGCCTCCTCCCCCTCCTCCTGGTCGGCCGCACCGCGGGCCCGCTCTTCCTCACCGAACGCCGCGCCTCCCCCGCCACCCCGGCCCGCGACGTGTGCCCGGTGACCGGCCGCCGCCGGCTCTCCTACCGCCGCGCCGCCGAGCTGTTCACCGCCGCCACCAAGCCCCTCGATCCGGCCGGGCGCGGCTGGACGCTCCGCGACCTGCGCCAGGCGGGCAGGTCCCACCTGCGGCCCCGGCCGGGTGAGACGCCCGGCACCCGCCGGGGCCGGTCCGGCTGAGCCGGTACCGCGGCCGCCGCGTCCGGCGGCGATCCGAGCGGCTCGACCCGAGGAGCGCGCATCGCCGTCCCCGCGGCCGGTGTCGCACCGGTGCCGCTGCGCGGGCCGCCCGGTGCGGCGGCGCCGCCCGAACGGCGCATAATGGCGGAGCAAGATCGACTCCGCCCGGGACACCCGGAACGACCGACGAGGGCAGGCGCCGTGACCGACACGACCATGGGCTTCGACCGCACGCGGCTCGACCGCATCGACCGCCAGCTGGCACGTCACGTCGAGGAGGGACGGCTCGCCGGGTGGCAGCTCGCCATCACCCGGCACGGGCGGCTCGTCCACCTCTCCGCGTACGGCCACCGCGACCGCGAGGCCGGGCTCCCGGTCACCGACGACACGATCTGGCGTATCTACTCGATGACGAAGCCGATCGCCACGGTGGCCGCGATGACGCTGTGGGAGGAGGGCGCGTTCGAGCTCACCGACCCCATCAGCCGCTGGCTGCCCGAGTTCGCCGACGTCCGGGTGTACGCCGAGGGCCCGGTCGACGACGTGGTGACCGTCCCGGCGACCGAGCCGATCCGGGTGTGGCATCTGCTCACCCACACCTCCGGCCTCACCGCCGGATTCCAGCACGCCGGCGTGGTCGACGCCCTGTACCGGCGGGCCGGCTACGGCTTCGGCTTCCCCGAGGGCACCACCCTGGCGTCGTTCTGCGCCGACGTCGCCCGGCTGCCGCTGCTGTTCCAGCCGGGCACCTCCTGGGGATACGGCGTCTCCACCGACGTGCTCGGGCGGCTCATCGAGATCTGGACCGGGCAGAGCCTCGACGTGGCGATCGCCGAGCGCGTCACCGGGCCGCTCGGCATGCGCGACACCGTCTGGTACGCCGACGACGGCCGCAAGGAACGGCTCGCCGCGCTCTACGTCTCGGACCCCGAGACCGGCCTCGCCGTACGGGACGACACCGTCGGCGACCGGGCGCTCACCCGGCCGTCGATGCTGTCCGCGGGCGGGGGCATGCTGTCGACGATCTCCGACTACGTGCGGTTCACCCTGATGCTCGCGGGCGGCGGCGAGCTCGACGGCGTCCGCATCCTCTCCCCGCGGACGCTGCGGCTGATGACCGCCAACCACCTCGACGCCGACCTCGCCACGCTGTCGACGAGCGCCTTCACCCAGACGGACCTGCGGGGCGTCGGCTTCGGCCTCGGGTTCGCCGTCGTGCTCGACCCGGTGAAGTCGCTCAGCGTGGCGGGCGCCGGCGAGTACTACTGGGGCGGCGCGGCCGGCACGATGTTCTCGGTCGACCCGGTGGAGGACCTGACCGTCGTGTTCATGACCCAGTCGCTGCCGCTGCGCGGCCGATCCCGGCTGGCGGGGGCGGGAACGTACCCGACCCGCGCGCAGCTGCGCCGGCTCGTCTACAGCGCCCTCGTCGACTGACCGCCGAAAGCTTTGGCGGAATTCGCCGCTCGGCCCGCGATGAGTTTCCGCTTTCCCTCCGGTCAGAGGAGGTGACATCCAGGTCACTCATCGACAAGGAGCCATATATGCGGAAGCTCACCGCGGGCCTGTTCATCTCGCTCGACGGGGTGGTCCAGGATCCGGACAAGTGGCACTTCCCCTACTTCAACGACGAGATGGGGGAGGCCGTCGGCGCGCAGCTCACCGCGGCGGACACCCTGCTGATCGGCCGCAGGACGTACGAGAGCTTCGCCGAGGCGTGGCCGCGGCGCGAGGCCGAGGGCGGCGAGGACGCCGACTTCGCCAAGGTGCTCGGCGACATGCGCAAGATCGTGGTGACCCGCCAGGACCTCACGTTCACCTGGCGCAACTCCGAGCGGCTGCAGGGCGACCTCGTGGCGGCCGTGACCGCCCTCAAGAACGAGCCGGGCGAGGCGGACATCGCGATGTCCGGGTCGATCTCCGTGGTGCGGCAGCTGCTCGCCGCCGGCCTGCTCGACGAGCTGCACCTGCTGGTCCACCCGATCGCCGTGCGCAAGGGCATGCGCCTGTTCGACGAGGGTGAGCCGCCGATCCCGCTGCGGCTCATCAGCGCCACGCCGTTCACCACCGGGGTCGTCCACCTCGTGTACGGCCCGGCCGAGCCCGCCGCGCCGGGCGCGTAGCCGCCCGGCCGGGCCTCCCCGCGGCCGGAGCGGACTTCCCCACGCCTCCGGCCCGGGTGCGGAACGCGGCTCGCCCGCCGGGTCGGTGCCCGTGTGGCGGGCGAGCGTTCGCCCGCGCGGGGCGGCCGCGGCCGCCCGGCGCGCGTGGCGGCGGGCTGGACCCTCTCACGGTGTGAGGGTGCATGCTGGCGGCCACACCACGCGCGCTCCGGCCGGCGGGCGCGGCGGCGAGACGACAGCGGAGGGACGGACCATGACCCTGGTGGCGGGCGTCGAACCCCGCGGCATGCGGCACTGCGAGACGACCACGCTCGGCGTGCTGCTGCGGCACGAGGGAATCGACCTGTCCGAGCCGATGCTGTTCGGGCTCGGCGCCGGCCTGTCGTTCGTCTACTGGGACGGCCGGAACATGCCGTTCCCGTTCCTCGGGGGCCGGATCAAGCCCTTCGAGCTCACCCGGAACCTCACCGCCCGGCTGGGGCTGACCCTGCAGGTGTGGGAGACCACCTCGGAGCGCAAGGCGTGGCAGAACGTGGCCGCGCAGATCGACGCCGGGCGCCCGGTCGGCCTCCAGCTCGACAGCCACCACCTGGAGTACTTCACCTCCAGGGTGCACTTCGGCGGCCACACGGTCGCGATGTACGGCTACGACGACGAGTACGCCTACCTGGTGGACACCGCACAGCAGGGCTCGGCGGTGCGCACCTCGCTCGCGAGCCTCGCCCGGGCGCGGGCCGAGCGGGGCCCGATGACCGCCCGGAACCGCTCCTTCACCATCACCGCGCCCGCCCCGGTGCGGGTGACCCGGGAGCACGTCGTGTCCGCGGTCAGGTCCTGCGCCGGCGCGTTCCTCTCCGCCCCCATCGCGAACCTCGGCCACCGCGGCATCGCCACGGCCGCCCGCCGGGTGCGGGGCTGGCTGCGCCGTACCGACCGGCCGCAGGAGGACCTGCCGCAGGCGGCCCGCCTCATGGAGCACGGCGGCACCGGCGGCGCCCTGTTCCGCGCCCTCTACCGCGACTTCCTCGCCGAGTGCGCCCGGTGGCTCGACGACCCCGCCCTGCGCACCGGCCACGCCCGGTACGCCGAGGCCGCCGAGCTGTGGACGCAGACCGCCGCGCTGATCGCCAAGGCCGGCGAGACCGGCGACCCGGCCCTCCTCGACCGGGCCGGTGCCGTACTGGAGGAGCTCGCCCGCATCGAGGCCGAGGCGATGCGCGCCCTGAGCGCCTGCGGCGGCCGCTGACGCCCGGGCCCACGGCGGCGTCGTTCGCCGCGTTTGTACGGCGTTGCCGGGGATAACCCGCGGACCGGTGTGGCGGCCGTGCCTGGCGGAATAACCGTAGGCGAGGGATCGAGCCAACCGGATGGGGAGCCATGCGTATCGGGAACGTGTACCGCCCGGAGGTCTTCGGCTGCGACGCGGACGACCGGCTGACCGAGGTCGCGCAGCGGATGATGGAGAAGAACGTCGGCTCCCTCGCCGTCCTCGACGGCGACCGGGTCATCGGCATCATCACCGAACGCGACCTCGTGGCGGCCCTCGCCGACCCTCAGGAGCCCGGCGACCCGGCGGCGATGACCGCCGCCGCCTACGCCTCGACCACGATCAAGACCGCGCATCCCGACGAGGACTCGCGCGACGTCGCCAAGCGCATGCTCGACGAGGGCATCCGCCACCTCCCCGTCGAGGAGGACGGCCGCATGGTCGGCATGGTGTCGATGCGCGACCTGCTCGCCCTGGAGACCTGGGCCACCTGACCGCGCGATACGCCGATACGAGGTCACCGCATCCCGCGTCAGGCTCGGACCGGCCCTCCGCGCAGCGGCGCATCTGATCGAGCGCCGCCGGTGTGCTCGCCGCGCCCCGAGTGCCTGTGGCGCCGACGGGCCCTGCATGGTCGTTGATCGGAAGGCGGTGGTGGGGTCGGCCGCCGGAGGCGTTCGTCCGCGGCCCGACCGGCGACCTTCACGGCGTAGATCACCACCGTCACGCACCGGCTTGCGGCCAAGGCGGCGGCGTACGGCCGACGCGGGGTGCGGCATCGGCAGGTCGGCGTGCCCGGCCTCGGCGCGGCTCGGCGCGCGAGTTCGTGGTCAGGGTGCCCGCGTGTTCTCCGCCGGTGCGCCGCGTACTCGTGGTGGTGGCTCTCCTGGCGCTGCCGGGCTCGATGGCCGCAGGACCAACGACCCCGCGCCATTTCGACCGGGCGTCGCAGTAGGAGCCGGAAGGGGCACGGGCTGCTGGCGATGTCGCGGGCATGCGTCTCGGCCGGCCCGGGGATGGTTCGCCGAGCGCGGCATGAGCGTGCGGGAAAACGCCCCCGATCCCGGTTCCACGCGTACCGCCGGCTCGGCCGCAAGACCGGCACGATCTCGTGCTCCTCGAGACACAAGGCCGAACCAGGGCATGAGAAAGCGGTCGGCGGTGGCCGAGCCGTGCCTCGGCCACCGCCTTCGACGTACACCCCATCCGCCATGACAGAACGGACGTAAGCAGGCTAGAACCTCAATCTTGGTTGAGGTCAACTCCGTCCGACCTGCGGGTACGCCCGCCGATGCCGTCGGCGTACCCGCAGGTCGTTGCGAGGAAGGCGATGGCGGGATTGGCCGGTTTGGGCATTGGTTCGCCTGTCGCGGCCGTCTTTACAACGTAGATCAGAACTGTCGACGTACCGGCCCGTGGTCATCCAGCGGAGTATGACCGACGCGGGCCCACGCCGCGAGCGGGCAATCGGTGCCCGGCCTCGGCGGGGTTCTGCGCGCGAGTTCGTGGGACCAGGGTGTCCCCGTGATCTCCCGCCGGACGGCGTACGGCCGGATTCCCCGCCTCCTCGCGCGAGCCCGGTCGGCGGCGCTCGCCGACGGACCGGCCGCGCGTCCGGCCCCGCTCGTCGAGGTGGCCGTTCTGCTGCTCGTGATCCTGGCCTTCACCCGGCTGCACTCCGCCGCCGGGACGGATGCCGCGGCCCGGGCCGCGGCCAACGCCGCCGCCCTGCAGGCCGTCGAGCGGGCGCTCGGCCTGGACATCACGCTCGCGGTGAACCGGTGGCTGGTCGAGCATCCGGCCCTGGTCAAACCGGCGGTGTACTACTACCGCCTCTACTACCTCGTGATCGTCGGGGTGCTGGTGTGGGTCTTCGTCCGCCATCCCGGCGACTACGTCAGGGTTCGCCGCGTGCTCGTGGTGATGACCCTCCTGGCCCTCCCCGTCTTCTGGGCGCTGCCCATGTCGCCCCCGCGGTTCGCCGTACCGGGCGTCGTGGACATCGTCACCGAGCACGAAATCCTCGGCGGCGAGGCCTCCCATGTGATCGCGACCGGCCGGAACCTGTACTCGGCGATGCCGAGCATGCACACCGCCTGGTCCCTGTGGTGCGGCTACGCCGCCTGGTACGCCCTGCGAGCCCGGCACCCGCGCCTGGCGGTGCTCCCCTGGCTGTTCCCGCTCGGCATGGCGGCGGTCGTCCTCGCCACCGGCAACCACTACGTGCTCGACATCGCCGGCAGCGTCACCCTGCTGCTCGCCGCCGTCGGCGCGGTCTCGGCGTGGGAGCGGCTCGCCGCACGCGGACGGCCCCGGCCGCGATCCGCGCGCCCGGCCACGTGACGGCCGCGTGCCGTACGCGAGCGGGTCAGAACAGCGGCCGCTGCGCGAGCGCCCCGGACAGGACCGTGGCCACCGTGCGCTCCACGGCCTCCCGCGTCGGCGGCGTGCCCGTGCGGTCGGCGAACAACAGGTGCGCGGCACCGATCAGCGCGGCGGCGAGCGTGTCGACGTCGGCATCGGCGTCGATGCGGCCCAGCTCGCGCTCGTCGGCGAGGTAGGCGGCGGTCATGTTCACCGCCTCGGCCAGGAGGGGGACGCCGACCGGCCAGGTACGGCGCAGCCGGGCGCGCAGCTCGTCGCGGAAGGTGATGAGCGCGACGATCGCCACGGCGACCGACCCGAACACGGCCATGAGCGCGTCGGTGAGGTTGCCGACGACGCTGCCGGTCCCGGCGGTGCCGCGCAGCACCGCGGCCTGCGTCTCGAGCCGGGCGGTGCGGTCGTAGACGAGCTCGGCGAGGAAGTCGTCGAAGTCGGTGAAGTGCCGGTGCAGCACCCCCTTGGCGCAGCCCGCCTCCGCGGTGACGGCCCGGCTGGTGAGCGCGCTCGGCCCGTCCCGGAGCAGCACGCGTTCGGCGGCGTCGAACAGCCGCTCGCGCACGTCGCGGAGCGCCACTCCCGTCGGCACCTCGTCCTCCTCTCCCGGCGAACACGGTACCTCGAGTGGGCAATCGCCCACTAATGTGGGCGCATGACCACACAACCCACGAACCGGTCACCGGTCTCCGGCCCGGCCCCGCACACGGCCCGGCAGATGGCCGAGTCCTTCGGCGTGGACGCGGAGCGCTACGACCGCACCCGGCCGAGCTACCCCGGCGAGCTGGTCGCCCGCATCGTCGCCGCGTCCCCCGGCCCCGACGTGCTCGACGTGGGCTGCGGCACCGGGACCGCGGCCCGGCAGTTCCAGGCGGCCGGCTGCCGGGTGCTCGGCGTCGACCCCGACGCCCGCATGGCCGAATTCGCGCGGCGCCGCGGCCTTGCGGTCGAGGTTGCGCGGTTCGAGGACTGGGACCCCGCCGGGCGCACGTTCGACCTCGTCATCGCCGGTACGGCCTGGCACTGGGTGGACCCGGTCGCCGGGGCGGCGAAGGCCGCCCGGGTGCTGCGCCCCGGCGGACGGCTCGCGGCGTTCTGGCACGTCGCCGAGCCGCCGCCCGCCGTGGCGGAGGCGCTCGGCGCGGCGCTGCGGCGCGTGCTGCCCGACGCGCCGGTCGGCCTCGGCCCGGCCGGGCCGCGGTCGAGCCTGGACGGCTACCGGCCGATGTTCGCCGCGGCCGCCGGCGGCATCCGCAAGGCGGACGGGTTCGGCGAGCCCGAGGAGTGGCACTACACGTGGGAACGCGAGTACACCCGGGACGAGTGGCTCGACCAGCTCCCCACCTCCGGCATCCTCACCCGGCTGCCGCCCGAGCGGCTGGCCGTGGTCCTCGACGCCGTCGGTGAGGCGATCGACGAGCTGGGCGGCCGGTTCGCCGTGCCGTACACGACCGTCGCGGTGACCGCGGCCAAGGCCCCCACCGGCCGTACGGCCTGACCGCGCACCGCCGCCCGGAAAACGGATGCGGTCCCGCGCCGGCGAACCGGCGCGGGACCGCGGGTGAGTCTCAGCCGTGGCGGCGAATCAGAACTTGGGGTCGATGCCCTCGGGGGCGCTGTAGTTGATCTCGACCGCCTTCAGGCCGTACGGCGAGTACTCCTTGTCGTACTCGTAGATGGTCGTGGAGTGCGGCAGCGTGCGGTTGCCCGGGGTGAGGATGACGTCACCGTTGATGCCCTGGAAGCTGACCTTCTCGAGCTCGGACAGCGCCTTGGTGATGCCCTCGCGGGTGATGTCACCGTTCTGGATGGCCTTCTCCAGGAGCGTGGTGGTCGCCATCGCCTGAATGTGGCCGTAGATGTGCTGGACGGTGAGCTCGACGCCGTTCAGGGCCTTCGACTCGCGCAGCTCCTTGAGGACCGGGTTGTCCTCGCCCTTCAGGTCACCGCCGGGGCCGGTGAAGATCATGTTCTCCTTGAGGTAGTCGGCGATCGGCGACTCGGAGAACGCGGTGGAGTTCGCCATGAACCCCATGACCCACTTCGGCTTGAAGTCGAGCTGGGTGGCCGCGGAGACGACCGCGGGCACGTTGTTCGCCGCGCCGCTGAAGCCGATCACCTCGCAGCCCGCCGACTTCAGCTGCTGCATCTGCGCGGTCAGCTGGGTGTCGGTCGGGCCGTACTTGGCGAAGGTCTCGACCTTGGCACCCCACTTGGAGGTGATGTAGGTCATGCCCTCGTTGATGTCCTCACCCCACTGGTTGTTGTAGCCGAGGACGCAGAACTTCGCCTTCTTGAGGTCGGGGTCCTTGCTGACGAGGTAGGACACGCCGTTCGCCACCTCCGACTGGTAGGTGGAGAACGGGGGCAGGATCTGCGGCTCGTCCTTGATGCTGGCGTCCTGGGCGCTGGGGACGATCACCATCTTGTCGCGGTTGGCGATCGGGATCAGCGCCTTCACCGACGGCGTGCCCAGCACGCCGGACAGCATGGCGACCTTGTCCTTGATTTCGTTGTAGGCCTGGACGGCCTTCTGGGCCTCGTACGCGTTGTCCGCGGTGATCAGGTTGATCTTGTACTTGCCCGCGATACCGCCGGCCGCGTTGATCTTGTCGAACCAGGCCTGCTGGCCGGCGAGCTGCTCACGGGCGGTCGCGGCGATCGGGCCGCTCAGCGCGACGATGTCGCCGACCGTGATGGTGTTGGTCTTGGGGTCGAAGCCCGGACCGGCCTTCAGCTCACCGCCGCCACCGCTGCTACCACCGGTGTTCTGGGCCGCGCAACCGGTCGCCGTGAGGGCGGCGCTGAGGAGCAGGGCGGCGACGGAGACACCTGCTCGCTTATTGGGGAACTTCATGGTTTTTCCTCTCGGTGGTACGCCAAGGGAGGGTAAGAAGCGGGGAAGATGCTGCCACATGGGATGCCCCTCCGGCCTAGGCGGGGGAGCCCGCCACGGCCTTGCGGGACCGCCGAACCCGGTCCCCGATCCGCCGGATCACGGCGACCAGGCCCTTGGGCTCGGCGAGGAGGAAGATGACGATCAGGAGCCCGTAGAGCAGCAGGCTCATGTCGGTGGTGCTCATCCCGTCCGTTCCTCCGTGCTGGATGAACGGCAGGGAGTCGGCGAAGAGGTCGACGATCACCGGCACCATGGTCACGAAGAGGGCGCCGAGGACCGGGCCCCACAGCGACGCCAGGCCGCCGATGACGATGATCGCAAGGTACTCCACCGACTTGTGGACGCCGAACTCGTCCGGCCGGATGTACTCGAGGTTCACCGCGAGCAGGCCGCCGGCGACGCCCGCGATGAAGGTGGAGAGGACGAAGGCGTTGGCCTGGGTCCGCATCATGCGCACGCCGAGCACCTCGGCGGCGATGTCGTGGTCCCGGACCGCCTGCATCGCCCGGCCGGCGCGGGTGCGCATCACGTTGGCCGTGAGCAGCAGGAACACGCCCACCATCGACCAGATGAGGATGAACATGCCCTGCTCGCGCACGAACGCGAGCGGACCGATGGTGAGCTCCGCGAAGTTGATCGGCCCGAGCGTGGCCTCCGCGGTGACGAAGGTGCCCTCGTTGCCGCCGGTGATCGACGGGATGTTCCGGGCCACCCAGATGACGATCGCGACCAGGGCGAGCGACACGATCGCCAGGTACGGCCCGTGCAGCCGGAGGGCGAACGGCGCCACGGCGGCGCCGACGATCGCGGCGGCGATGCCCGCCACCGGCAGCCACACGATCATCGGCATGCCGAGCTGGCCGCCCACGTACTGGGCGGTGAAGGCGCCGATGCTCACGAACGCCGCATGGCCGAGGGACAGCTGGCCGGCGTAGCCGGTGAGGATGTTCAGGCCGATGCCGGCGATCGCGGCGATCCCCGCCGTGTTCAGCACGCCCAGCCAGTAGGTGTCGCCGAAGTTGAGCGGGAACGCCACGATGAAGACGATGAACGCGGCGACGCCGATCCGGCCGGCGCGGCTGTTCACCAGGCGCAGCTTGGGTGCCGCGTGCTTGCTGGGGGTGTTTTTCTTCTCGGCGACACCGGGGGAGACGTCGACCGCCATCAGATTCGCCTGACCTTCCTGGTCCCGAAGAGGCCCTGGGGACGCACGAGCATGACTGCGATCATAAGCAGGTAGGGCACGACCTCCTCGAAGCCGACCCCGAAGTCCTCGGCCGCGTAGACCACCGCGAACTGCTGGACGATGCCGACGATCAGCCCGCCGACCACGGCGCCGAGGGGGGACTCGATGCCGCCGAGGATGATCACCGGCAGGGCGAGCAGCGCGTACTCCTCCAGGCCGGGGCCGAGGCCGACACCGCCGGCGGTGGCGAGCATGATGCCGCCGAACGCGCCGAGCGCGCCCGCGATCGCCCAGGAGAGCCGGTGCACGAGCTTGTCGCTCACGCCCTGGGCGAGGGCGGCCTCGGGGTCGAGCGCGGTCGCCTGCATGGCGAGGCCGAGCCGGGTGAACCGGAAGAAGAGGCCGAACAGGCCGACCACGATGAGCGTCACCACGATCACGGCGATGTTCCGCTGGGTGATGTTGACCTCGCCGATGCGGACGACGTTGAGGCCCCACGGGTCGCCGAGGGTGAGCTGACTCGTGCCCCAGAACGCCGCCGCGATCGGGGGCATCAGCATCAGCAGGCCGAAGGTGACGAGGATCGGGGTGTAGAGGTTCTTGTTCGCCACCTTGTGGACGGCGACGGCCTCCATCACCGCCGCGATGAGCGCGACGAGCACGATCGAGATCACCGCCGCCACGTAGAACGGCAGGCCCACCTGCTGGTGGAAGAGGTACGTGAAGTACGCGCCGAAGACCACGAACCCGCCCTGGGCGAGGTTGAACACCCCGGTCGACTTCGACACGATCACGAAGCCGAGCGCGAGCAGCGCGAACACACAGCCGAGCGAGATGCCGCCCGCGAGGATCTGCAGATTGTCCGTCATGAGGCGTCCTCCGAGGTGGCGGCGGAGACCGGCTCCGCCTTCTTGTCATCGGAGGCGGACGCGTCCGACTCGGCGTCAGCGGCCGCCTTCTCCGCCTTGCCGTCAGCGGCCTGCTCCTCCGACTCGCTACCGGAAGCCTTCTCCTCCGACCCAGCGCCGGAGTCCGACTCGGCCTTCTCGCCGCCGGAGGCCGACTCCGCCTTCTCGTCATCGGAGCCCGACTCCGGCTTCTTGTCGTCGGAAGCCGCCTTCTCCGCCTTGCCGTCAGCGGCCTTCCCCTCCGACTCGCTACCGGAAGCCTTCTCCTCCGACCCGGCGCCGGAGCCCGACTCGGCCTTCTCGCCGCCGGAGGCCGACTCCGCCTTCTCGTCATCGGAGCCCGACTCCGGCTTCTTGTCGTCGGAAGCCGCCTTCTCCGCCTTGCCGTCAGCGGCCTTCCCCTCCGACTCGCTACCGGAAGCCTTCTCCTCCGACCCGGCGCCGGAGCCCGACTCGGCCTTCTCGTCCCCGGAGGCCGACTCCGCCTTCTCGCCGTCAGAGCCCGACTCCGGCTTCTTGTCGTCGGAAGCCGCCTTCTCCGCCTTGCCGTCAGCGGCCTTCTCGTCTTCCGTGAGCGCGGCCGTCGCGCCCTCGATGACCTTCTCGTCAGTCCCGCCGAGGTAGGCGCGGATGACGCGGGGGTCGTTCACCGCGACGGAGGGCTTGTCGCAGCAGATGACCTCGCCGAAGTCGAGCACCAGCACCCGGTCGGCGACCTTGGTCACCAGCGCCATGTCGTGCTCGATCATGATGATCGTCAGATCGAGCTCCCGCTTGGCGTTGAGCACCCAGCTCGCGAGCTCGGCGGTCTCCGCGCCGTTCATGCCGGCCACCGGCTCGTCGAGCAGGAGCAGCTTGGGCCGCATCGCGAGCGCCCGGGCGAGCTCGATGCGCTTCTTCACGCCGTACGGCAGCTCCCGGACGATCTCGTCCCGGATGTCGTCCAGGCCCATCAGCTCGAGCAACGGCATGCAGTCGCGCCGGGCCTCGTACTCCTCGCGGCGGGCCCGGCCGAACCAGAACATGCCACTGAGCACGCCCGCCTTCATGAAGTGGTGGCGGCCCAGCACCACGTTGTCGAGGACGGTCATCTCCTCGAACAACGCCAGGTTCTGGAACGTACGGGCGATGCCGAGGCGAGCGATGTCGGCCGGCTTACGGCCGAGCAGGGACTGGCCATCGAACTCGACGCTGCCGGACGTGGGCTTGTAAACCCCGTTCAGCACGTTGAGCATCGAGGTCTTGCCCGCCCCGTTGGGCCCGATGATGGCGAAGAACTCACCCTTTTCGACCTCGAACGAGACGTCCTTGATCGCGGTGATACCACCGAAGGTGAGTCGAATGTTACGAACCGCGAGCAGCGGCTTGCCGGTGGTCATGCGGTCGCTCCGTGCTTGACGGCGTCGAGCTCGCCGGTGTCCTCATCCAGTCCGAGGTAGAAGGACTGGATGTGCGGGTCGGCGAGCAGTTCCTTGGCCGGTCCCTCTTTCGTCACGGTTCCGTGCGAGAGGATGTATCCGTAGTCGGCGACGGAGAGCGCCATGGTGGCGTTCTGCTCGATGAGCAGGACGCTCGTCCCGGCCTCGCGGATGTCGGCGATCGTGTCCCGGATGTGCTCCACGATGCTCGGCGCGAGACCGAGGGACGGCTCGTCGAGCACGAGCAGCTCCGGCGACTGCATGAGCGCGCGACCGATCGCGAGCATCTGCTGCTCGCCGCCGGACAGGTATCCGGCCATCTGGTCCTTGCGCTCGCGCAGCCGCGGGAACATGTCGTAAACCCACTCGCGCCGTTCCTTGAGGGCGTTGTCGTTGCGCTTGGTAATGCCACCGACGGACAGATTCTGGTCCACGGTGAGCTCGGCGAAGATCCGCCGCCCCTCCAGCACCTGGCTGATGCCGGCACGCACGATACGCCGGGGGTTGAGCCCGACGATCGATCGACCCTTCCACCGGATGTCCCCGGAAACCACCGAACCGCCGTGGAAGGACAGCATGCCGGTCACCGCTCGGGTCAGGGTCGTCTTGCCTGCACCGTTCACGCCCAGGAACGCGACAACGGTGCGGGGACGGACCTCGACGTCGATGGATCTCAGCACGGTGATGGCAGGTCCGTACCGGACCGTGAGATCTCGGACGACGAGCCCCTCGGATGCCTGGGACCCGATTTCCCCACCTGTCACAAAAAGACTCCTCGCTAGGCTGGTTCGACAAGGCGTGTCGGCGACGTTACCCAAGTCACGCCACACCCGGCGACGGCCGGAATGACCGCGTGGACAGGACAATGGGCAGTTCCTCACCTACGTCAAATGACGCAGATGAGACATGTCGTCAGTTCGGCGGTTGCCGACCGGTTCGATACAAGCATGGCACCCTCGCTCGGAGGGTAGGCCAACCGCGAACCAGCCCGGAGCCCGTTTGATCTTGCATACCTCCGGCGTATCAGGTCAAGAGGGGTTTTCGCCTCACGGCAGGATGTCTGTCGATAGAACCGTCATCAGACCGTAATCGAAGAGTGTCGGATTTGTCCGTCCATACCGGACAGCCGTGCGGAGTAAGGCCTGGTCAGGACAGGCCGTCAAGGCCGAGGTGACCGCCTGACCCACGGCCTGCTCCACCCGCGCGCCGACCGCCGCCCCGAGGCCGCCAGGCAACGCGGGCAGACCCGGCGCACCCGCTCGGCCGCGCCACCGGACTCGGGGAACACGTCCGGCCACGCCACGTGCTGGAACCGGCGCAGCCCGGCACGGCTCAGCGGCACCCCGCACAGCGTCTGGTTCGCGCCCGGATGCCAGGCGTGCGCCTCCCCCGCCGGAAGCCGCTCACCGGTACGGTCGTCCCGCCACTCCCCCGTGGCCGCGACCCGCGGCCCTCCTCGCGGCATCCTCCGCCCTCCTGCGTCGCCCCGCGCGTGCACCCCTCGCGCGGGCACCGGGTCCCCGGGGCGTCGATCGCCCCGCGCCGTTTGTATCCACCCGATCTCACGGGTGCCCACACCACGGTGTCGCCGCGTTCCCGTACCCGACCCGGCCATGGATACAACCCCGATGGCCCACGGACCGACAGGTACCGGGTACGGCACTGCGGCCTGGCGCAGACCACCCGGCCCGCGCCGAAGTGACGGCATCGACGCGGTGTTCACCCGGCGGCACGCGAAACCGGTCGACCGGCACCGTTCACCGCCGGCGCCGACCGGCCCACGGCCGGGACCGGTACGGCTCGGGGTCCCACACCGAGAGCGCCCGCCGTCCGTGCCCACGGGCAGCGGTCCGGTCGACAGTATCCAGAGCGCCGAGCGGCGGCCGGCCCGGACCCGCGCCGTCCGTATACCGGCGCCCGTTCCGCCCGACCACCCCGACACCCCTCTTTATATAGAGGTGTAAGCGCCCCTTATATAGAGCTGTAAAGCCGGAGCCGTCGGCCGCCGGTCGCCCCCGATGCACCCCGCGTTCCGACCGATAGCGTCGCCGGCCCCACGGCGAGCCGCTCGAGGGGCCTTCGGCCACTCGCGGCGATCACGAGTGCTCCGGCGATCGATGAGGAGCGCACCGAGCCTGTGCCGCCGGCGCACCGTGTCCGAACGCCACGCCGCAGGAGGGCCGGTTCTGGCATGGATCGCGCCGGCACGGCGGACATGGATGTTCGTTCGGCGGCCCGGCCTGCTCGCAGCGCCGACCTCGACGGCGAGGCCGCGCCACACACCTCGAACTCGGCCGGAGCGAGCACCGGTAGCCCTCCTCCAGCGTGGGTCGGCGCACCATCCGGATCACGTCCGCCGCGCCGGGTCATGCCGCAGCGGAGTCGCTCCGCCATGTCGCACACCCGGGACCGTGAAGTACTCGCATCGGCGGGCGTCGACGGGATCCCGGCCTTGTGGACAAGGTGACCGGGCGTGCGTGGCCGGACCGCCCGGCCGAGGGCATTCGGATCTTCGCGAACCCCTGCGGAGCCGTGCCCGGTCCGCGGTTCGTCCTCACCATGAGGTCGCGTGGCCCATCCGCCGGTCGCCCTCAGGCATCGTGCTCCACGGCACGGCCGCCGTGGTGTTTCTTCTGGCCCACGGCCGGTGTGCGTGCAGATCCACGCGATGTGATCACCTGATTTGTTGCGGCGCAAACGAAGAGCCCGGAGCGTTGCGCAATACAGGATCGCAGCGCTGCGAATGCAATCTGAATTCCAGGTGCGCGCGAGCGGACGACAGGCCATGCCGTCACGTCGAGTGGCCGCTGGGTGACCGGTCGATAGGCGACGGTGTCACGCTTATTCCTCCACTCGTGGCCTTCCCTGTGCCCTGGAGAGAAGTCACCGACGGCCCGCACCCGGACACGGCGGGCAATGCGGCTGCCCAGATCGGCGAATTGCGGAACTCAGCTGTGATACGCAATCGATATCACATCCGGCGGTGGCGTGTTTTAGACAAAAGGAACGAGATCCGTTTTCGTCCGCTGGAAGGACCGCGTAGCGATGTACGAGCGCGCCATCGACCTCTTGATGGTGGGCAGGCGCCTCCATGAGCTGCAGCTGACGGCCGAAGCCCTACCCGTGATGGAGCATGCCGCGGCGGCCTACCGGGAGCTGGCTGAAACTTTCCCTGACCGCTACCTCCGGGACCTCGCCATCACTCTGTCCCTCGTCGCCGACTATCTGCAGGTACTGGGGCGGCCAGGGGACGCCGTACCCGTACTGCAGGAGGCTCTGGCCATCTTCCGAAAGCAGGGCTCGACCCGAAATATAGGGATGACTCTGGGTGTTCTCAGCGAAACCCTCGTGACGCTGGGGCGCCCTGCCGAGGCCCTGCCCGCGATACAGGAGGCGACGGTCATCCTTGACGAGCTGCAGGCGACGGACCCCGACACAGATCATTTCCTCTCCGCCCACGCCAGGTTCATCCTCGGAGCCTGCCTACTGGAGTTGGGGCGAACCGCCGAGGCACTGCCCGTGACGCAGCAATCGGTCACAACATTGCGCGAGTTGAGGGCTACGGACCCCGGCTCCCCTCACCCCGCTGATTACCCCGCGGCCTTGGCCAACCTCGCTGCGATCCTCCTGGACCTGCGGCGTCCCGCCGAAGCCCTGCAGGCCGGACAAGAGGCCGCGGCCATCTACCGGCAGGCGGCCCATTGGGACCCCTACCGTTACCGCTGGCATCTCACCGTCTCCTTTTCCACCCTCGGCGCGATCCTGTCCGTGTTGGACCGGACGGCGGAAGCCCAGCGTGTGACGCAGGAGGCCGAGTCCGCCTCCCGGATGCTGGGCGAACCGGGCAAAGACCACTACCGCCCCGCTTTCGTCCGCGCCTTGTTCGGTCCTTACAGAAGTCCGTCGTGGATGGAGCTGTCACAAGCCCCACTGTCCGTGACGCAGGAGGCCGTGGCCCTCTACCGCGAGCTGGTCGGCCTGTATCGCGACAGCGACCGGTACCGTCCGGGTCTGGCCGCCGCCCTGAAGGTCCACGGCGACAACCTCGCAGGGAGCGACCGCACGGCTGAGGCCGTACCCGTGCTATTGGAGGCGGTCGCCATTTACCGGAAGCTGGCGGAAACGGATCCCGGCCGCTTCCGTCTCAGCCTCGCCGAAACCCTGGACAAAGTCGGCGACTGCCTTATCGATCTGGAGTATCCGGCTGAGGCGCTGCCGGTGCGCCGGGAAACCGTTGACATCTACCGGATGCTGTCCGAAACCGATTCCGGTTTCCGCCGTAGCCTCGCGAAAAGCCTGGACAAACTCGGCGACTGCCTCGTGGAGTTCGGACGTCCGGAGGAGACCGTGCCGGTTCGGGAGGAGGCCGTGGACAGCTACGGAGAGGATGAGGAGGACGTCACCCCTGAGTACGGGATCGCGTTGTCCAAGCTCGCCATGGCCTACTTGCAGTCGGACCGTCCGGCCGAGGCCCTGTCGACCGGTCAGATGGCCGCGCTCATTCTCCGCGAATGGGATGGACGGGATCCGGACATTGATCGCGCCGAGTTCGCCGCCGCCTTGGCCAGGGCCGGGGCGGCGATTCTGGCGGGGGGATGGACGAGCGAGGCGCTGCCGGTGCTGCAAGCGGCCGAGTCCCGCTACCGGGAGCTGACCGAAACGAACGAGGAACATCGCCGCGGTCTGGCCCACTGCCTGTCCGACCTCGCTTCGGCCATGATCTCAACAGGACGTTTCACCGAGGCCACGTCATTCATGCGCGAGGCCGGTGAAATCCTCGCGGAACTGGGGGATAGGCCCGGCGACATGCTCGCCGGCTTCCCCGCCAATATGACCAAGCGCGATCTCCACCTGTATCTGTCCACACAGCCGGCCGAAGTCTTGCCGTTGACACCGGAGACCGTTTCCATCTACCGGAGGCTGGCCGAGCTCTACCCCGACCAGCGCCCCCGCCACGCCAATACCGCGCACCGGGTCGCCAAGCATCTCCACGCGTCGCGCAGGCCGGGCGAGGCCCTGCCTCTCCTGCAGGAGGCCGTGACCGCCTACCGGGAGCTGAACGAAACCCACCGCGACGGTTATCGCTCGAAGCTCGCCGCAGCCCTGTCCGACCTCGGTGACTGCCTGGCGTCGTTGGGGCGTCCGGACGAGGCCGCGGACGCGCGGCGAGAAGCCGAGCGCATCCGGAACGACGGTCATGGCGCCTCATGATCCTCGTCCCGATCGCCGAAAGGCCGCCCGGTGACGCCGCGCAGCAGTGTCGGCCACCGCGTTCGGCCAGCCAGAGCGCAAGCCCGTGCCCTTGTGATGTGGAGACAGCCGCATGTCCACGCCCGACGTCGCCCGCGCCCTGTCCGAGCGAAGCGTCAGCCTCTTCCTACAGGGGCGCCCCGTCGACGCCCTGATCTCCGAGCAGGAGGTCGTGACCATCTACCGGAGACTCGCCGAGACCCATCCCGGCCGCTACCGGGAGGAACTCGCCGGCTCCTTGCGCAGCCTCGGCACCTACTGCTCGGCCTCGGGGCACACTGACGAAGCCATACGCGTGACGCAGGAGGCCGTGGCCATCTACCGCACGTTGGACGCCCCGTCCGGCCTCGCCCTCTCGTTGAGCAATCTCGGGCACTATCTCGCGAGTTCGGGGCGGCCGGCCGAGGCCGTGACCGCGGTGCGGGAGGCCGCGGCCATCTACCGCAGCCTGGCCGAGACCCATCCCGGCCGCTACCGGGACGATCTCGCCGGCTCCTTGCATCGGCTCGGCGCCTACCTTCTCGAGTCCTCGCTCCCGGCCGAGGCGCTGACCGCAACGCAGGAGGCCGTGGCCATCCGCCGGCAGCTGGCCGACACCGACTCCGGCAGGGACGCACTCGCCGGCTCCTTGAACAACCTCGCCACGACCCTGCTTGAGCTGCGGCGCCCGGCTGAGGCCCTGCCGGCCGCGCAGGAGGCCGTGGCCATCTGTCGCGAGCTGGCCGAGAAAAACCCCGGCCGCTACCTCCCCGACCTCGCCGGCTTCTTGAGCAACCTCGGTGCGGTCTTCGCCGCGCTCGGGAACCCGACCGACGCCCTGCCCGTGACCGAGGAGACCCTCGCCATCTACCGCCGGCTGGCCGGCACCCGCCCCGACCGCTATCTCCCCGAGGTGGCCCGCACCCTGCGCAACCTCGACTTGACCTACCGGGCGATGGGGCGACCCGGCCACGCCGTACCCGTGCTGCGGGAGGCCGTGGCCATCTACCGGGAACTGGCGGAGACCCACCCTGCCCGCTACCGTCCCTTCCTCGCCAACGCCGTGTTCGATCTCGCCGTCCGTCTGTCGGATGCCGGGCGTCACGCCGAGGCCCTGCCGGCCAAGCAGGAGGCCGTGGCCATCTACCGCGAGCTGGCGGAGACCCACCCCGGGTACCGTCGCCACCTGGGGATCTCCCTGCACAACCTCGGCAACGGCCTGCTCGAATGGGAGCGTCCGGCCGAGGCTCTGGCGGCCGAGCAGGAGGCCGTGGCGATCTTCCGCGAGCTCGCCGAGGTCAGCCCGGACGAACGTCCCCTCCTCGCTCGCTTCCTGACCGGCCTCAGCGCGATCTACACGACGTTGGGCCGCACGGCCGAAGCCGAGGCCGCGCGCGAGGAGGGCGAGCGCATCGAGCGCGACGATCCCGGCGATTCGTGACGTCGTCCCCGCGTCGACGCGCTCCACGTCCCGGTGTCACCGGCCCGGCAACGCGTCGGGACGTCGCCTCAAACGCGCGATCCGTCCTCGACACGCTCGGCCGCCCGAGCGAGACGGCTGCGGCACGGGCGGAGGCGGAGGCTTCTGGACGGCGGTCACGGCACCGCGGGTCCGTGGCGGTGCGCTCCGTGACCTCATCGTCACGGACGCGTGGACGGGTGACCGATACGGTGCCGCACCGATCTCCGCAGCACGATGCCACCGCCGCTTCGGCTCTCGAGGCCGAGCCGACGGTGAACGCGGAGCGGTACGGCGCCGCAGGGCTGTCGCCTCGTTCATGGTCGAGGCGCGGCGCGAGGCCGGGTGACCCGAGTCGGCGGCACCGGGCTCCCGGGCGCCCAGCGCCCCCTCTTGGCCCGCTCGCACCATGCGTCCGCGCGCTCCTCCCTCGCGGCGGCGGAAGATCTACCCGGCTCGGAAAAGCCTGCCTGCAGGTGGATGCACGGCCCTGCACGGGCGGTCACGACGAGCAGCGGGCGTTACCGACTTGTGACCTTTGCCGTCATATGCGTAGCTTTGGAGTCGCGGCGGGCGCTTGACCACCACATGACCCGGCGCTTGCCGTCCGATCGAGCGGTCGCACCTCTCTTTGCCGTTGCCGTTACGCAGCGGCCGCATGACCGCCCCGCGTCTCGCGGAGCCGGGGTCCCGCTCCGGTTCCGGCCGGACCTCCCACACCACGCCTCGGGCGCCGTATGCCCGCGCCCGGCCGGACCCCGGCCGACACTGCACCCGACCCAAGGAGCCTCATCTCGCATGTCGTTCGCCACCGCCCTTCGTGACCTCCTGCGCCGTCCCGGCAAGGCCGCCTCGTACGCCCTGGCGGGGGCGGCCCTCGCCACCGGCACCGCCGTCGCGGGGTTCGCCGGTGAGACTCTCGCCGCGCCCGCGGACCACGGCGGGGCGCACGCCGCGGCCCAGCAGCAGACCACGCGGCTCATCTACGGCGAGGACATCTCCAACCACCAGCCCGACCACGACTGGCAGGCGAGCCCGGCCCAGTTCGGCATCATCAAGGCGACCGAGGGCACCGACTTCCGGGACGCCACGTTCGCCCGGCACTGGGCGGAGCTGGCGAAGAAGGGCATCGTGCGCGGCGCGTACCACTTCGCCCACCCGGCCAACGACCCGATCGCCGAGGCCGAGCACTTCCTCGCCATGGTGAACGCCCACCCGGCCAAGCCCGGTGACCTGCTCGTCCTCGACCTGGAGACCACCGACGGCAAGAGCGTCGAGGAGGTCAACGCCTGGGCGAAGGCCTGGCTGGCGCACGTGCGGGCGAAGACCGGCGTCAAGCCGATGATCTACAGCGGCTGGGCGTTCGCCGACACCTACCTCAAGGGCCTGGGCGAGTACCCGCTGTGGGTCGCCCACTACAGCAAGCCCAAGGGCACCGTCACCCCGCCCGCCGACTGGACGAGCTGGGTCATCCACCAGTACTCCGAGACGCCCATCGACCAGAACGTCTCCGCCCTCTCCCCGGACCGGCTCCGCGCCCTCGGCCGCCCCGGCCGCTGAGCGGAGGCCGCTCAGTACGGCGTGCGGCTCAGCCAGGCCGCCCAGACCTTCTCCTCGCCGAGGACCGTCACCCCGGCCTCGGCGGCGGTGCGGCGGCGCACCAGGGTGAGCAGCAGGTCGGCGGCCCGGCCCCGCGCGGCCGCGGTGCCCTTGCCGTGGCCGTGCTCCCAGCGCACGCCGTCGGGGGTGCCGTGGATCAGCCACTCGCCGGCCGTGCCGAGCTCGTCGGTGGCGTGCAGATGGAGGGTGACGCCGGGATCGATCGGGGAGGTCTCCCCCGTCGCCCGGGCGGCGACCAGGTCGAGCCACTCGCTCACCCCGTCCGCTGCCAGCTGGGGATCGAGCTCGTAGGCCGCGCCGAGGGTGAGGGCGGCGTCGGCGCGGTGCACGGTCGCCTCGTGCAGCCTGCGGCGGATCCACCAGGCGGCCGGGCGGGGGCCGACGAACGTCCACACGGGGGTGTCCGGGCCCGCCGCGGCGACCGCGTCGATGACGGCGCGGGCGCCGGCGTGCAGCCATTCGATGGCGCCCTCCAGGTCGTTCGGCGGCTTGCCGTCGCGGACCTCGCGCGGATCGAGCATCCGGTCCACCCGGTCGGTGATGATCTGGGCCGCCCAGCGATGGCCCCGGCCGAGGTGCCGGAACAGCTGCTTGACGGTCCACCCCGGGCAGGTTGGCACCGGCGCCGACCAGTCGGCGTCCCGGACGCTCTCTCCGAACAGTTCGGTCTGCTCAAGCAGGGCGGCGGTGTGGTCCATGAAAGGGATCATCTCACCGGCCGCTTCACCGCACACGTGAGCGACTCGCGATCTGTGGATAACTCGCCGCCCGGCGCGCATCCCACCGCCGGCCAGGCCGGAGCGCGCCGTACCCGGGCACGCAGGCCGCCCCGGACCGCCGCCGCATCCCCCCTGCCCGACCACGGCCCCGGCGGGGTGCCGCCGGGGCCGGGCGGGGTCATCGCGGCCAGCAGATCTTGTAGTCGTGCCGCGCCGAGTTGTACGAGCAGGTGTCCACCAGACTGCCGGAGGGGTCCCGCAGGTAGGCGGTGTCCCTCACCTGGTTCCAGATGTAGGCGTAGGTGCCCCCGCTCCGGCCCCAGTAGACGGTGGTGGAGGTGTCCCTGCCCTTGCCGGTCCGGAGCGTGACGATCTTGCCGGGCCGGAGGACGAAGTTCTTAAAGGTGTAGACGTGGTCCTTCCGCTTCGTCGCGTCGCTGACCGTCCACCCCTTCAGGTTGATCGCCCGCCGCGTCATGTTCTTGAGCTGGATGTACTCGCCGTTGAGGCTGCGGTTGCCGCCTAAGTCCGGCGAGCCGGGCGAGTCGTAGTAGATCTTGATGATGCGAACGGCCGGCGCCGCTGCCTGCGCGGGCGGGGTGACGACCAGTGCGCCCGCGGCCAGCGTCGCGGCCGTCAAGAGGGATCCGATACGCACAACGCACTCCGGATATAGGGGGATATGACAGGAGTGATGGTAGGTGCGGCATGATCCGGCCGATCAACGTTCCCGTATCGATCCGATATCCGGGGCCGTCCCGCTCCTCGCCGCCACGGCCGCGGCTGCGCGGCCCGCGCCGCCCGGCATGAGAGGATCGGCGGCGTGGCGGGTAACGTCCGGCGACTGCTGATCGTGCACCACACGCCCTCGCCGACCCTGCAGGAGCTGTTCGAGGCGGTACGGCGGGGCGCCACCACCGACGAGATCGAGGGCGTGGAGGTGGTCACCCGGGCCGCGCTGCGCGCCGGCCCGGTCGACGTGTTCGAAGCCGACGGGATCGTGCTCGGCACGCCCGCGAACATCGGCTACATGAGCGGCGCGCTCAAGCACTTCTTCGACACGATCTACTACCCGTGCCTGGAGGAGACGCGGCGCCTGCCGTACGGCCTGTACGTGCACGGTAACAACGACGCGACCGGCGCGGTCCGCGCGGTCGAGTCGATCGCCATCGGGCTCGGCTGGCAGCGGGTGTGCGAGCCCGTGGTCGTGCTGGGTACGCCCGGCAAGGACGACCTGGAGGCGTGCTGGGAGCTCGGCGCCACGGTGGCCGCCACGATCAGCCCGATCTGACCGGGCACCGCCGTGCGGCCGCCGGATCGGCCGCGCCCGGTCCGCGTCGGCGCGCCCGCGCGGGCTACCAGCCCGGGGCCAGGATGTGGCGGACCTTCGGATCGCCGTTCCAGGCGTCGGCCACGGCCGACAGCGGCAGGCCGGTGGACGGCGTGTCGAAGCCGGCCTCTGCCACGGCGGCCCCGCCACTGTGCCCCCGGCGCTGTGACACCGAACGGCCGCCGGCCCGCCCGGAAGCCGGTGCGCGCGGCGCGGCCGGCCGGGCGGGCCGGGACCTGCGGGTCAGAGCCCGTCGAGGAAGGGACGGTGGCCGCGGGAGAACTCGTGGCCGTTGAACCGGTCCCAGTTGATCGACCAGGCCATCAGCCCCCGCAGCCCGGGGTAGACACCGCGCGGCCGGTAGGAGCCGCAGCCGGTGCCCTTCACCAGGCAGGTGACGGCCTGCTGCACCTCGGCGACCGGGGTGAACCCGTTGCCCGCGTACGGCGCGGCGGGCAGGCCGATCGCGACCTGGTCCTGCCGCAGCGCGGGGAACACGTCGTCCGGGTTGCCGCGGACCGGGAAGCCCGCGAGCACCATGTCGGCCATGGCGACGTGGAAGTCGACGGTGCCCATGGTGTGGTACCGGTCGTCCAGCCCCATGATCGGCCCGGAGTTGTAGTGCTGCACGTGCAGCAGGGTGAGGTCGTCCCGCAGGGCGTGGATGACCGGCAGGTACGCCCCGGACCGCGGGTCCTGGCCGCCGTCGCCCGGGCCGTAGAACCGGTAGCCGAGCTGCACGAAGAACGTCTCGGGCGCCATCGTGAGGATGAAGCGCGAGCCGTACCTCGCCTTGAGGGTGCGCAGCGCCGAGATGAGGTTGACCACGACCGGGGTGGTCGGGTTGCGGAAGTCGGTGTCCTCCGGGTCGAGGTACAGGGAGTGGCCCTCGAAGTCGATGTCGAGGCCGTCGAGCCCGTACCGGTCGATGATCTCGGAGACGGACCGGACGAACGCGTCCCGGGCCGCGGTCGTGGTGAGCTGCACCTGCCCGTTCTGGCCGCCGATCGACAGCAGGACCTTCTTGCCGGCCTGCTGCTTGGCGCGGATGGCCGCGATGAACTCGGCCTCGCTCTCCACGCCGGGGCACTCGGACGCCGGGCACCGGGTGAACCGGATCTCGCCGGAGGTGGGCGAGGTGGGCTCGCCGAACGCGAGGTGGATGAAGTCCCACTCGTCCGGCACGTCCGCCATCCGGACGTACCCGGACCCGTTGGCGAACGTGGCGTGCAGGTAGCCGACGAGCAGCCGGTCGCCCGGGGGCGGCGACGGAGTGGTCGTCGGCTCCTCGGTCGGGGTGGGGCTCGGCTCCGGCTCCTCGGTCGGGGTGGGCGACGGGGTGGGGCCGGGCTCCTCGCCGGGGCCGTCCAGCTCGACGTCGTCGACGTGGTACGTCCCCTGGCCGTACCAGCCGTTGACGTAGATCGTCACGCTGGTCTGCCCCGCGGACGTGGTGAACGAGGTGCTGATCCGGGTCCACGTGTCGCCCGGGGCGGCCCAGGTCTCGCCGTGGCCCTCGGCGCCGAGGAAGACGAAGTTCCCGCGGACCCAGGCCGACAGCGTGTACGTCGCGGACGGCCGCACGGTGATCGTCTGCGCGCAGCGGGCGAGGTCGGTGCCGGCGGGTGTGCCGGCGAGCGCCCGGGACCCGCTGTGCACCGGCGAGCCGACCGCCTCGGCCTGGCCGGTGCAGGTCCAGCCGGCGAGGCCGGACTCGAATCCGGGGTTGGCGGCGAGGTTCGCCGCCTGGGCGGGCTGGGCGGCCGGCGTCGCCGCGGCGAAGGTGACCGCCGCGGCGACCGAGGCCGCCGCCGTACGGAGGCGGATCATGTGGCGGCCCCTAGGGAAGCGTGGCGAGGTGCGGCTTGACGGTGCGGGAGAAGTTCCAGTCGTGGCCGGCGTCCCAGTTGATCGACCAGGTCATCGCGCCGCGGATGCCCGGGTAGGCGCGCGGCGGGGTGAACTGGCCGCAGTTCGTGCGGGTGGCCAGGCAGGTGAGCGCCTGGTTGACCACGGACGGGGCGACCACGCCGCCGCCCGCGGCACCCGGGCCGGCCGGGAGGCCGAGCGCCACCTGGTCGGGCCGCAGGCCGTTCTCGAGCTGGATGCAGGCGAGCGCGGTGATGAAGTCGACGGTGCCCTGGGTGTACGCGAAGGACTGGTCGCAGCCGAGCATCGAGCCGGAGTTGTAGTACTGGGTGTGCACCACGGTGAGGATGTCGCGGATGTTCAGCGCGAGCTTGAAGTACTCCGCGCTCGGCGACTGCATGTCGATGGTCTGCGGCGCCATCGTGATGATCAGCCCGTCGCCCGCCTTGCCGTGCAGGCGGCGCAGCGCCTCCTCCATGTACCGGGCGTTGAGGCCGTTCTCCAGGTCGATGTCGACGCCGTCGAACCCGTAGCTCTGCATGATCGCGTAGACCGAGTCGGCGAACCTGACGGCCGCGGCGCTGTCCGCCACCTGGATGCGGCCGGCCTCGCCGCCGACCGACAGGATCACCTTCTTGCCGCGGGACTTCAGCGCCTGCACGTCGGCGCGGAACTGGGCGTCGGTGTAGCCGCCGAGCGCCGCGGACAGCTCGGGGTCGAGCGCGAACGTCACCTCGCCGGGGTTGCTCGTCGCCTCGCCGAACGCGATCGCGATCACGTCGTACTCGTCCGGCACCTCGGACAGCCGCAGCTCGACGGCCGGGTTGACGAAGTTGTGCCAGTAGCCGGTGAGGATGTGCCGGGGCAGCGAGCCGGTCGGGCAGCCGGTGGTGGTGGCGGTGATCGGGTCGCTCGCCGGGGACTCGCCCCGCGAGTTGTACGCGCGCACGGTGTAGGTGTGCGAGGAGCAGGCGGTCAGGCCGTCGATCCGGGCGCTCGTGCCGGTGACGGTGGCGCGCACGGCGCCGCCCTCGTAGACGCGGTAGCCGGTCACGGTCCCGCTCGCCGCCTCCCAAGACAGCGAGATCGAGGTGTCGGTGACCTCGGTGACGGCCGGCCTGCCGGGCTTGCCGGGAACGCCGTCACCGGGCGTCGGGGTGGGGCCGGGGTCGCCGCCGTCGCACGGCGCGCCGTTCACCGTGCACCCGCTGATCACGGCCCCGGCACCGCCCGGGCTGCCGTTGAACCCGAAGCTCACGCTGCCTCCGGGCGGGATGACCTTGTTCCAGGACAGGTTGGTGAAGGTGAAGTGGCGGCCGTCGCGGGTCATCGCGGCGTCCCAGTAGGCGCCGATGTCCGACCCCTCGGGCAGGTCGAACTCGACCCGCCATCCGTCGACGGCGGTGCTCCCGCTGTTGGTGAGGACGAACTTGCCCTCCCAGCCGGTCCCCCAGTCGGAGACCTTGGTGAAGACGGCGTTGGGCGTGGCGGCACTGGCCGGTGCGGCGGAGAGGAACACGGCGACGAGCGCGGCGGCCACGAACGGCGCCCGCCGGAAGATCCTGCGGTGCATGGGCGACCTCTGCGGGGGTGGGGATGGGGGGTACGGCTGCCGCGGGCCCGGCGGCGGTCCGGCAGGGCTCGCGGAGCTCGGGGGGTTACGGCGACAGAGGCGTACGAGCCGATGGCTTAACGGGCGGATAAGCGGGTGGACGGCATGATTTGGTTAGTAAACTTTCCTATTAGTTGTCCCGGATTGTAAGGCTGTGTCGAGACGGCGAGCAAGACCCTCGGCGGCCACAACCTGAAAGAGGCTCGCCTACGACACCGCGACGGCATGCGTTATCGATGATCATTCGGAGCACGCCGCCACTCCCGCGGCATGCTGATCACCAAGGACCGGAGCCGCGGATCGCGGGCGTGCCGCTGCTCGTGCTGTCGATCCTGCTCGGCGGCTGGGCCCCGGGGGCGATTGGGCTGACGTCGAGGCGCGGGAAACCGGAATGCCCAGCAACGGCAACCATGTGGGCTCCTGCGACTACCGGCCGGGCTCGTTCAGGTTGCGGCTCTCGATACACGTGAGGGATCCCATGCTCTCCCCGGCGGAGTTCGTCGAGCAGGCCACGCAGGGCAGAGGCCGGGCGATCGACGGGCTGGGGGATATCGCCGCCCTCGCCACCCTCGACGACGGCTTCGCCACCCTCATGGTGGCCCACGACATTCTCCTACTCACACTCACCGGCACCGCCGCCTACGCCCATGGCTTTCCGTAAATGGCCAAGGAAGCCCTTCCGGGTCTCGCCACGCTCTGACTGTTCGTACGGCGAGCCGACCGCCCGGCGAAAACACTCGCAGAACGGTGTGAATTCCGTGCGGCACCGGTCCGGCCCCATCGGCGTACGGCCGCTGATTGCCGAGGTGGCCTCGCTCGGCGCCCTCGGCCGACGGCCCTGCGGTTCGGGCGGCCATCCCGGCGGCAGCGAGACGATGTCGATCGCACAGCGGGCGGGCTGTGCCACGCCAGGAAAACCGCCGGACACGATCGGTGGAGAGGAAAATCCCGTGGCGATCGGGACGACCTGGACCCGGTTCCGCCTTCCCGCACACGCCGGTGCGGCCGACGGGGCGGGCCGTCGGCCGCGGGGTGTGGCGTGTCGATTCAGAGGTGAAGGGCTTGGTCGCGGTAGCACTATCAGGAAAGTTTCCTAATAGTTGCGATGCAGTGTAGGACGTCGGCGGGGAGCCGGCAAGGCCCAATTTCCCGGCTTTCCCGCGGGGTGGCGGCCTGGCGGGATCGCGGTCACGTCCTGCCGCCCACGGCGTACGTGAACCACACCCGGAGGCCTCCGCCCGGCAGCCGAAGCCAGCCGACCGCGGCGGCCACCGCCGCCACCAGCGCTAGGCCGCGCCCGTGCTCGCTCATGTCGTCGCACAGGTCGCCGAGGTCGGCGAAGCGCGGCACGCCGTCGCCCCGGTCGTCCACGGCGCCGCGCACGCATCCGTCCGCCAGCCACAGCCAGAGGCAGACGGGTGCGACGCCGTACACCACCGCGTTCGTGACGAGCTCGGACACGATCAGCAGCACGTCGTACGCCGCGTCGGCGTCGAGCGCCCATTCGCTGAGGAGCTTGCCCGCGAACTCCCGCGCCTCCCCGGCCGCCCGGGCACCGCCCGGGATCGCCAGGCGATGCGCGTCGGCCGGAATGTGATCGAACCTCACCCGATCACCGCTCTCGGCCACGGGCGCGTCCGGCCGCCTCGGCCCGCCGGGTCTTCGTACGGCGCAGACGCCCCGGGCATTGTGGAACGGTCCACGATGTGCCGGACGGCGCTCCGCCATAAGTCCCGGGACGAGCGCGGCCGAGAATGCGCTGTCGGACTTATGCGCCGAAGATGCAATACGTGGCCACATTGAGCAATGCTTGGCAACATAATCGCGAAACCTCCGATCTCCCGCCTCGAGGAGCCGTCGGGCGCGACCCGACGGCGGATCCCGCTGTTTTTCCTCACGCAGTATCCCGGCAATGCCATGATGAGGATCAAGCAAAGAACCGGAAACGTTCTCCCCTGATCGTCGACGTCGAAAACAGCCGGAGGTTCGAGCCCGATGGGAAAGCCGTCCAGGTCGCACCGAGTAGTCCAGATCGATGACTTTCCCGCCTGTATGATCGGGTACGCACTCCGCTGGTGGCGCGACGATCTCCGCGGCATGACGTTGCAGGCCGCGGCGCAAGCCATCCACCGCGACTTTTCCTACCTCGCCCGATGGGAACGGGCGGAACGGCCGATACCGGCGAGCGTGATCCGGGAGCTCGACGAGCTGTATGGGGCAGATGGGCGACTCGTCAGCCTCGCCGCCATTCTCCCGGAATTACATCGATATCCGGATATTGCGGAAGTTGCCCCTTTCGCGCGGCAGCGAGGGCGCTGACGGGTTACGCCGGACACCGCGGCGGCTCATCCCGGCCCCCGGCATTCGTTGGCATCCCCGCACACGCCGCCGTGCCGACGATTCAGCGGACGCATGCCTCGACATGATTCGCCACACCCCGGCGAAGCGGCGTGGACCGTCCGCGTGAGGCGGCCCTGCCACACGACCCGCCGCCCCCGCGAGGCCGTACCCGACCTCGTGAGCGCCCGCTGCGGGTGATCGGCCCGCCCAGAATCCAGGAGCCGCCCTGACGCGGCGACCGTACGGCCGGCACCGCCGGTCGGCTCGCCGCACCGACGGCCTGTGGCCTGGCCGGCAGAGGCGCGCACCGGGACCACCGCGCGGGCTCGCCGCCGACCGCCTTGGCAACGTGCCGCACAGGCGATCAAGGATCGGGACGGGACAAGCGGAACGTTGGGCAGCAGAGCGGGCGACGCATCGCTCGGCCACGGCTCGCCCGCCGCGCGGAACGGCGAGAACGGTCGGTGGGACGTGCTAGCAAAGAGGGGTGCCTGAGAACCAGCTTCCCGACCAGCCCGACGAGCCGTTCGCCGCATTCCCCGGCGAGCCGTACCCGGACGGGGACGGCGGAGCGGCGCCGGAGGAGGCCTTCCCGGATCGGCCGTACTCCGGCGCGGCGGAGGTCGACCGTGCGGCGCTGCGCGCGGAGGCCGAGGAGCGGCTGAGGGCGCTCGCCGGGGAGGATGCGCGGCTGCGCGACGACCAGTGGGCGGCGATCGAGGCCTTGGTCGTGGAGCGCAGGCGCGTGCTGGTGGTGCAGCGGACGGGCTGGGGCAAGTCCGCGGTGTACTTCGTCGCCACGGCGCTGCTGCGGGAGCTGGGCGAAGGGCCGACGGTGATCGTGTCGCCGCTGCTGGCGCTCATGCGCAACCAGATCGCGGCGGCCGAGCGGGCCGGCATCCACGCCGCGACGATCAACTCGGCGAACCTCGAGGAGTGGGAGTCGGTCTACGCCGACGTCGCCGCGGGCGAGGTCGACGTGCTGCTGGTGAGCCCGGAGCGGCTCAACAACCCCGAGTTCCGCGACCGGGTGCTGCCCGAGCTCGCCGAGAGCGCCGGGCTCGTGGTGGTGGACGAGGCCCACTGCATCTCCGACTGGGGCCACGACTTCCGCCCCGACTACCGCCGCCTGCGCACCCTGTTCGCCCAGCTCCCGCCGGGTGTGCCGATCCTCGCCACCACGGCGACCGCGAACGCCCGGGTGACCCGCGACGTCGCCGAGCAGCTCGGCCAGTCCACGCTGGTGCTGCGCGGCCCGCTCGCCCGGGAGAGCCTGCACTTCAGCGTGGTGCGGACGGCGAGCCCCGAGCAGCGGCTCGCGTGGCTCGCCCAGACCCTGCACGAACTGCCCGGCTCCGGGATCGTGTACACGCTCACCGTCGCCGCGGCCGAGGAGATCGCCGCCTACCTGCGCGACCAGGGGCACGCGGTCGCCGCGTACTCGGGCCAGACCGACCCGGCCGAGCGGCTCGCCGCCGAGCAGGACCTGCTCGACAACAAGCTCAAGGCGCTCGTGGCCACGTCCGCGCTCGGCATGGGCTTCGACAAGCCCGATCTCGGCTTCGTCGTGCA
The DNA here is from genome assembly GCA_003242605.1 of Actinomycetota bacterium. Lineage (GTDB taxonomy): Bacteria > Actinomycetota > Actinomycetes > Streptosporangiales > Streptosporangiaceae > Thermopolyspora. The sequence continues at coordinate 32,221 of QGUZ01000004.1, forward strand.
CGTGGGCGCGCCGCCCTCCCCCGTGGCGTACTACCAGCAGGTGGGCCGCGCCGGGCGGGGCGTGGAGCGGGCCGAGGTGATCCTGCTGCCCGGTCCGGAGGATCGCGACATCTGGGCTTATTTCGCCTCGCTGGCGTTCCCGCCCGAGCCGGTGGTGCGCCGCACCCTCGAGGTGCTCGCCGAGGCGGGCACGCTCTCCACGCCCGCGCTGGAGGCGAAGGTCGACCTGAGCCGCGGGCGGCTGGAGATGATGCTCAAGGTGCTCGACGTCGACGGCGCGGTACGGCGGGTGCCGGGCGGCTGGCAGGCCACCGGCGAGCCGTGGACGTACGACGCCGAGCGGTACGCCCGGGTCGCGGCCGAGCGCAAGGCCGAGCAGCAGGCGATGCTCGAGTACATCGCCACCACCGGCTGCCGCGAGGAGTTCCTCCGCCGCCACCTCGACGACGAGGCCGCCGCCCCGTGCGGCCGCTGCGACAACTGCACCGGCGTGCACCGCTCCCCCGGCGTCGCCCCCGAGGCTGTCCGGGCCGCGGCCGAACGGCTGCGCCGTCCAGGCGTGGAGTTCCAGGTGCGCCGCCAGTGGCCGACCGGCATCCCCGACCTGTCCGGCCGCATCAAGCCGCAGTTCGCCGCCGAGCCCGGCCGCGCCCTCGGCCGCCTCACCGACCTCGGCTGGGGCGCCCGCCTGCGCGCCCTGCTCGCCGAGGACGCTCCCGACGCGCCCGTCCCCGACGACGTCTTCGCCGCCGTCGTGCAGGTCCTCGCCGCCTGGGACTGGGCGCAGCGCCCGGTCGCGGTGGTCAGCATGCCCTCCGGCCGCCGCCCGCAGCTCATCCGCAGCCTCGCCGACCGCATCGCCGGCACCGGCCGGCTCCGGTACCTCGGCGAGCTGGGGTACCGCGCAGGCTCACCGGGCCGCCAGTACAACAGCGCCCAGCGCGTCCAGGCCATCCGCGCCACCCTGACCCTGCCGCCCGCGCTCGGCCAGGCGCTGCGCGGCGTCGACGGGCCGGTCCTCCTCGTGGACGATCGCATCGACACCGGCTGGACGATGACCATGGCCGCGGCGCTGCTCCGGCACGGCGGCGCCCCCGCGGTCCTCCCGTTCGCCCTCGCGATGACCGCGTAGCCGGCCGGGCCGGCCTCGGCCGTGGGCGACAACGGCAAGCGGCCTACCCAGGGGGAAACTCAACGCGATAATCGAGGACTACCTGTCCGACGAATGGCGAAGCGACTTCGAGCAGCACCTGAAAGCCGACACCAAGGAGTACCGCTCGACTGCCTCGGCTTCCTCAGCTCGGCCCGAGTCATTCGATGCGGACGACGTTCCTCTGGTCGGCGGCGGTGGCCCTCTCGGCGTGGGAGGTGCTGGTCGAGCCGCTCTTCGCCCAGGTGGGGCTGATCACCTGCACCAGCGCCGGGCCACCGGCGATTCCACGGCCCAGCCCGCGGGCCCTCGCGGTGAACGATCTCGGCGAGTTGCTCGCCTGGCTTCAGCCCGTCCTGCTGGAGCCGGCCGCGACACGGGCGATCCGGTCGCAGCCCCGGGCCGGCGCCTTTCCGCCGGGGGCGGGTGGCTTCGGTGGGACCACGCCACCGGGTCGAGGCGCCTCTCCGGTGCCCGTGGCGCTCGGGCTGGCGGCGGCCCTGCTGTCCATCGTGCTCGACCGGATCGGTGACGTGCTGTATCCCGCGTTGCCGCCGGCGTGGCAGGAGTGTCTGGCCGAACAGGTTCCGGCGTCGTCCTTCGTGGTGCCGCGCATGATCCTGGACTGGCTGATCTCCCCCCGCCGTCATGGTGCTGCTGGCCGGGTTCGCGGCCGTGGGGTTCGGTCCGCGTTGGGCCGACGTGCGGAACACCGTGTTCGCGGTGGCGATCGTGGTGTCGGCGGCGGTCCTCCCCGAGGCGCTGGCAGGCATGCCGTACAACGACGACGGCACGCCTCGCTACGCGGCCGCCACGTCCTGGTCGGCCTCGACCGAGGGGCCTACGAGTGGGAGGGGTCATCCTCGGCCGAGCCGCCACCGTGCGGCGTCCCCGACCGGCTTCTCCGCGTGGCCCTGGAGACCGGCGCCACCCGGGTCGTTCCCGGTCGGCAAGCCCCGTGGGTGCACGCCCGGTGAGCGGCGGGTCCACGCCTGGCCATACGATGCCCGGCCGCGACTGAGAGAAGATCACGCCCGGGTGCGTGTCGCCGACCGGTGTACGGCGCGCGGCGTCCTCGGCCCCTCCGCGGCGAGGAAAGGTTCGCCGGGGACCGCTACCGACGCCCCCATCGGGCCAGGGCGCGAATGACCGTGGGGATGTCCTCCCGGCGTGCGCGCATGAGGGCGACCAAGCCGAGCACCAGCCGAGGGAGAACCGTGATCAAGGCAACAGCGACCAACGACACGACAGAGTCACCTCGCAGGGGCGGTGTCTGTCGCTGGAGCCTGCACCGCGCATGCGCGGCGGCCGCGCACGCACGGAACAGGACCCAGCGTTCAGAACGCGGATGACCGAACAGGTATCCCATCCCGTGCGGCCGGTCCATCACCCATGCGGTCACCATCCCGTGCCCCAAGCATCGACCGGGCTTGACCGCCGACCACCGCCTTCCCGCCCCCAGGCACCGCGGCCGCTGCGGACGCCGCCTGGTACGGCGGCCGCGCCGAGGCGGCGGACGTGGCCCTCGGCGCGGCCGATACACCGCGCGGAAGCCCGTGCCCGCCGCCGTCGGCCCCGGTATCTCCCGGCATCCCGGTACCTGCGGCCGCTCAGCCGGCTCGCGCCGCCCGGCCTTCCGGCCACGTACCGGCCTGGCCTGGTGAGGCGGCCCGGGCACGCCGCCTACGAGATCGGCTCCTCGGCGTACGCGGCGGCCTGGATGCCGTACAGCTCCGCGTACCGGCCGCCGAGGGCCATGAGCTCGTCGTGGGTGCCCGCCTCGACGAGCCGGCCCCGGTGGAGGACGAGGATGAGGTCGGCGCCGGTGACCGTGGAGAAGCGGTGCGAGACGATCACGGTCACCGCGCCGGTGGCGCGCGACAGGGTCCGGGCCCGCGCCATGTACCGCTCGAAGATCGCCTGCTCGCTGGGGGCGTCGAGGGACGCGGTCGGCTCGTCGAGCACGAACAGCAGCGCGTCGTCGCGCATCGACGCCCGGGCGAGCGCGGTCCGCTGCCACTGGCCCTCGGACAGCTCCACCCCGCCGAGCTCGGCGCCGAGCCGGGTGTCGAGCCCGTCCGGCAGCCTCGCCACCAGCTCCTGCGCGTCCGCCTCCCGTACGGCCCGCTCGATGCGGGCGCGGTCGGTGAGGTGGGGCAGGTCGCCGAGGCCCACCGTCTCGGCGAAGGTGGTGTGGAACCGGCCGAAGTCCTGGAAGGCCGCGCTCATCCGGGCCCGCCAGCCGGTCGTGGACAGCTCGGCGAGGTCGACGCCGTCGACGAGGATCCGGCCCGCGTCCTGCCGGTAGAGCTTGGCGAGCAGCTTCACCAGGGTCGTCTTGCCCGAGCCGTACTCGCCGACGATCGCCACCACGGCCCCGGCGGGGAGCGTGACGCTGATATCCCGCAGCGCGGGGCGGTTCGTGCCGGGATAGGAGTAGGTGACGTTCTCCAGCACGATGCCCTGGCGCAGGGCGCGGGGCGGTTCGACCGCGCCGGACGCCGCGGCCCGCTGGGCGGCGACGTAGTCGCGCAGCCACAGGTACGGCTCGATGAGCCGGCCGGAGCCCGCGGTCTCGGTGGTGCTCGCCACCGTGCTGTGCACGGTCTGGCGCAGCGTGGCGGCGACGGTGACGGCGAGCATGAGGTCGCCGACGGTGCCGCTGCCCTGCGCCGTCAGGTAGGCGACGAACGCGAGCCCCCCGCAGAACCCGGCGACGAACACCAGCCACCCGGCGAACCGCCAGGCCGCGGCGATCGCGTGGGCGCGCACCCGGCGCTCGGTCGCCCGCCGCCACGCCTCGGCCTGCCGCCGCACCAGCTCGGGCCCGGCCCCGGCGACCCGGATCTCCTTGCCGCTCGCCGCGCCCACCGCGAGGTTGGCGAGGTGCTGCTCGAGCCGGAGGTCCTCGGCGGTGTCGAGCTCGGTGCGCCGCACCACGCGCTGCCCGCGGTGGTCGAACCAGACCGGCACGGCCGCGAAGAGCAGGAGCAGCAGCAGCCACGGGCTCACCGTGCCGAGCAGCAGCATCGTCACGACGAGCTTGGCGACGTTCGCGACCGTCATGATCGCGTTCCACAGGCTCGCGACGAGCCGGCCCGGCGAGGCCCGGACGAGCATCACCCGGTCGAGGAAGTCAGAACGCTCCAGGTGTTCGATGCCGTCGAGCCCGGCAATGTCCCGGTACACCTCCGGGTGGAGGTCGAGCCGGCCGACCCGGTCGACCACGGTGCTGCGCAGCAGCCCGGAGAGGTCCCGCAGCACGAGGTACGCCGCGTAGGCGACGGCGGCGACGGCCCCGGCGGTCACCGCGCCGGGCGTGTCGCCCGCGACGATCGCGTCGACGGCGGCGCGCAGCGCGAGCGCGCACCCGGCGAGCGCGAGCACGTCGCCGGCGATGGCGGCGAGCGCGGCCGCGGTGAGCAGGGGGCGCCGCCGCCACGACAGCAGGAAGAACTCGGCCCACAGGCTCAGGTAGCGCCTCACGGCCGCACCACCTCCTCGATCCGGTCGTCATGGCCGCGCCGGAACCGCTCGGCCTGGATCGCGAACATCTCGGCGTACCGGCCGCCGAGCGCCATCAGCTCGTCGTGGGCGCCCGACTCGACGATGCGGCCGCCGTCGAGCAGCACGATCCGGTCGGCCTGCCGTACCGTGGAGAGCCGGTGCGAAATGAGCACCACGCTCGTCTCGCCGCGGTTCGCCGCGAGCCGGTCGAACACCTCGAACTCGGTGCGCACGTCGAGGTGGGCGGTCGGCTCGTCGAGCACGAGCAGGCGGGCGCCGCGCCGTACCGCGTAGAGGGCGCGGGCGAGCACGACCTGCTGCCACTGGCCGCCGGAGAGGTCCACCCCGCCGCTGCGGGAGCGGGACAGCGGGGTGTCCCAGCCGTCCGGCAGCCGGTCGAGCACCTCGGCGAGGCCCGCGCTCGCCGCCGCCGCGTCGATCAGGCTCTGGTCGGCGGGCAGGGACGCCTGCCCGAGCGCCACGTTGTCCCGCGCGCTGAGCTGGTAGCGGACGAAGTCCTGGAAGACGATGGAGAGCTTTTCCCGCCAGAGCGCGGGGTCGATGTCGGCGAGGTCGACGCCGTCGACCGTGATACGCCCCGAGTCCGGCCGGTACAGCCCGGCGAGCAGCTTGATCAGCGTGGACTTGCCCGCGCCGTTGAGGCCGACGATCGCGAGCAGCTCCCCCGGGCGGATCTCCAGGTCGAGGTCGCGCAGCACGGTACGGCCGGCGGCCGGATAGCCGAAGCTCACCTTCTCGAACCGGACGAGCGGCGCGGGGCCCGGCGAGTCGGGCGGCGGGAGCGTGCCGCGGACGGCCGGGGAGCGTTCGGCGAGCGCGGCGCGCAGCTCGTCGGTCGCCCGCAGCACGCGGATCGCGCTCACGATGTCGTACATGTCGTTGCTCGGGCCGAGCACGAGGAAGACCGACCATCCGGCGGTGAGCACCGCGGTGGCGACCGCGGCGGTGGCCCTCCCGTCGGCGGCGCTCATCGCCACGGCGACGTACGCGGGCACGAGCCCGGCGGCGACGATCAGCGCGTGCCGCCAGGAGAGGCGGAGCATGCGGTCGATGTGCCGCCACAGCCCGCGGTTCGCCTCATGGATGTGCTCCTGCATGCGGTTCACCATCCACTCGGCGAACCCGAAGACGCGCACGTCCTTGCCCTCGGCCGGGGAGACCGCGGCGTTCCGCCACACGTCGGCGTGGAGCTCGCCCTCGGTGGCCTCCCGCCAGAAGCCGATCAGCTTCAGGTTGTCCCTGGTGCGGATCACCCGGTTGAGCGCCGCGGGCAGCAGGACGAGCGGGACGAGCCACCAGGAGAAGCTTGCGAGCACCGCGCAGGCCGCGACCGCGCCGACGAGCCCGGCGGCCCAGCGGAGCTGGGCGAGCGCCCCGTCCGCGGGCGTGCGGTCGTAGCCGCGGCTCCGGTCGGCGAGCGCCTGCCGGATCAGGATCTGTGTCCTCGGGTCCTCGAGCGCGGCGATCGTGTCACTGCTCGTGACCAGCCGGGCCACCTCGGTGCGGTGGCGGCCGTCGATGCGGGCGGCGGCGAGCTGCTCCAGCGGCGCCACGGCCGCCTCGGCGAGGTGGCCGAGCACGAGCACGGCGGCGAACGCGCCGAGCGGCGTGATCGCAATGGCGAACAGGTCCGCCGTGCCGTGCCCGGCCGCCGCGCCGAGCTCGCCGACGAGGAACGCGAGCGCCGCCGCGGTGGCGGCGGGGATCATGCTCTGGATCAGCAGGGCGGCGGTGAGCAGGGCGAGCGGCAGCGGCCGGGCCGCCGCCAGGACCCGTACCAGCCGCATCCGGTCCGCGATGTCGCGCACGCCTTCTCTCCGTCTTCTCCGCGCCCACGGCGCATGCCGAAAGCCGGGTCCCCGGTGTGCCGGAACGCTCCTGGGGATGCCGCGCGGTGGGCGCCGGTCTCGATCAACGGTCGAAGTGACGTCCGATATGACGCCGGCGTGGCGAGGATGGTTCGGCGAATGTCCGCGGGTCTCGGCCGTACGGGCCCTCACACAATCAGTGCGGCCCTGGGCGGTGCGTGATTCGGGCGAGTGTGTACGGCGTGGGCCTCACCGTACCGTACGGGCGAAGAAGCACTCACGGGAATGCGACGAGCGATTCAGGACGGAGCATGGTCAGGACTCGCTTGCCCTCCTCGGCCTGATCGTACGGACATTTGCCCGCCGGCCCGCACGAAACGCCTGAAGGCAACCTGAGATCCCGGACCCAGCGGCCCGTCAGCAGGGTGAAAGCGCAAGGCAGGGGCGTTCCCTGTAGGACTTCATGGCCGGAGGCCGGCGGAGGGCCGAGCCGGGCGACGGATCTCGGTCCGCCCTATTCAAGTCATGTCTCAGATCGCGTAAAACGCATAAAGGGTCTCGTCAGCAGTGCCGACGAAGACCACCCCGTCGGCGACCGCGGGCGACCCGCTGATCCGATCACTCGCGTCGAAGGACCACCGCTGCCGGCCGGTGGCCGCATCAAGGGCGTACAGCGTATTGTCCTCGGTGCCGACGTACACCACCCCGTCGGCCGCCGTGGGCGACGAGCCGATCCGGCCGTCTGTGGTGAAGGACCACCGTACCCGGCCGTCGTCGGAATCGATGGCGTACACCTGGTACTCCAGAGCGGCGTAGACCGCACCGTCACCGATTCCAGGCGGCGCACTCACCCGCTGATCGGTATTGAAGGCCCAGCGCAGCCGGCCGGTAGCTGTGTCGATGGCGTACAGTCTGCCTTCGTCATCACCGTAATACACCGATTCCCTAGTGACGGCGGGGGCCGTGAGGTCGGCATTCGTGGGGCCGGTGGCGGGGTCGAAGGACCACCGTTCCCGCCCGGTTTTCGTATCGATGGCGTACAGCCGGTTGCGGGCGTCCCGGATATAGACCGCCCCGTCACCGAACGCGGGCGCCCCGATCGGGCCACCAGGAGTGAAGGACCACAGCTCCCTACCCGTGTCCGCATCGAGGGCGCGGACTCTCTCCACCCTGCGGGTGCCATAAGAGACGAAGACCATGCCCTCGCCGACCACGGGAGGGGAAACGTAGGGCGCCAGCCGCACGGACCACCGTCTTTTACCTGTGGCCGCGTTGATGGCGAGCACCCGGAACTTGTCGTCGCCCAGCTCCTCGTCACGGGAACAGGCGTAAACCGACCTGTTGTCGACCGCAGGCGGCAAGACGGGACCACCCGTTCTGAACGACCACCGTTCCCGCCCGCTGACCACGTCCACGGCGTAGAGCTTCTCACTGCCGATATAGACGATCCCACGGCTGACCACGGGCGACGAAACCTCACCGTAGGTGGTGAAGGACCACTTCAGTTCTCCTGCTCTGCCGGACCGCCCTTCCACCGGGTCGTCCGGATCATCCTCGACGAACCGCCCGGCGATGATCGCGGTGGTGGCGACCGAAACGCCGATCGCCCCGAACGCGAGCAGTGCCGTCCGGCGGTTCAGCCCCGCTGGACGGCCGGCCGTCCCGCCAAGCGCGTCCGCTTTTCGGGCGGGCTCGCCGCCGTCGTGTCGGCGTGGCGGATCACGGTATATCTCGGACGACGGAACGGTCGAGCGTTGCGCGCCGCCGTCGGCGCGCGCCGGCGTCGAGGGCGCGACCGGCCCCTCCGGCTGGAGGGGCGTGCCCGCTGCTTCGGGCTGTTGCGAAGCGGGGTCATCGGCCGTGCCCACGGGCAGCGGTCGCGGCGGGGCGGGAGGCGTACCCGGGGGTGCGGGCTGTGGCGCGGCGGCGCAGGCGTGGACCGCCCGAGCCACCTTGTCGGGCATCCAGGCGGACTCGGCGAAGAACTCGACGATGGTCGGCTTCGCGGTGATGCTCCCGGTCAGCTCATCGAGAAGCTCCGGAGCACTCGGCCGCTGCTCAGGCCGCTTCGCCAGGCATCGGGCGACCACCGAGCGCAGCGTGGGCGGGAGCATCGAAAGGTCCGGCTCCTGGTGCACGACCCGGTAGAGCATCGCCGGTGGTGCCCCGGTTCCGAACGGCCCGGTTCCAGTGGCGGTGAACGCCAGCACCGCCCCCAGGCTGAACACGTCGCTGGGCGGCCCCACTGGATCCCCAGTGAGCTGCTCCGGCGACATGAACCCCGGCGTCCCCACCACCATGTCCGTCCGGGTGAGCCGGCTCGCCTCGAGCGCGACCGAGATCCCGAAGTCGATGACCCGCGGCCCGTCGGGCGCCAGCAGCACATTCGAGGGCTTCAAATCCCGGTGCACGACACCGGCGCCGTGGGTCGCCTCCAGCGCCTCGGCGAGCCCGGCCCCCAAGGCCAGCACCGACGCCTCCGGCCACGGCCCGAACTCGCTCACCGCCCGGTCGAGGGACAGTCCCGGCACGTACGCCGTGGCGAGCCACGGAGGCGAGCCGTCCGGATCGGCAGCGACCACTCCGGCGGTGAAAAATCCGCTCACCGTGCGGGCCACGGCCACCTCCCGGGCGAAGCGGCGCCGGAACTCGCTGTCCCCGGCCAGATCCGGCCGGACCACCTTCACCGCAACCGCCCGGCCAGCCTTGGAACGCCCCAGGTAGACCTGGCCCATGCCGCCCGCGCCTAGCCGCGCCACGATCCGGAACGGGCCCACCTGCCGCGGATCGTCTGCGTGCAGCGGCTCGAACGCCTCCATATACCACCCCCCGGGCATCCCCCACCCCACGCATACTCGTTTTGCACCCTAAGTGCACACCGGGTTCAGGAACACGGTCAGCCGATAACAACTCGAGGGCGAACGCGGCGCCGCGGCGAATTCATGTCGGCCACACGCCTGGACGTTCGCATAACGCCATGCCGACGCCTCCGGCGTACGACTTATCGGCCGGGAACGCGTCTCAACTCCGCCGCCTCGCCCGCTGTGCCGGCCGCGCAGCCCGCGATAGGGCGACGCCGAGGCAGTGCACCAAAACTTCATCCATACAGAATTCGGCGGGCGGCACGGCACAGCCCCCGGTGCGCGGTGAACGGGTGGGCGGCGGCGAAATCCTCGCACCCGGTCAGGACGTATGGCTTACCTGCGCCGCACCATCACTCATATCTCCCGTGCGCCGCGCAAGAAGGCCACCCGGATCGGAGTCGCCGAAAGGGGTCCGCCCGGCCCGGCTCCGGCGCCCGGTCGAACCGATCTGTTTCGATCTCACCGATGCCGGTCCACCGCAGGCCGGCTTGCTCGGCACCGGTGCCTCCCCCTCGCCCGGGCGACGGCCGGGCCGCGTTCCGGTCGGCGCGGCACCACGGCCGCCGATGAGCTCCATCGACCCGCCGCTCGCCACCCGTCCGCCCATGCTCCTCGTCGCCCAGGCCGTGGCCTTCCCGTTCTCCGCCGGTGGCATCGAAGGGTCGTGTCGCGGCGAGCGGCTCTTCGGCCACCGGGTACCCGCGTCCCCGCCGTGGCGGCTCGGGCTGTTCGGCGCAGCTAGGCGTCGCCGGTGGGCGGGGCGGCGGGTGGCCGGTCGGCTGTGCCGTACCTGTCGGCGCGGAACAGGAAGGAGGCCCAGGAGCGGTACGGGCGCCAGGCGTCGGCGATCTTGCGGTACGCCGCGGGCGGGGCGTCCTCCGGCAGGCCGTACGCCTCGCGGAGCAGGGCGAACAGGCGGGGCTCGTCGCCGGGGAAGGCGTCGGGGGCGCCCGCGCCGCGGATGAGGATGAGACCGGCGGAGAACGGGCCGACGCCGGGGAGGGTGCGCAGCTCGGCGAGGGCGTCGGCGGGGTCGGCCGAGCGCAGGTACTCGGTGGTGAGCAGGCCGTCGAGGGCGGCGCGGGCCAGGCCGCGGATCCACTCCTCCTTCTGGGCGGGCAGGCCGAGGCCGCCGGCCTGCAGCAGGGTGTGGGGCGGCGGGAAGGCGGCGTACTCGCGGCCGTCGATCGTCACCTTCGCGCCGTACCGCTCGGCGATGCGCTGCTTGAGCCGGGAGGCGATCACCATGGAGGAGCGCTGGACGATCACCGCCCAGCAGGCCGCCTCCCACGGGCTCCAGAAGCAGACGGGGCGCAGGCCGGGGTGGGCGCGGATGAGGTCGCCGAGCACCGGGTCGGCGTCGGCGAGTGCGGGAACGCCGGTGCCGTCCACGTCGAGGGAGAGGATGCGCGCCACCTCGGCGCGGATGCCCGGACCGGGGGCGCGGGTCGTGGTGACGGCGACGCCGCCCGGCGCGGCGGTCACGGTCACGCCGATCGGCAGCCAGTCCGTCTCGGCGCAGTAGGCGAAGCGGAGGGACCGCCCGTCGCTCGGGAGGTGCGCGGTCACCGGCCAGTCCTCGGTGAAGCGCAGCGCGGCACCGAAGTCGAAGGGGCCCTTCGCCGTGATCGTGAAGCCGTGCCCGGGCATACGCGTATCGTAGGGGCACCCCGCGGGCGGGCGATCGCGCGGCGCGGCGCCGGCACGGCCGGGCGCGACGGCTACCGCCGGTCGTCCAGCTCCTCGTCGATCACGTTGAGCAGGTCGACGATCATGCGGCTGGCGGCGTTCGGGTCCTCGGTGAGGTTGTTGATCCGGTCGGCGAGCAGGACGAGGCTCGCCTCGAGGGCGTTCATCTCGGCCTCGAGCCATCCGCCGTACCGCCTGCGCCAGAGGGTGGGGCTGAGGCCGAGCACGCAGGCGGTGAGCATGCCGACCATGGTGGGGATGGCCTCGGGCTTCACGCTCTTGCGCATGGCGCGCAGGCCGGAGGCGACGTACGGCACGATGTACTCGATCGGGTCCTGGCCGTGCGCCTCGAGCGACTTGCGCAGCCAGTCGACGTAGAGGTACATGAGCGTGCACGCCCCGTCGAGGACGTCCTGGGCGGCCTTGGGCCCGAACGACTCCAGCGTCCGTTCGACCAGTTCGCACCTCTCCGGGTCCGGCGTGGCGTCCGCCTTGGCGAGTTGCGCCAGGCGCGAGTCGACCAGCAGCAGTGCGGTGCCCACGTCGCCGATCGGCGCGAAGGCAGGGTCGAGGGATGCAGACATGGCGATCTCACAAAGGTCGCTGTTTCCCGTACCGCCGCAAATCTTGTCACCATACCCGGGACCTTCGCAGTGATTTCACAGGACTGACGAAATCCGTCGTATGGCCGTAACGTTTTGCCGACGGGAGCGCCGATGAAAACGGGGCGGCTATCGACTATTGATGGCGTTTGGATACATGCAAGCGCAATATGGTGACTCGCACTGTCTGATCCGGCGTGTCCCCACCGCTCCGCGTGCGAGGCGTCGGCGGGCGGCGGGTATGCCACGGCCGTACCGCAGCTGTGACCTGCTGGTTACGCGGGCCTCACAGCCTTCCGGCCGTCGCGGCGGCGGCCCTCGGAGAGCGGCCGCCCCACCGTGGCGGCACCTCCGGACGGTTCCCTGTCACCCATCGCCCAGCGGTACTGCAAATCCGATCGACGGCCGAGATGAATCGTCACCGGCCCTGCGGCATGGCGACTTCACCGCGGTGAATCACCGGCGGACGCTCCACCCTGCCGGGAATGGCTCTGTGGACCGTCCAATCCGCCGGTCGGCCTTCCGGCCGGTTGTGAACATGAATGCATCACCATAAACGCCGAGTATCCCGGCCGCAGAGGCGAAATCACCATTCGGCGGGATCCCCGTGTTCTCGCGGCCCCGCCACGTCGATCGTGGGCCGCCCGCGCGGTGGGCCGACGCGACCCGCGAGCAGGAACGGAGCCCTCATCAATGCCAGGGCTGCTCGCGCATACCGCCCATCGTCACGGCCATCGGCGGGAACGCCGTCGGCCACAGTGCCGAGGCGGCGTCGTACGCGAGGCACGCGCACTGCGAGCCGGGCCCTGCCGCCCTCGTGATCGGCCCGGAGGTTCGCGGGCGAGAGCTCGCATGCCCGGCTGGTCCGGCGACGGCCGGGTATAGCGCGATGTACCGGTTCGGAGCGCACCGCTCACGAGCCGGACCGGCAGGAGCCGGGGCGGTCCCGGGATCCCGGCCGGTGCCGAGCGGCGTTGCCGGTGAGGAACCTGGCGGCTGGACGGGGGTGGGCGATGGCGGCGACCTCTCGGCCGTACCCCGTGATGACCGCCTTCGGCCCGGGCACGCCGCCGCGGCGGCCGCGCATCCTCGTGGTGCGCCCCGACCACCTGGGCGACGTGGTGGTGACCCTGCCCGCGGTCGCCGCGCTGCGATCCGCGGTCCCCGGCGCGGTCGTGACATACGCGGCCTCGCCCCCGGCCGCGGAGGCCTGCCGCCGCTGCCCGCACCTCGACCACGTGATCGCGGTCGCGTTCCCCGGCCCGGGTCGCGCGTGGGGCGCGTTCGCCGACGCGGAGCTGCGGGCCGCCGTGGCGGCGCTGGGCGGGCCGTACGACCTCGCCGTGCTGGCGCGGCCCGACGATCCGGCGTCCGGGACGCTGTGCGCGGCCGCCGGTGTCCCCGTGCGGATCGGGTTCGCGACCCCGCAGACCCTGCCGTTCCTCACCCGCGCGCTCCCGCCGCCCGCCCCGGGCCTCTCGGTCGCCGAGACGACCGGTCGGCTGCTCGCCGCCGCCCTGGCGGAGCTGGGCGCGCCGGGGGCGCTGCCGCCGCTGCCCGCCCGCGACGGCACGATCGTGCCGACCGCCGCCGACCGCGCCGAGGCCGCGGCGGTGCTGGCCGAGGCGGGCGTGCCCGACCCCGAGGTGGTGCTGCACCCCGGATCCGGGTGGCCGGTGAAGAACTGGCCGCCGGCCCGCTGGGGCCTCGTGGCGCGGCGGCTGCGCGGCCGCCTGCGGTTCCCGGCCCTGGTCGCGGGCACGGCACGGGAACGCCCGCTGGTCGAGCAGGCCGTACGCGCGAGCCGGGGCACGGCCGTCGGGATCGCCGGGCGGCTGTCGGTCGGCGGCCTCGCCGCCCTGCACGCCCGCGCCCGCGTCGTGGCGGGCGTCGACAGCGGGGCGTTGCACCTGGCCGCCGCCGTGGGGACGCCGACCGTCGCCCTCTACGGCCCCGGCAGCCCGGCGTTCGCCCCGCCCCCACCCCGGCATCGCGTGGTACGGCTCGGCCTGGCGTGCAGCCCGTGCGGCCGGCTCGAGGCCCCGCCGTGCGGGCGGATCCTGCATCCGGCGTGCGTGACCGGCGTCCCGGCCGACGCGATCGCCGAGGCCGTGCTCGCGGCGCTCGGCTGAACGCCCGCCGCGCACCGCCCGAGGGCTCCCGTCGGCGCAGGTTCCGCCGCCGCATCGGAGTCGGCGTTCGCACGGGTCGTGTGTCCGCCGACCCCGGAGGAGGGCCGGAACGGCCTTCGCTGAGACGGCTTCGCGACCCGGATGGCCGGGGTCGGGCTCGCCGCCTGGCCGTGCGGATGGAGAGCTCCCGGCCGCCGCGGCCGGACCGCACCGGAGTCCGCGAAGCGCGCCTGCCGGGGACCGGGCGGCGGCGGGGTGGCGGCCATACGGCCCGTCCGTCCGGGGACGGCTAGGCGAGGCGGTCGCGGGTAGGCGGGCTGCATGCTGAGACGCGCGATCTGGCAAGGGCTCGCGGCCGGGCTGGCCGGTACGGCGGTCATGACCGCGGCGGAGAAGATCGAACAGCGCCGCACGGGGCGTCCAGACTCCTACGTGCCCGCCCGGGTGCTCGCACGATTGACCGGCCTGCCGGAACGCTCGGGAGGGCGGCGTACGCTCAACCTCGCCATGCACTACGGCCAGGGGGCGCTGCTCGGCGTGCTGCGCAGCGTCATGGCGCAGGCCGGGCTGCGCGGGTTGTGGGCGTCGGCGATGTTCACGGCCGTCCGGCTCACCACCGACCAGGTCCTGGAGAACGCCACCGGGGTGGGTGCCCCGCCGCAGACCTGGCCGCGCGGCGAACGCGCCACCGACCTGTTCCACAAGTCCGTATACGGCTTCGCCACCGGCGCCGTCGCCGACCTGCTCGCCGCCCGCGACGGACCCGGCCCCGGTCAACGCCACGCCGCCCGGCGGCCCGGGCGGCACCACGACGTCGCCCCTGCTCCGCGCCGGTCTCGCGTCCCGGCCGGGTCCTGAGGCGGCCGCCTGCGCGGGTCACGGGCGAGCGGACGGCGACGCGTGGCCGGACGGCGAGGCGGCGCACACGCCGGTGGCGCGATGCGGCCCGGCTCGCCGTGCGCCGACGCCGGGGTGATCGGCGGTCGCGGGCATGGCCGGAGGCCCGGGCTAGGCGCGCTGCGGACCGGGCTGCACGGTCACCTGGTGGCCGACGTCGTCCTCCTCGGCCGCGGCGAGCACCGCCTCGAGCAGGCCGGGGAAGCGCGCCTGCACATCCTCGCGGCGCAGCGTGACGTAGCAGCGGGTGCCCTCCTGCCGGGTCCGGGTGAGCCCGGCGTCGCGCAGCACGCGCAGGTGGTGGCTGAGGGTGGATTTCGCCACCGGCACCCGCAGCTCGCCCCAGCCGCGCTCCCGGCCGTCGGCGAGCACCCGCACGATCCCGACCCGGATCGGGTCACTGAGGGCGGCCATCACCCCGGTCAGCGTGATCTCGTCGACCTCGGGGTGGCGTGCCTCGCGCATGACCTCATGCTAGTTGGTTCGATGTTCTACGAACGTCGAACAATGATGGAAAGGAGCCGCCGTGACCTCCCCCACCGGATCGCTGCGCGATCGGGTCGCGATCGTGACCGGCGCCGGCTCCGGCATCGGCCGCGCCGCCGCGCTCGCCTTCGCCCGCGCCGGTGCGCACGTGCTCGCCGTGGGGCGCCGCGCCGAGGCCCTCGAACGGACCGCCGCCGGCCATCCCGGCATCGCCGTCCACGCCGCCGACATCGCCGGCGACGGCGCACCGCAGGCGGTGGTCGAGGCGGCGGCCGAACGCTGGGGCGGCGTCGACGTGCTGGTCAACAACGCCGGGGCCACCGCCGTCATGCCGCTCGCCGAGACCGACCCCGGCCGCGTCGCCGGCCTGTTCGCGCTCAACGTCACCGCGCCGATCCTGCTCGCCCAGGCCGCCCTGCCGTACCTGCGGGCGCGCCGTGGTGCGATCGTCAACGTCTCCAGCACGTACGGCCACCGCCCGCTGCCCGGCGCCGCGCCCTACGCCGCCACCAAGGGCG
The DNA here is from genome assembly GCA_003242605.1 of Actinomycetota bacterium. Classification (GTDB taxonomy): domain Bacteria; phylum Actinomycetota; class Actinomycetes; order Streptosporangiales; family Streptosporangiaceae; genus Thermopolyspora. Next base: position 47,895 of record QGUZ01000004.1, read on the forward strand.
CGGTGGAGCAGCTCACCCGGAGCTGGGCGCTGGAGCTCGCCCCGGACGGCGTCCGCGTCAACGCCGTCGCCCCTGGCCCCACCGAGTCCGAGGCGCTCGCCGCCGCCGGGCTGCCCGCCCCGGTCATCGAGCAGATCAAGCGGGACGAGATCGCCCGCATCCCCCTCGGCCGCCGCGGCACCCCCGAAGAGGTCGCCGCCTGGATCGTCCACCTCGCCGACCCCGCCGCCGCCTGGATCACCGGCCAGGTCATCACCGTCGACGGCGGCCTCGAGCTCAGCTGACCGCGCCGCCCGCCCGGGGCGCGGGCGCGGAGGGCCCGGCCCGGGCGTCCGCCCCGCCGGCGATCGCCGTACCCAGCGGCGGAGGCGCACCCGGCTACGACGGCCGCCGCATCGCGGCGACGGCGCGGATCCGCGAAGGCCCGGTACGGCCGCCTCACCCGTACCGCCGGGCGCGATCTCGTCCGGGGTCGCGAGATGCCCGGTGCGCAGGTACTCCACCGGGTCGCGGTCGGCGTTGCCCCGCACCCAGACCACCCGGTCGCCGAGCTCGGTCAGCCGGTCGAGCACCTCGACCGGCTGCGCCCCGGCCGCGATGTCGCCGGTGACCACGATGCGGTCGGCGTCGCGGACCTCGGGCTCGGCGGGCACGGCCGCCAGCGCGGCAGGACGCCGTGGATGCCGGAGAGGACGGCGACGCTCGCATGCGGCATGGCGTCATCGTGCCGCACCCGGCCCGGCGGCCACGGCGGGTGCGACCCGGCGTACCCCGGCGTGCTCCGGTGCCCGACGGCACGCGCCTCGGCGCCCCATCGCCGCCGCCGGGCCCGCGGCGGAACCCGCGCGTCCCGGCCCGAGCCACGCGACAAGCGGCGCCCGGGGCCCGCGCTGCCCCCGCCGCGCCGGCCGTGCTTAACCCGAAGATCACGTGATCTATCACGATTCGCACACAGACCCTTGTAATGGTTTGCGTGATTCACCTAACATCACGCGACATCACGTGATAAGGCGGGGGATTCTTCGCAAAGCCGCTCCACGTCCGGGAGGACGCACATGAACCAACCCCTCCAGCTGTCCCGCCGTGCCCTGCTGCGCGGGATCGGCGTCGGCGCCGCCGGCGCCCTCGCCTACGCCGCGCTCGGTGCCTGCGGTTCCGACGGTGGCAACGCCCCTGCGGCGGGCGGCGACCCGTGGAAGCGCTACCAAGGCACGACGATCAACTTCATCTCCGAGAACACCGCCCCCTCGGCCGCGATCGCGGCGAACACCAAGCCGTTCGAGGAGCTCACCGGCATCAAGGTCAACATCCAGCAGATGGAGCTGACCAAGCTGGTGGAGAACGTCTCCCTCGACCTCTCCAGCGGCACCGCCGGTTACCACGTCATCTACGCCGACCCCTACCAGGTGCTCGCGCCGTTCTCCGAGGGCCTGGTGGACCTCAACGAGTTCATCGGCAACGACGAGTTCCCGCAGCCGGCGCTCGGCCTGGAGGACTTCATCCCGAGCCAGCTCGAGGCCGCCGGCCGGTTCCTCGACGGCGAGAAGCTCTTCGCCCTGCCGTACGACACGCCGACGATGATCTGGCAGTACCGGGCCGACCTGTTCGAGAAGTACCACGACAGGATGGCCGACGACCTCGGCTTCGACCCGACCCCGTCGATCAACATCACCTGGGAGCAGTACTTCCAGATCGCCGACTGGTTCAACAAGAACGCCAAGGACGACGTGCCGTACGGCACCGGCCACCAGGCCAAGCAGCACGACTCGCTGCAGTGCGACT
>QGUZ01000130.1 GCA_003242605.1 Actinomycetota bacterium
AGCTCGCGGGCGCGGCGTTCGTGACGTACGTGCGCAGCCCGCTGGCCCACGCGAGGATCACCGGCATCGACGTCTCCGCCGCTGCCGAGGCGCCCGGCGTGGTCGCCGTGTTCACGGCGAACGATCTCGACGACGTACCGCCGCCACCGGCGGACAACCCGCTCGCCGAGCCGCTGCTCGCCAAGGACGTGGTGCGCTACGTCGGCGAGCCGGTGGCCATGGTGATCACCGAGACCCGGGCGCAGGGCGAGGACGCCGCCGAGCTCGTCGCGGTCGACTACGAGCCGCTCCCGGCCGTGGTGGACGTCGAGGAGGCGGTCAAGGACGAGGTCCTGCTCTTCCCCGAGGCCGGCACCAACATCGTCGCCCCGAACGGCCCGGAGGAGTTCGACGACGCGCCGTTCGAGGCGTGCGAGGTCGTCATCGAACGCACCTTCCGCAACCAGCGCGTCGCCCCCGTGCCGATGGAGGTCCGCTCCGCCGCCGCGGCGTGGGACGGCGAGCGGGTCACGGTGTGGTCGAGCAACCAGAACGCGCAGACCACCCGCGCGATCATCGCGGGCGGTCTCGGCGTCGAGCCCGACAAGGTCCGCGTGATCACGCCGGACGTGGGCGGCGGCTTCGGCGCCAAGATCGGCGTGGACCGCGACACCGTCCTGGTGGCCTGGGCCGCCCGCAGGCTGAACCGCGCGGTCCGGTGGACCGAGACCCGCAGCGAGAGCCTCATCGCGATGCAGCACGGCCGCGCGCAGGTCCACAAGGTCAAGCTCGGCGGCAACCGGGACGGCAAGATCCTCGCCTACCGGATCGATTTCATGCAGGACGGCGGCGCCTACCCGCGCGTCGGCCCGCTGCTCGCGAACTTCACCACCCTCATGGCGCCCGCCGTCTACGAGATTCCGACGGTGCAGATCCGCTCGAAGGTGGTGCTCACCAACACCACGCCCGTCGGCGCCTACCGCGGCGCGGGCCGGCCCGAGGCGACCGCCACGATCGAGCGCCTCGTCGACATCTTCGCCGCCGAGATCGGCATGGACCCGGCCGAGGTGCGCCGCCGCAACCTCATCCCGGCCGACAAGTTCCCGTACACCACCCCCACCGGCCTGGTGTACGACTCGGGCGAGTACGTCAAGGCGCTCGACAGGGTGCTCGAGGCCGCCGGGTACGCCGAGCTGCGCGCCGAGCAGGAGCGCCGCCGCGCCGCCGGGGACACCAAGGTGCTCGGCATCGGCCTGTCCAGCTACGTCGAGGTCACCGCGCTCGACTTCCCGAACGGCGAGACCGGCCGGGTGGTGATCGGCCGGGACGGCTCGGCCACCGTGTACACCGGCAGCCACACCCAGGGCCAGGGCCACGCCACCTCCTGGGCGATGATCGTCCAGGACCAGCTCGGCATCCCCATGGACAAGGTCACCGTGATCCACGGGGACACCGACGCGATCCCGGTCGGCACCGGCACCTACGCCTCCCGCTCGCTGCAGGTCGGCGGCATCGCGGTGCACGAGTGCGCCGTCAAGATCAAGGAGAAGGCGCGCGAGCTCGCCGCCCGGGAGCTCGAGGCCGACCCGAACGACCTGGTGCTCGACACCGCCACCGGCTCCTGGCACGTGCAGGGCGTGCCCGGCACCAAGCTCGACTGGGCCCGCCTGGCCGAGCTCGCCGGCGAGGAGGGCCTCACCGCCGACGTGCACTTCAAGCCGAGCCGGCCCACGTTCCCGTTCGGCGCGCACCTGGCCGTGGTCGAGGTCGACACCGAGACCGGCCAGGTACGGCTGCTGCGGCACATCAGCCTCGACGACGCCGGGCCGCTGATCAACCCGATCATCGCCGAGGGCCAGCGGCACGGCGGCATCGCCCAGGGCGTCGCCCAGGCGCTCTACGAGGAGATGGCCTACGACGCCGAGGGCAACCCGATCACCGCGAACCTCGCCGACTACCCCATGATCTCCGCTGCGGAGCTGCCGAGCTTCGAGCTGCTCACCATGGAGACCCCCACCGACGTCAACCCGCTCGGTGTCAAGGGCATCGGCGAGGCGGGAACCATCGGCGCCACTCCGGCCGTGCAGAACGCCGTGGTCGACGCCCTGTCCCACCTCGGCGTCCGGCACATCGAGATGCCGGCCACCCCGGAGCGGGTCTGGAAGGCCATCAACGAAGCGCGCGGTAGCGAAAAGAGGGCAGCACAGTGAAGGTGACGATCACGGTCAACGGCAGGGAGACCTCCGCCGAGGTGGAGGACCGCACGCTCCTCGTGCACTACCTGCGCGACGTCCTCAACCTGACGGCGACCAACATCGGCTGCGACACCACCACCTGCGGCGCGTGCACCGTGCTGCTCGACGGCGAGGCGGTGAAGTCCTGCACCGTGCTCGCCGCCCAGGCGGACGGCCGCGAGGTCACCACGGTCGAGGGGCTCGCCGCCGAGGACGGCACGATGCACCCGGTGCAGAAGGCCTTCCACGAGAACCACGGCCTGCAGTGCGGCTTCTGCACCCCCGGCATGGTGATGGCGGCGGTCTCCCTGCTCAAGGAGAACCCGCGCCCCACCGAGGAGCAGGTCCGCGCCGGCCTCGAGGGCAACCTGTGCCGGTGCACCGGCTACCACAACATCGTCAAGGCGGTGCTCGCCGCCGCCGAGGAGACCGCGTGAGCCGGGACCGCCGGACCGCCGCGCCCGCGGCGGCCGCCGGCGGCCCGACCCCGTCACCGTCCCATCCGCATCCGACAGCCGGAGAGGCGCAATCGTGATCCCCGCAACCTTCACCTATCGGCGGGCCGAGTCGGTGGACGAGGCCATCGAACTCGCCGGGCAGTACGGCGAAGACGCGAAGTTCCTGGCCGGCGGGCACTCCCTGCTGCCGCTGATGAAGCTGCGCCTGGCCCAGCCCGAGGTGCTGGTGGACATCGGCCGGCTGCGCGACCTGTCGTACATCCGCGACCAGGGCGACCACGTCGCCATCGGCGCGCTCACCCGGCACCACGACCTGGCCACCTCCGAGCTGCTCGCCGAGCAGCTGCCGCTGCTGCACCACGCGGCCGGCACGATCGGCGACCCGCAGGTACGGCACCGCGGCACGATCGGCGGCTCGCTCGCCCACGCCGACCCGGCCGGCGACCTGCCCGCGGTCGTGCTCGCGCTCGAGGCCACGCTCGTGGCGCGCGGCCCGTCGGGCAGCCGGGAGATCCCGGCGACCGAGTTCTTCCGCGGCCTGTTCGAGTCCGCGCTCGAGCCGGGCGAGCTGCTCACCGAGATCCGGGTGCCCAAGCCCGCCGCGCGCGGCTGGTCGTTCCAGAAGTTCACCAAGCGCGCCATCGACTGGGCGATCGTCGGCGTCGCCGTGCAGGGCGACAGGATCGGCCTGGTCAACATGGGCGAGAAGCCGGTCCGCGCCACCGCGGTGGAGCAGGCCCTGGCGAGCGGCGCGTCGATCCGCGACGCGGCCGAGCACGCCGCCGACGGGCTCAGCCCGGCCTCCGACGTGCACGCCAGCGCCGAGTACCGGGCCCAGCTCGCCCGCGTGCTCGTCCGCCGCGGCCTGGAGGAGGCCCGCGCCCGGGCCTGACCGGCCCGCGGCACGGCCGAGTCCAAGCCGAGCTCACGCCGGGTACGCGGCCCGCCCGCCCGCGCCCGCCGCGGCGGGCGGGCCGCGTCCGCCCGGCGGCCGTCGGAAATGCCGCCAAAATCACCCTGCGTAAGGCCCTGCCCGGCCCCGCGGCGGATGACAATTGGGGCATGACACGTGCTGTGTACGTCGCCGCGAGGGAGGCCGGGAGCAACAAGGGCGTGGTCGCCCTGGGCATGGTGGAGGCGCTGTCGCGCAAGGTGGGCAAGGTCGGGGTGTTCCGCCCCGTGGTGCGCGCCGGGCGGCCGGACGGCCTCATCACCACCGTGCTCGCCAGGTTCGGCATCGACCTGCCCTACGAGATGTGCGCCGGCGTCACCTACGACGACGTGCACAGCGACACCGACCGGGCGCTCGGCGAGATCGTCGACCGGTACCGCAGGCTCGCCGCCCGGTGCGACGCGGTCGTGGTGATCGGCACCGACTACACCGACGTCGGCGCCCCGACCGAGTTCGAGTTCAACGCCCGGCTCGCCGCCGACCTCGGCACCCCGGTGCTGAACGTGGTGCGCGGGCTCGGCCGTACCGCGACCGAGATCGCCGCCGCGGTCGAGCTCACCGCCAAGGAGCTCGCCCAGCACCACGCCCGGGAGCTCGCGGTCGTCATCACCCGCACCACCGGCCAGGTCTCCGTCGCCCACGCCACCCCGGTGTTCGTGCTGCCGGAGTCGACGACGCTGCGCGCGCCGAGCGTCGCCGACCTCGCCGCCGCCTGCGACGGGCGGCTGCTGTTCGGCGAGGAGGAGGGGCTGGGCCGGGAGGCGAACGGGCTCATCGTCGGCGCGTCCTCGCTGCCCACGATCCTCGAGCGGTACACCGACGGCGCGGCCGTGATCATCCCGTCGGACCGGGCCGCGGCGCTTGTGCCCGGCCTCGTCGCCGCGCACACCGCGCCCGGCTTCCCCAACCTATCGGCGATCATCATGACCGGCGGGCGGCGCATGCCGCCGTCGGTGGAGCGGCTGCTCGGCAGCATGACGATCCCGATCCCGGTGATCCTCACCGACCGGGACACCTTCGACACCGCGACCCGGCTGTCCGCGGTCGAGGGACGGTTCAGCCCGGAGGCCCAGGGCAAGGTGGACGCGGCGCTGCGGCTGTTCGCCGAGCACGTCGACGCCGAGGAGCTGCTCGGGCGGCTCGCCATCACCCGGGCCGTCGCGGTCACCCCGCTCATGTTCGAGTACGACCTGCTCGACCGGGCCCGGGCGCGCCGCCGGCACATCGTGCTGCCCGAGGGAGAGGAGCCGCGCATCCTGCGCGCCGCCGACGTGCTGCTCCGCCGCGACGTCGTCGACCTCACCCTGCTCGGCGACGAGGAGCGGATCCGGGCCAAGGCCGCCCAGCTCGGCCTCGCCGCGGTGGAGCGGGCGAAGGTGATCAGCCCGTTCGACCCCGAGCTGCGCGAGCGGTTCGCCCAGGAGTACGCGCGGCTGCGCGCGCACAAGGGTGTCACCGTGGAGCGGGCCCGCGACACCGTCACCGACGTGTCGTACTTCGGCACGCTCATGGTGCAGACCGGGCTCGCCGACGGCATGGTCTCCGGCGCGGCCCACACCACCGCGCACACGATCCGGCCCGCGTTCGAGATCCTCCGCCTCGGGCTGGTGTCGAGCGTGTTCTTCATGTGCCTCGCCGACCGGGTGCTGGTGTACGGCGACTGCGCCGTGGTGCCCGACCCCACGGCCGAGCAGCTCGCCCAGATCGCGATCTCCTCGGCGGAGACCGCGCGGCGGTTCGGCATCGAGCCGCGGATCGCGATGCTGTCGTACTCCACCGGGGACTCCGGCCGCGGCGCGGACGTGGAGAAGGTGCGCACCGCCACCGAGCTGGTGCGCGAGCGCCGCCCGGACCTGCCGATCGCCGGGCCCATCCAGTACGACGCGGCGATCGACCCGTCGGTGGCGAAGACCAAGCTGCCGGACAGCGACGTCGCGGGCCGCGCCACCGTGTTCATCGTGCCCGACCTCAACACCGGGAACATCCTCTACAAGGGCGTGCAGCGCAGCGCCAACGCGGTCGCGGTCGGCCCGGTGCTGCAGGGGCTGCGCAAGCCCGTCAACGACCTGTCCCGCGGCGCCACCGTCAAGGACATCGTCACCACCGTCGCGGTCACCGCCGCCCAGGTCATGGACGACCCGGCGGAGATCGAGCGCGCCGCCGCGGCGGCGGGCGGTACCACCGGCTGACCCGCCCGCGCGGCGCCGCACCGCCACCCGGGACCTTCGTCCCGATCGGGTGCGCCTTCGGCCCTGGTCGGCGGGGTGTGAGGGGGCACAGGATCGGTAGGAGCCTTACGGGGGGTGGCGATGATGTTCGCGGATCGTGTGGACGCCGGACGGCGGCTCGCCGAGCGGGTGCGGGCCGAGGTGGACGCCCGGGACGCCGTCGTGGTCGGGCTGCCGCGCGGGGGAGTCCCGGTGGCCTACGAGGTCGCGCAGGCGCTCGGCGCGCCGCTCGACGTGATCGTGGTGCGCAAGCTCGGCGTGCCGTACCACCCGGAGCTGGGGTACGGCGCGGTCGGCGAGGACGGCGTGCGGGTGCTCAACCCCGACATCGTGCGGCTCGCCCGGCTCGACGCGGGCCAGATGGCCGAGGTGGAGCGGCGGGCCCGCGCCGAGGTGGAGGGCCGCGCGGCCCGGCTGCGCGGAGGCCGTGCCGCGGTGCCGCTCGCCGGCCGCACGGTGATCATCGTCGACGACGGGGTGGCCACCGGCGGCACGGCGCGCGCCGCCTGCCAGGTCGCCCGGGCGCGTGGCGCCGGGCGCGTGGTGCTCGCGGTGCCGGTGGGCTCGCCCGACGTGATCGCCGAGCTGGGGCGGGTCGCCGACCAGGTGGTCTGCCTGGAGACGCCCCGGGACCTGTTCGCGATCGGCGCCTGGTACGAGGACTTCTCGCCGACCGGCGACGCGGAGGTCACCGAGCTGCTGCGGCGCATCCCGGCCGGCACCGGCGGCCGGGACGAGCGCTGAGGCCGGCCCGGCCTCGACGGCCTCACCGCGGCGCGCCGCGGTCCCGCCCGGGGCCGCGAACAGTGGCGAGGCGCTCGGGCGCGGCGGTGACGGCGGACGCGATGCGCACGCCGCACGCGCCGCACGGCGAGCGCCGTACGGGGAAGGCGCTGTACGGCGAAGGCCGGCTGCGCCGTGCCTTACGCGGTTGACCGGGACCGCGCATCGGGTGCCGCGCCGGGCCGTCGCGCGCGGACGACGAGTCCGGCCGCCGCCCTGCACCGCGTTGACCGTGGCAGGCGCGCCGCACGGGCGCGGCGGCCGGGCGAGGCCTAGCGTTCCGCGAGCCGGTTGGCCTCCTCGGTCAGCTCGGCCAGCAGCCGGGCGCTCTCCTCCTCCGCGAGGGCGGAGGCGAGGCGCGGCAGGTAGATCTCCGCCTCCTTGGCGAGATGGAGGCGGACGATGGCGTGCAGGCCGTACAGGGCGCGCTGCAGGCTGCGCCGCTCCTGACGGGTCGGGGCGGCGGTGAGCCCGTCCCGGAGCGTGACGACCTCGCGGGTGAGGCTCAGGATCTCCTCGAGATCACGGTTCACCGCCGCGGTCGCCCCCGGCGCGTTCAGCGCCTCCTCGATCCGGGGGTAGAGCACCGCGCTCGCGGCCCGCAGGTACGGGATCAGCCGGTAGAGCAGGAAGTCGACGCTCTCGTCGAGCAGCGTCATCGTCTTCCAGCCGGTGTGCTCGACGGCCTCCGCCGCCTCGCGCAGCGTCTCCGCACCGGCGGCGAGCCCCCGATGCTCCTCGCGCAGCGGCCGCGTCGTGAGCGTGTTCACCTGATCTCAGTCCCCCCGAATGGCAGAACAACCCGTCAGCTCGACCCTATGCGCCGCCGTGCCGGGTGGGCCAAGGGGCGAAGGTCCCACGATCATGCGCCGAACGGCGCGATCGCGCGCACCGCGGCGCGGGCCGCTCGTCCGGCGCACGCCGCAGGGCCGGTACGGCGAGCCCGCCACCGTGCGCCGCCATGCCGTACGGCCGTGGCGCTCGACTGCGGCGAGTCGCCCCTGTGGCGCGGGTGGCGCGGGTAGGTTGGGGTGACATGTGGGATCTTCCTCGGCAAGGCGGCCGGTCGCGGAGCGGCCGGCGTCGGCACCGGCCCGGCGGATGGCCGGCCGCTGTGCTCGCCCTCGTGCTCGCCGCCGGCGCGGCGGGCTGCGGTGGCGGCAGCGCGGAGGGCGCGACGGGGCAGCGCCCCGCGACGGCGTCGTCCGCGGCGGCGGGCTCCGGCGCCCGCGCGGCAAGCCAGGAGGCGCGTCCCCGGCAGGAGCCGCAGGCGCCCGCGCCGGACCAGCCGATCCCCGGCTCGGCGGCCGAGCTGGCCCGCGTGCTCGCAAGCACCGACAAGGCGCTGAAGGCGGCGATCGACGAGTGGCGGCGCACCGGCGACCCGGGCAAGGGCAGGCCGCCCGAGCCGGTCGTGCTGCACGCCCTCTACCAGCAGCGCATCTACCGGCACCTGGCCCGCAACCCGCGGCTCGCCGAGCGGGTGCGCAAGCGGCTGCCGTCCCGGCTCGCCGCCTCGGTCAAGGCGAACGTCACCGCGGTCGCCGACCTGTTCGCGCTCACCCGGCCGGTGAGCGGGCCGATCCGGTTCAAGGTCGGCGAGCCCGAGCCCGCGGACGTGCTGCTGCGCCACTTCCGCGCCGCCGAGCGCAGGTTCGGCGTGGACTGGGAGGTGCTCGCCGCGATCATGCTCGTGGAGACCAAGTTCGGCCGCATCCGCTCGCCCAGCCACACCGGCGCCCAGGGCCCGATGCAGTTCATGCCGCGCACCTGGGCCGCGTACGGCATGGGCGGGGACGTGCACGACCCGCGCGACGCGGTCATGGGCGCGGCGAACTACCTGCGCGCCACCGGCGCGCCCCGCGACTACGACCGCGCGCTGTGGATGTACAACCACTCCAAGCGGTACGTGAACGCGGTCAAGCTGCACGCCCGCGAGATGAAGCGCGACCGCCGCGCCTACTACGCCTACTACAACTGGCAGGTGTTCGTGCTCACCACCAAGGGCGACCGGCGCCTCACCGGGCCCGGGCTCTGACCGCGTCCCGGGGCGTCCTCGCGTTCCCCCCGTCCCCCGCCCGCGCGTGGCATCGGGTCATACGGGGAAAAGCCGAAAAGGGGGCATTCGCCGCCAGAGGCGTACGGAGGGAACGCGATGGACACCATGGAGCTGCTCGACAAGGCCCAGGACGCCGTGACCGTGAAGCGGGTCTTCGGCGAGCCGATCACCCGCGACGGGATCACGGTGATTCCGGCCGCCCGGCTCACCGGGGGAGGCGGTGGCGGCAGCGGGCGGCAGGAGGGCGAGCAGCCGGGTGAGGGGAACGGCGGCGGGTTCGGCATCGGCGCCGCGCCCGCGGGCATGTACGTGATCAAGGACGGCGAGGTCCGCTGGCGGCCCGCGGTCGACGTCAACCGGATCATCCTCGGCGGCCAGATCGTCGCCGTCGTCGCGCTGCTCACCGTGCGCGCGGTGGTCCGGATCCTCGCCCGCTCCAAGGCGTTCCGCCGCAGGTGAGCCGCTGATGACAGCGCCGATGAGCAGGTCCGCGAGGCGGAGGCGGGACCGGCGGGTCCGCTGGGCGGAGCTGTCCCGCGCCGAGCGCGGCGTGCTGCTCGGCCTCATCGCGGCCGAGTGCGCGCTCACCTCGGCCGCCGCCGTCGACCTCGCCTTCCGCAGGCGGCGTGACGTGCGCGGCGGCCGGGCCCTGTGGTGGCTGCTGATCTTCGTGCAGCCGGTGGGCCCGATCGCCTACCTGCTGCTCGGCCGCCGCCGCCCCGCGCCCGCCAATGTCAGGCGGCGGCGAGCACGACGCTGAAGTCGCCGCCCGGGTCGAGGAACCAGCGCCGCACGGTGAAGCCCGCGGCGGCGAGCTCGCGGCTCAGCCCGGACGGGCGGAACTTCGCGCTGATCTCCGTGCGCAGCTCCTCGCCCGCGGCGAACGTCACGGTCATGCCGAGCGCCGGGATGCGCACCCGCATGTCCCGGCGGGCCCGCAGCCGCATCTCGATCCACTCGTTCGCCGCGTCGTAGACGGCCACGTGGTCGAACGCGGCCGGGTCGAAGCCGGCGCCGAGCTCGCGGTTGAGCACCCGCAGCACGTTGCGGTTGAACGCCGCGGTCACCCCTTCCGCGTCGGCGTAGGCGGCGACCAGCCGCTCGGTGTCCTTCACCAGGTCGGCGCCGAGCAGCAGGGTGTCGCCCGGGTCGAGCGTGGCGCGCAGGTCCTTGAAGAACACCTCGCGCTCGTCCGGCCCGAGGTTGCCGATCGTGCCGCCGAGGAACGCCACCATGCGGCGGCCGTCCCGCGGCAGCAGCGCGAGGTGCCGCTCGAAGTCCGCGCACACCGCCCGTACGGCGAGGCCGGGGTAGCGGGCCGCGAGCCGGTCGGCCGCGCGGCGCAGCGTGACCGCGTCCACGTCCACCGGCAGGTAGGCGCGCAGCCCGGCGGCGACGAGCGCGTCGAGCAGCAGCACGGTCTTCTCGCTCGTCCCGGACCCCAGCTCGACCAGCGTGTCGGCGCGGGCGAGCGCGGCGATGTCGGCGGCGTGCTCGCGCAGGATCGCGGTCTCGCACCGGGCCGGGTAGTACTCCGGCAGCCGGGTGATCCGGGCGTACAGCTCGCCGCCCGCGGCGTCGTACAGCCACTTGGGCGGCAGGTGCTTCGGCGTGCCGCCCAGGCCCGCGCGCACGTCGCGCTCGAGCGCCTGCCGCAGCTCGCCGCGGTCGAGATGGTCGATCAGCTCAACGGGCACTGGTCCTCCTCGGCCTGATGGGACGGGCGGGGGTCAGAGCGGCTCGACGCGCAGCGCGCCGGGCCGGGCCGTGACGAGGCTGTGGTCCGGTACGGCCCGCCAGCCGGGCCGGTCGTCGAGCGGCTCGCTCGCCACGAGCACGCCCTCGCCGAGGTGGAGGAAGAGCGTGTCGCCCCAGGCGGTGGCGGCGAGCGACTCGCCGTCGCAGGCGAGCAGGTTGAGCCGGGCCTCGGGGTCCTTCCCGGCGGCGAGCGTGACCACCTCGGCGACCGCCTCGCCGAGCGGCGCACCCGCGGCGGCGCGGGCGAACACGGCGGCGGCGAGCCACGCCGAGTCGCACGCGCTCTCCGCGTCGTCGGCGAGCGGGCGCACCGCCTGCCGGGCGACCCGGCCGTTGTGGCTGAGCAGCCACCGGCCCGCGGCGAACGGCGCGGTCGCCGACTCCTCCACCGGCATGCCCGCGGTCGCCGAGCGCACCGCGGCGAGCAGGCAGTGCGAGCGCGCGGCCCGGGCCAGGCCGGGCAGGTTCGCGTCCGTCCAGATCGGCACCGCGCGCCGGTAGCGGACCGGCTCGCCGAGCTCCGCGTCGTACCAGGCGATGCCGAACCCGTCGGCGTTCACCGTGGCGTGCCGCTGCAGCCGCGGCGCGTACGCCTGCCGCAGCAGGCCGTGCTCGGGCTCGTGGATCAGCGAGGCGAGGGTCCGCGGCGGCCCCAGCCAGGCGGCGTGCCGGCACATCTACGCCCACCCCCCGCGGGCCGCCTCCTGCGGGGTGGCGGTGCGGGCGCAGCGGAACCCGGCGAAGATCTGCCGCCGGATGGGGAAGTCCCAGTTGCGGAACGTGGTGCGCACCGCGGCCGGGTCGGTCGCCCAGGAGCCCCCGCGCAGCACCCGGAACCGGTGGCCGAAGAACACCTCGCTGTACTCGCGGTAGGGGAAGGCGCGGAAGCCCGGGTAGGGCAGGAACCAGGAGGCGGTCCACTCCCACACGTCGCCGATCATCTGCTCGGCGCCGCACGGGCTCGCGCCGCGCGGATAGGCCCCGATCGGCGCGGGCCGGGCGATCCGGTGCCCGAGGTTGGCCCGGTCCGGGCCGGGCTCCTCGTCGCCCCACGGGTAGCGCCGGGACCGGCCGGCCGCCACATCCCAGCCGCACGCCTTCTCCCACTCCGCCTCGGTGGGCAGGCGCTTGCCCGCCCAGCGGGCGTAGGCGTCGGCCTCGAACCAGCTCACGTGCTGCACCGGCTCGTCCATCGGCACCGGCTCGATCCGGCCGAACCGCATCCGCCACCAGGTGTCGCCGTCGCGCTCCCAGAACAGCGGCGCGGTCACCCCGGTACGGCACCGCCACTCCCACCCCTCCGGCGTCCACCAGCGCGGGTCGTCGTAGCCGCCGTCCGCGATGAACGCGGCGTACTCGCCGTTGCTCACCGGGTACCGGTCGATCCAGTAGGCGGGCAGGTCGACCACGTGCGCGGCCCGCTCGTTGTCGTACGCCCACGGCAGCGTGTCGGTGCCCATCCGGAACGGCCCGGCGGGTACGAACACCTCCCGCGGCCCGGCGGCGGGGCGGCCCGGCGGCGGCTCGCCGTCGCGCACCAGCCCGGGCCGCCCGGACAGCTGCAGGGTGGCGAGCATGGTCTCGTCGTGCTGGTGCTCGTGCTGGATCACCAGGCCGAACACGAACCCGTCCCGGTGCAGCGGATCCGGCCCGTCGAGGTCGATCGCCTCGAGCACGTCGAGCACCCGGCCGCGCACCCCCGCGATGTACCGGCGGGCCTCGTCGGGGCGCAGCAGCGGCAGCGACGGCCGGTTCCGCCGCGGCGTCTTGAACGCGTCGTACATGTCGTCGATCTCCGGCCGCAGCGGGGCGATCCCGCCCGCCGCGCGCAGCACCCACAGCTCCTCGTAGTTGCCGACGTGCGCCAGGTCCCACACGAGCGGCGACATGATCGGGGAGTGCTGGCGCAGCAGCAGCTCGTCGTCGGCGTCGGTGTAGGCGAGCGAGCGGTCGCGCACCGCGACGAGCTCGGCGGCGATGCGGTCCTTGCGGTCGTCCATCGTGGCCTCCGTGGCGGGTTCGCGGCGGACGGGGGCGGCGGGTCAGCGGGCCGGGAACGCGGCCGGCACGCCCGCGGCGAGCAGGTCGGCGGCGGGGGAGCGGCCCGCCGCCACGTGCCGGTCGGCGAACGCGGCGACGTGCGCGACGAGGTCCGCGGGCGCACCCAGCCGCGGCAGCGCGGCGAGCGCGGCGCGGAAGCA
>QGUZ01000455.1 GCA_003242605.1 Actinomycetota bacterium
ACCGTCCGGCTCACCCCCGCGTGCGGGGGGAGGACAGGAACCGTCTAGCTACCGGTTCGACCAGGAGCGGCTCCCCCCCACGTGCGTGGGGAGGACCGGGCCGCGGCCTTCTCCTCGGCCTGGATCTCCGGCTCACCCCCACGTGCGTGGGGAGGACGCGACCGCCTCAACCTCGGCGAGCAGGCACCCCGGCTCACCCCCACGTGCGTGGGGAGGACCCTTCGCGACCTGCGATGTTATCGGAGCGCTGTCGAGTTTTCGAGAGGGCAGCAGGTCTTGGGTCGGCGAATGTTGACATAATCGTGAACGTTGTACACGTCTGGCAAAACTATGAAATTGTCGCCATCAGGGTCTAGAGTGATTGGCCATCACATGACGTACATGTCGCCTGTAGCTGGGCTTGAGCTGAGGCAGGTGGTATGGCCGACAGTCCAGATGTTGATCTTGAGCTGTGGGGCAAATCCCGAGGGTTACGGGGCAGCAGGTACCCGCTGATCTGCCACCTACTCGACACGGCCGCCGCGGCAGAGGCGCTGTGGGACGGCTACATCTCCCCCGGCTTGCGGCGGGTTGTGGCCGCCGAGCTTGGCGTGGACGAAGGGCGGGCGCGTGGCCTGTTGGCCTACTGGGCCGGGTTGCATGACATCGGTAAGTGCACGGCGGGGTTTCAGAAGCAGGACGAGGATGGATTCGCGCGGCTCAACGGCTATCCGAGCGTAGATGCCGAGGCGATTAAACATGCGTTCGCCGCTCATGTGTGGCTGGGGCAGGCCTTAGTGGGTGCCGGGTATCGCACCGGCCGCAAATCGGCGCCGGCCTTCCGGGTCGCTCAGTTGCTCGGCGGGCACCATGGGACATTCGCCCCCTTCAACCACTGGGAGTTCACCGACCCGCTTGGCTCGGTCCCGGCTCTCGGCGAGGGGCGTTGGGAGGAACAGCGTCAGGCGATCGCCGAAACGGTGTATGAGCTGGTGGGGCGACCGGAGCCGCCGCAGCGGATCTCCGCCGCCGGAGCCGCGCTGGCGTGTGGTCTGGTGATCCTCGCGGACTGGCTGGTCAGCCAGGACTCCTTCCTGCTCGAGCGAATCGGGGAAGGGCTTCCGAAACGCGGCGACGTCTCCGGTCTGAAGCGCCACCTGAGTCGTAGTCGGGCGGTGCTCCCGGCGGTGCTGCGCGAGGCCGGACTGGGGCGGCTCGGCTTCAAGCCGGGCGGGTTCACCGACGACTTCCCGTTCCAGCCGAATGACCTGCAGAAATCGCTCAGTGAGCGACTGCCCGCCCTCCTCGACGGGGATCCAGGTCTGCTGTTGATCACCGTGCCGATGGGGGAGGGGAAAACCGAGGCGGCCTTATTCGCGGGCAGGCTCATGGGCGAGGCGGCGGGGATGCCGGGCTACTTCTTCGGCCTGCCCACCATGGCAACCTCGGATCAGATGTTGCGGCGGGTGGACGAGTTCCGCTCACGCCGGGTCGAAGGGGCCGATTCCCTGACCCTTCTCCACAGCATGGCCTGGCTGAACGCCGCCTACACGGGTGAGGGCGAGGAATCCGGCGTCCTGACCAGCGATCCGATGGCGGCTCGTTGGTTGATGGGCAGCAAACGCGGGCTGTTGGCCAATCTCGCGGTAGGCACGATCGACCAGGCGCTGCTGGCCGTACTGCGGGGCAGGCACAACGTACTCCGGATGCTCGGCCTGTCCGGGAAAGTCCTGATCGTCGATGAGGTGCACGCCTATGACGCGTTCATGCAAGGCCTGCTCAAGCGGCTTCTGGAATGGCTGGGGGCGTTGCGGGTTCCGGTCGTGCTGTTGTCGGCCACGCTCCCGGCGGGAGTGGGCCGCCGGTTGGCCGAGGCGTACCTCGTAGGGGCGGGCATCCGCGACCCGCAGGTGCCGCAGGTCGTCTATCCGGGCTGGATCTACGCCAGCCCGAAGCATGCGGCGTCGGTGCCGGTGCGGTGCCCGGAACGGCGCTTGCGGGTTGAGACTCGGGACGTGCCTCTCGATGCCGAGGGGCGGCCCGACCGGTCCGCAGCTCTTCGGGAAGCCCTCGGCCCATTGGTCCGCGAGGGGGGCTGTGCGGCGGTCATCTGCAACACCGTCGCCGAAGCGCAGCTCACCTATCTGGCCCTGCGTGAGTGGCTCGACGAGGTCGTGCCGGCCGAGGCGGACGCACCGCAGTTGCGGCTGCTGCACTCGAGGTTCGAGGCTCATCGGCGCGAGAAGATCACCCAGGAGGTGGTGAGCTGGTTCGGCAAGGACGCCGCGGACCGCTCCCGCCGGTCGGCGATCCTGGTCGCCACGCAGGTGATCGAGCAATCGCTGGATCTGGACTTCGATCTGGTCGTGAGCGATCTGGCGCCGATCGCCCTGCTGCTGCAACGGGCGGGCCGGTGCCACCGGCATGCCAAGTTCGATGCCGAACGGCCGCAGTGGGCGAGGGACATGCGGCTGGTGGTGCTCAACCCCGTCGACGCCGACGGAAAGCCGGTGGTGCCACGGGCATGGCCGTTCGTCTACCCCGCCGCGCTGCTTCGCCGTACCCGGGAGGTGCTCGCGCGCCTGCCGGAGGGGCGGGTGATCATTCCCGGCGACGTCCAGGGTTTGGTCGATCAGGTATACGACGAGTCTTTCGGTGATGCGGACACCCCGATCACCGAGGAGGACCTGGAGCGGCTCGCGGATGAGCAGACCAAGGACCTCTACGCGCAGATGGCGGCGATCCCGGCCCCGCTCGGTATCGACGACCTGTCGAAGCTGAGCGGCGACGACTTCGTGACGGAGTACTCCACCCGCTTGGGGGCCGACTCCGGGCGCATCGTCTGCTGCATGAGGGACACCGACGGCCGGCTCATGCTCGGTGACGAGCCGCTTCCCGTGGACCCGCAGGGCAAGAAGGGCGACCGAACCTGGTTCACGAAAGACCAGGTACGGCTGGTGCTGAACCACAGCATTCCGGTCCCCGGCACGTGGCTGCGTGGCGCGTCCGACGGTGCGGCGACCCCGCCCACGTGGGCCGCAAGTCCGCATCTCAGCGAG
>QGUZ01000131.1 GCA_003242605.1 Actinomycetota bacterium
GGGTGAAGGCCGAGGTGGTCGGGGCCGACCTGCGCGAGTCCGGGCTGCGGGAGATCCTCAACTACGGCCACACGCTCGGGCACGCGATCGAGCGGGTCGAGGACTACCGGATGCGGCACGGCGAGGCCGTGGCGATCGGCATGGTGTTCGCCGCGGCGCTCTCCCACCTCGACGGCCGGGTCGGGCCGGACCTGGTGGAGCGCACCCGGTCGATCCTCACCGCGGTCGGCCTGCCGGTGCGCTACCGGCGGGACGCCTGGCCGCGGCTGCGCGAGCACATGCGCGTGGACAAGAAGAACCGCGGCGCCACCGCCCGCTTCGTGGTGCTCGACGACGTGGCGAAGCCGTCCCGGCTGGTTGACCCGCCGGAGGAGCTGCTCGAGGCGGCGTTCGCGGCGGTCGCCGAGTGACCGCGGGGGGACGGCGAGCCGGTACGACACGAGAAGAGTCAACGGGGAGAACGTGAGGCAGGTCCTGGTTCTCAACGGGCCCAATCTGGGCCGGCTGGGCAGCAGAGAGCCCGACGTGTACGGGACGAGCACCTTCGAGGACCTCGTCGAGCTGTGCCGCGGCGCGGGCCGCGAGGTCGGGCTCTCGGTGGAGGTGCGGCAGACCGACGACGAGGCCGAGCTCGTCAAGTGGGTGCACGAGGCGGCGGACGCGCGGATCCCGATCGTGCTCAATCCGGCCGCGTTCACCCACTACTCGTACGCGCTGCGGGACGCGCTCGCCCAGCGCACCGCCCCGCTGGTGGAGGTGCACATCAGCAACCCGGCGGCCCGCGAGGAGTTCCGGCACACCTCGGTGGTCGCGGGCGTGGCCACCGGGACGATCGCCGGGTTCGGCCTGTACTCGTACGTGCTGGCCCTGCACGCGATCGCGCGGCTGCTGCGGGACGAGGAGACGCGAGGGGAGGGGAACTGACACATGCCGGACGTCGACCTGACCGGCACGGCGCCCGCCCGGGGGTACCGCACCTTCGTCGCGATCGGTGACAGCTTCACCGAGGGCCTCAACGACCCCGGCAAGGACGGCCGGTTCCGCGGCTGGGCGGACCGCGTCGCCGAGCGGCTCGCCGCGCTCAACCCCGATTTCCGGTACGCCAACCTCGCGATCCGCGGCAAGCTGCTCGACCAGATCGTCCGGGAGCAGGTGCCCGCCGCGCTCGAGATGAAGCCCGACCTGATCAGCTTCTGCGGCGGCGCCAACGACCTGCTGCGGCCCGGCTCCGACCCCGACCGGGTCGCCAAGACGTTCGCCCGCACCGTGCGCGAGCTGCGCCGCACCGGCGCCGAGGTGCTGCTGTTCACCGGCGTCGACGTGCGCGACACCCCGATCATGCGAGCGCTGCGCGGCAAGTTCGCCGTGTTCTACCTGCACGTGCGCTCGATCGCCGACCTGTACGGCTGCCGCGTGGTGGACCTGTGGTCGATGCAGAGCCTGCGAGACTGGCGGGCCTGGTCGGAGGACCGGCTGCACCTGACCGCCGAGGGGCACCGGCGGGTCGCCGCCCGGGTGCTCGAGGTGCTCGGCGTGGAGTGCGAGGACGACTGGCGCGCGCCGTGGCCGCCCAGCGAGCCGGTGAGCCCGTGGGTGCGGCGGCGCGAGGACATCCGCTGGGTGCGCGAGCACCTGGTGCCGTGGATTGGCCGGCGGCTGCGCGGCACGTCGTCGGGCGACGGGCTGCAGCCGAAGCGCCCGGTCCCGGTCCCCTACGAGCCGTGACCGGCTGACGCCGCGGGCCCGGCGGGGCCGCCTTCGGGGGCGTGCCCGCCCGGGCTCACCACTCCCGGCGGCGGCCGTGCGGGTCGCGGTCGTCGTCCTGCGGCTGCCGCTCGCCGCCGGTGTACGCGGGCTCGGCCGCCGGGTAGCCGCCGGAGCCCTGGTAGCCCTGCGGGTAGGGGCCGCTCGTCGACTGGTAGCCCTGCCCGTAGTCGGACGAGTAGTCGCCGGTCGGGTAGTCGGCGGAGTGCCGGCCGGAGCGGCCGCCCACCTGGTTGAGGCCGAGCGGGTCGGAGGGGTCCACCTCCGGCCCCTGGGACCCGGCGCCGTAGCCCTGCGAGTCGAGGCCGTACGGATCGGTGCGGTCCGCGGACGCGCCGCCGTGGCGGCCCTGCGCGGGCCCGCCGTACCCGTGGCCCTGCGCGGAGTACTGGCCGTACTGGTCGGTGCCGTACTGATCGCCGTACTGGTCGGCGCCGTACCGCTCCCCGCCGTACTGGTCGGAGTACTGGTCGGACCCGTACTGGTCCGCGTACTGCTGATCGGAGTACTGCTGGTCGGAGTACTGCTGGTCGGAGTACTGCTGGTCGGAGTACTGCTGGTCCGGGTACTGCTGGTCGGAGTACCGGTCCCCGCCGTACTGGTCGGAGTACTGGTCGTTCTGCCCGCCGTACTGGCCGGACGAGGGCGAGGCCGGGCCGGACGCGACGAGCTTGTCCGGGGCCGGATTGCCGCGGGCGACGAGCACGTCGTTGGGGCCGACGGTCGGCAGCGAGGACAGCCGCGGATCGCTGTCGGTGTACGACGAGCCGCCGCTCTGGTAAGTGGTGGCGTCCTGGTAGACGCCGTCGTCCTGGTAGGAGGAGTCCTGGTAGGCGCCGCCGTCCGAGTAGGAGGCGGTGCCGTCCTGGTAGGCGTCGTTCTGGTAGCCGCCGTCGGAGTAGTGCCCGGAGTCCTGGTAGCCCTGGTCCTGGTAGCCGCCGCCGGAGTAGGCGTCGGCGTCCTGGTAGCCGGACTGGTCGCCGTACGCGCCGGGCTGCTGCGCCCGCGCCGGGTCGCCCTCCTGCTCGGGGCGGACGTACTGGCCGGTACCGGGGTAGTCGGGGTAGTCGCCCTGTGCCTGAGCCCGCTCCTCACCGCGCTCCGCCTGCTCGGAGAGCTGCTTGCTCGCCTCGGCGAAGCCGACCTCCAGGGTCTCGAGCAGCCGCTGGACGTCCTGGAAAGGCATGCGGAAGCTGGCGGTGCACATCTCCCCCCGCCACAGGCTGAGGACGAGGGTTCCCTCGTGCCAGGTCACTCGAAGCACGCGCTCCTGGCCGCGTGCGTCGAAGAAGACCTCGCCGAAGGAGGGTAGTGGGACAACTTCCGACATGGCAGACATAGACCTATTACCAGCCTTTTTTCGTCCACTAGACGGTCAAACCTTACCGTGAGCGGCCCTCCATCCGCCCGGAGAAGTCGGAGAGCTTTGCACTCAGAAGAGAATAAGCGGCGTGACCCCTCTCGCGACGGGGTACCGTTGACGCTCGTGCCCGATTCTCTTCCGTCAGCGTCCCCCATCGGGTCCGCCGGGCCCTCCGCGACCGGCGGCGACGCCGATCAGGGCCGTCCCGCCGCGGATGCCGTTCCGGACATCGCCGGTGTGACCGAAATGCGCTCCGCCGCCGACCGGGAGCCCGCCTCCGAGCCGGAAGTTTCACCCGCGGACGCGGAGGCCGCCGCCGGGGACGACGCGGCCGGTGGGCCCGCCGACGAGCCACCGCCCGTCGAGGAGCTGCTGAGCGTGGCGGTCGCGGCGCTCGGCGGCTCCGAGCGGCCCGGCCAGGTGAAGATGGCCCAGGCGGTACGGCACGCGATCGACGCCCGCGAGCACCTCGCGGTGCAGGCGGGCACCGGCACCGGCAAGTCGCTCGCCTACCTCGTCCCCGCGATCCGGCACGCGGTCGCCACCCGCACCCCGGTGGTCGTCTCCACCGCGACGATCGCGCTGCAGCGCCAGCTCGTCGAGCGCGACCTGCCCCGCCTGGTCGAGGCGCTCGAAGGCCGCCTGCCGTACCGGCCGAGCTTCGCCATCCTCAAGGGCCGCCGCAACTACCTGTGCCGGTACAAGATGTCCGCCGACATGCCCGAGGACGAGGGCCCGGACGAGCTGTTCGACCCGCGCGCGGTGAGCGCCACCGGCCGCATGGTGCAGCGCATCCTCGAGTGGGCCGAGGAGACCGAGACCGGCGACCGCGACGAGCTCGTGCCGGGCGTGACCGAGCAGGCCTGGCGGCAGTTCTCGGTGAGCGCCCGCGAGTGCCTCGGCGCGAGCCGCTGCCCGTACGGCGAGGACTGCTTCGCCGAGCGGGCCCGGCGGCTCGCCGGCGAGGCGGACGTGATCGTCACCAACCACGCGCTGCTCGCCATCGACGCGATGGAGGAGGCGTCGGTGCTGCCCGACCACGACGTGGTGGTCGTGGACGAGGCGCACGAGCTCGTCGACCGGGTCACCTCGGTGGCGACCGGCGAGCTGTCGGAGAACTCGGTGTTCACCGCGGTACGGCGGTGCGCCCGGCTGATCGAGCAGGGGGTGGCCGACCGGCTGCAGGCCGCGGGGGAGGACCTCAAGGCGCTGCTCGCCGCCGCGCCGCCCGGCCGGATCGACACCCTCCCCCCGGTGCTCGGCACCGTGCTCGGCGTGGTCCGGGACGCGGCGGCCGCGTGCCTCGCCGCGCTCGGCCCGCGCACCGAGCGGGCCGACGACGAGCAGCCGGAGCTGGCCGGGCAGCGCAAGGCGGCGTTCACCGCGCTCGACGAGGTGCACGACACCGCCCAGCGCATGCTCGACGCGTTCGGCATGGAGAACGAGGTCGACCGCGCCGAGGTGGTGTGGCTCGCGCCCGGCGGGGAGCGCCGCCCGCCGACCCTGTACGTCGCGCCGCTCACCGTCGGCGGCATGCTGCGGGAGCGGCTGTTCGGGGCGCGCACCGTGATCCTCACCTCGGCGACGCTCGCGCTCGGCGGCACCTTCGACGGCATGGCCCGCCAGTGGGGCCTCGGCGAGGAGGGCTGGACCGCGCTCGACGTCGGCTCGCCGTTCGACCACGCCCGGTCCGGCATCCTCTACGTGGCCAGGCACCTGCCGCAGCCCGGCCGCGACGGCCTGCCCGACGCCTACCTCGACGAGATCGCCGCGCTCATCGAGGCGGCGGGCGGGCGCACCCTCGGCCTGTTCTCCTCGATGCGCGCCGCCCGCCAGGCCGCCGAGGCACTGCGCGAGCGGCTCGACGTGCCGCTGCTGTGCCAGGGCGACGACGCCACCGGCCTGCTCGTCAAGCAGTTCGCCGAGGACCCCGCCACCTGCCTGTTCGGCACGCTGTCGCTGTGGCAGGGGGTGGACGTGCCGGGGCCGTCGCTGTCGGTGGTGATCATCGACCGCATCCCGTTCCCGCGGCCCGACGACCCGGTCGCCTCGGCCCGGCAGCGGCACGTGACCGCGAAGGGCGGCAACGGCTTCATGACCGTCGCCGCCACGCACGCCGCGCTGCTGCTCGCCCAGGGCGCCGGGCGGCTGCTGCGCTCGATCGACGACCGCGGCGTGGTCGCGGTGCTCGACCCCCGCCTCGCCACCGCCCGGTACGCCGGGTTCCTGCGGGCCTCGCTGCCGCCGTTCTGGACCACCACCGACCGGGAGAAGGTGCTCGCGGCGCTGCGCCGGCTCACCGGGAGCGGCGGCTGAACAGGTAGGCCGCCGCGCCGTACCCGGCGAGCAGCAGGGCGGCGCACCAGGCGACCGCGAGCGGGGCGTCCCCGCCCGGCGAGGCGCCGAGCAGCAGGGCGCGCAGCGTCTCGGTGATCGGGGTGAGCGGCTGGTGCTCGGCGATCACCCGCAGCACCGCCGGCATCGTGCCGGTGGGCACGAACGCGCTGCTCAGGTAGGGCAGGAAGAGGATCACGAAGGTGAACCCGCTCGCCCCCGCCACGCTCCGCGCGAGCAGGCCGAGGGCGACTGCCGCCCACGACATCGCGAGGATGAACAGGACGAGCAGCCCGAACGCCGCGAGCCAGCCCGCCGCGTCCGCGGCCGGGCGGAACCCGGTGAGCAGGCCGACGCCGACGACGATCGCCGTGGAGAGCAGGTTGCGGGCGAGGCTCGCGCCCACGTGGCCGACGAGCACCGCCGAGGGCGCGATCGGCAGCGAGCGGAACCGGTCGATGACGCCCTGCGCCATGTCGTGGGCGACGCCCGGCGCGGTGAGCGACGCCCCATACCCGGCGCACAGCAGGATGATGCCGGGCACCACGTAGTCGACGTACCGGCCGGGCACGCTGATCGCGCCGCCGAACACGTACCGGAACAGCAGCATCATCAGCACCGGCAGGGCGACCGCGAGCAGCAGGCTCTCCACGTCGCGGGTGACGTGCCGCAGGCTGCGGCCGGCCAGGACGAGGTGGTCGCCGACCGCGTGCGCGAGCCGTACGGCCGGGCTCTCCGGCTCGGCGGCCGGGTGGACGGGTGTGGTCATGGGCATCAGGCGGCCTCTCCCTTCCGGCCGGTGAGGGCCAGGAAGACGTCGTCGAGGGTGGGCCGGTGCACGGCGAGCCGGTCCGCGGCGACGCCGTGCCGGGCCAGGTGGTCGAGGATGCGGTGCACCTCGGCGGCGCTGCCGTCGGTGGCGAGGCTGAGCGAGCGCCGGGCCTCGTCCCGGTCGCCGGCCGCCAGGCAGGCGGCGGCGCGGGCGAGCTCCTCGGCGGTGCCGAAGAACAGCTCGACGCGCTCGCGGGCGAGCGTGCGCTTGAGCTCCTCGGCGGTGCCCTCGGCGATCACCGTGCCGCCGTCGATGAGCGCGATGCGGCCGGCGAGCCGGTCGGCCTCCTCCAGGTACTGCGTGGTGAGCAGGATGGTGACGCCGGACGCGGCCAGCTCCCGCACCACGTCCCAGAGGGTCTGCCGGCTGCGCGGGTCGAGGCCGACGGTGGGCTCGTCGAGGAAGATCACCGGCGGCCGGGTGATGAGCGTGGCCGCGAGGTCGAGGCGGCGGCGCATGCCGCCCGAGTAGGTGCGCACCGGCCGGTGCGCGGCGTGGCCGAGGTCGAACCGCTCCAGCAGCTCGGCGGCCCGGCGGCGGGCGCCGGACCGGCCCAGATGGTGCAGCCGGCCCATCAGCACGAGGTTCTCCGCGCCGGTGAGCAGCTCGTCCACGGCCGCGTACTGCCCGGTCAGCCCGATCAGGCGGCGCACCTGCCGCGCCTGGCGGACCACGTCGTACCCGGCGACCCGCGCGGTGCCGGAGTCGGGCCGCAGCAGCGTGGCCAGGATGCGCACGGTCGTGGTCTTGCCCGCGCCGTTCGGGCCGAGCAGCGCGTGGATCGTGCCGCGCGCCACGCGCAGATCGAGGCCGGAGAGCACGCGGGTGGCCCCGAAGGATCTGGTCAGTCCGGTCGCTTCGACGACCGCGTCAGAGGTCATGCGCAGGTCCTTACTGTGTACGTCCTACTGTGTACCACATACATCATTTGGTTTACGGTATACACAGTGATGAGGTGGACGTCAACGCGCACGGGGAGAACGGAGGCCGCGGCGGGCCGCGGACTGCGGACGCGGCCGGGCTGTCCCGCGGGCTGGAGCTGCTGTGGGGGCTGCGGGAGCGGCCGCGCAAGGGGCCCAAGCCGGGGCTGAGCCTGGAGCGGGTGGTGGCCGCCGCGGTCGAGGTGGCCGCGACCGAGGGGCTCGCCGCGGTGACGATGAGCCGGGTGGCCGAGCGGCTCGGGTTCACCACGATGTCGCTCTACCGCTACGTGGAGAGCAAGGAGGAGCTGCTCGTCCTCATGATCGACCACGTGATCGGCCGCCCGTCGGCGGCCGTCACCGAGGCCGCGGGGTGGCGGGCGCGGCTGGAGCGGTGGGCGTGGGAGATGCTCGAGGTCTACCGCCGCCACCCGTGGATGACCGAGATCCCGGTCGACCACCTCCCGGTCTCACCGAACCAGCTCACCTGGATGGAGACCGGGCTGCAGTGCTTCACCGGAACCGGCCTCGCCCCGGCCGAGCGGCTCGCCCTCGTCATGCTCGTCAACGGGTACGTCCGCAGCCAGGCCGAGCTCGTCGGCAACCTGCGGCGGGCCCGCCGCGAGGAGGGGGTGACCGAGGCCGAGATGCTCTCCCGGTACGGCCGGCTGCTCGCCCGCGTGCTCGACCCCGGGCGCTTCCCCGTGCTCCACGAGATGGCGGTCTCCGGGGTGTTCGAGAGCCCCGAGTTCGCCACCGACCCCGACGCGTCGCACGGCGAGGTCGGGCCGGGCACCGAGCCGGACTTCGACTTCGGCCTGCAGCGCGTGCTCGACGGCGTGGCGGCCTACCTGCGGGCCCGCGACGGCTCGGCCGAGGCCCCAGCCTGAGGCCGCGCCACGGAGCCCGCCCGGCCGGAGTCCGCCCGGCCGGGGCGCGCGGAGCCCGCGCGACCGGCCGCGCCGGGACCCGCGCGCCGGAGGCGGCCCGGCGGTAGGTTCGAGGCATGCGCCGTCGCTCCGTGCGTCTCCTCCTCGCCGCGGCCGTCCTGCTCGCGCCGGCCGCCGCCGGGTGCAGCACCCTCGACAAGGCCCAGGCCTGCCTGGAGAGCAGCCGGGTCGTCACCGAGACGATCAACCGGATCCGCGAGGTGGGCAACGATCCCGCGGAGCTGGAGCGGGCGCTGAACGACGCCGTGGAGCGGCTCGAGGAGATCGCCGACAAGGTGGGGAACACCACGCTCAACGAGGCGCTGACCGACCTGGCGCGGACCCTCGAGGGGATCACCGTCCGGGACGTCGACGACGCGATCGACGCGGTGCAGCGGGTGGTGACCGACGGGGCCGCGGCCGCCGAGCGCATCGCCCGCGAGTGCACCTGACCCCCGCGGGCTCTCCCCGGCCGGGCCGCATCCCGCCCTTCCCGTTCACCGAGCAGGGAAAAGCGGCAAATACGCTGGTCGTATGAGCTCTTCGCACGTCCCTCATCCGACGGCACGGGGCGGTGACGAGAGCGAGCCCGATCCGCGGTTCACCCTGGCCAACGAGCGCACCTTCCTCACCTGGCTCAGCACCTCGCTCGCGCTGAGCGCCGCCGGGGTGGCGGTGGCCGCGATGCCGCAGCAGGTGTTCCTGCCGTGGATGCGCACGCTGCTCGCCGTGCTCCTCGTGCTGCTCGCCGCGCTCGCCGCGGGCATGGCCTACCCGCGCTGGCGCCGCGTGCAGCGGGCGCTGCGTCGAGGGGAGCCGCTGCCGGAGCCGTCGCTCGCCCCGCTGCTCGGGTACGGCGTCGCCGCGGTCGCCGTGCTCGCGCTCGTGCTCATCCTGCTGGGGCGCTGATGCCCGACCGGGTCTGGGACCGGGGACTGCAGAGCGAGCGCACCCGCCTCGCCTGGGTGCGCACCGCGGCCGCGCTCGGCGCGGGCGGCCTGGGCGCGGCGTTCCTCGCGCTGCGCGGCGGCGCGGGCGCGCTCGCCGTCCCGCCGTTCGCGTTCGCCGCGCTCTGCGGCGCCGTGCTGCTCTCCCGGACCGGGGTGCGGTTCCGCAAGGTGCAGCGTGCCCTGCACGCCGGCCGCCCGCTCGACAACCGGGCGGACGCGCTGCTCGCCTGGCTGGGCGTGCTCGCCGCGATCTGCGGCAGCCTCATCACCGTGGTCCATCTCGCCTGACCCGCCGGGCCGCGGATCGGCGCGGCCACCGCGCGGTCGCGGCGTGCCCGCCGGCACGGTGGCGGCCCGGGCCGACGACGTCGAACCCGGGCCGCGCACGCGGGCCGCGCGGGCCGAGCGGTGCCCCTTCCCCCAGGCGCCGTCCGGCCGCGTGCCCCGGCCCGCAGGCCGGTGGCCGGCCTAGTACCAGTTGCGGCGCTGGAAGTGGGCCCAGGCCGCGCAGGGCGTGCCGTACCGCGACTTGATGTACCGCAGGCCCCAGCGCACCTGGGTGACCGGGTTGTGCCGCCAGTCGCGCCCGGACACCCGCATCTTGTGCGCGGGCAGCGCCTGCGGGATGCCGTAGGCGCCCGAGCGCGGGTTCACCGCGCGGTGGTTCCAGTTGCTCTCCCGGGTCCACAGCCGGTCGAGGCAGCGGAACTGGCCCGGCCCCCACTTCCGGCGGACCAGGTGGTAGGCGAAGCTCTTCACCGCGTGCCGTCCCCCGGCGCGCGCCCGGGCGCGCTTGGCGTGCCGGGCCCGCCGGGTGGCCTTGGCCCGGGCCCGCGCCGTGCTCGCGGTGGCGAGCCGCCGGCCGGCGTGCGCGGCGCGGTGGGTGCGTTCGTGCGCCCGCCACGGCAGCACCAGCCACTCCAGGGCGTACTCCGGCCACGCCACCACGTCGAGCCACTCGCTCTGGCGGGTGTCGCGGTCCGCTGCCGTCCCGGGCCGTTCCCGCCCGGTCTCCGGCGCCCGCCCGTCCTCGGGCGGCCGCCGCTCCGGCGGGACGACCGGCGCGTGCCGGACCTCGGGCGACGTGAGCTCCGACGGCCCTTCGGCCGGTCCGGTCGGCGGCACCGGCGGCGGCGCCTCGGGCGACAGCGAGCGGGGCAGCGCATCCGGCCCGGACTGCGCCTCGTTCCCCGGCCCGGCCTCGCTCTGCGGGGCGCGGGCGGCCTGCTGCGCGTCGGGATCGGCCGCGGGCGGCTTCTCCCGGCCGGCCGCTGCGGCGGAGGCCGCGCCGCCGGTGAGCAGGGCGGTGGTGGCGACGGTCACGACGGTCGTGCGCAACGCGCGTTTGCTGTCCAAATCCATCCTTTCCTCGGGTCGCGTGCGGATGACGGGCACCCGGGCGCACCCGCGGCGGCCCTGGGCCGGCGGCTACGGCTCCGCGCGCCCGTCGCGCGGCCGCTCGCCCATGGCGTGGGCGCCGGCCGTCCGCTCGGCCTCCCGGTCCTTGGCCATTCCGCAGGGAATGGTCCGGGAGGCACCGCGACGGGTCCTGTGGCGGTTTGTAGTACGCGAATCGGTCGTGGCCGACGACCTGCGGCGCGCTGCGGAAGGGTGTTTGCCGAACCGGTGCGAACGTCCACCCGTCTCGCGGGTGCGGGGTTAACCGGCCCGGCGCGCGGCTGACCGCGCGCGGCGACGGAATTTATCCGGGCATGGGGTTTGGATCAGTACCAGCCGCGTGACCTGGCATGAATCCACGCCGCGCACGGCGTGCCGTACCGCGATTTGATGTAGCGAAGACCCCATTTGATCTGAGTTTTCGGATTTGTCCGCCAGTCCTTTCCGGCGGAGGCCATCTTCCCGGCCGGGAGGGCCTGCGGAATTCCGTACGCGCCCGAACGCGGGTTGCGCGCGAGGTGGTTCCAGCCGCTCTCGCGCTCCCACAGCCGGACCAGGCAGGCGAACTGGACGGCGGTCCAGCCGCGGGCGCGGACCATGAGACGGGCGATCGCCTTGTTCCTCGCCTTCCTGCTCGGCGCCTTCCGCGCCGTCGTCCCCGCCGTGGAGACGGCGGCGGAGGACGGCGCCGTCGCGGCGATCGCCTGCCGGACGGCGGCGGCCGCGGGCGGGGCCGCGGCCGCCGTGGTCACGGTGCCGCCCACGAGGGCGGTGGCGACGAACGTCGCGCCGATGGTGCGATGCGTCGGCATAGGCATGTCCCTTTCGGGGGTGAAACATGGCAACGCCGACACATTGCCGCATTCGTCATTGTTTCGAGATTTTTCTGCTCCTCTGATGGTGATCGTCCGGTTCTCTGGGCCGCCCGGCGATGTCTGTCTACCAGGACCGTCGCGCGACGTCAGTGAGAACCGCCACATTTCGCCCTATAAATGCCGATCTATACCTTTTGGCTATATCGGTGGTGGCGCAGGGCTATGCTCGTCCCGTGACTCTGCTCAACGTGCCCGTGCGTACGCTCACGCAGGAGGAGACGACGCTCGGGGAGATCCTCGCGGGCCGCGCCGCGCTCATCGTCAACGTCGCCTCACGCTGCGGGCTCACCCCGCAGTACGAGGGGCTGGTCCGGCTGCACCGCCGCTACGGCGAGCGCGGCTTCACCGTCGTCGGCGTGCCGTGCAACCAGTTCATGGGGCAGGAGCCCGGCACCGCCGAGGAGATCCTTCGGTTCTGCTCCACCACCTACGGCGTGGACTTCCCGCTGCTCGAGAAGACCGAGGTGAACGGCGAGAACCGGCACCCGCTCTACCGGGAGCTGACCGCGTTCCCCGACGCGGACGGCGCCGCCGGCGACGTGCAGTGGAACTTCGAGAAGTTCCTGCTCGACGCCGAGGGCCGGGTGGTGGCCCGGTTCCGCCCCCGGGTCGAGCCGGAGGACCCCGCCGTCATCGAGGCGATCGAGAAGGTCCTGGGCTGACGGGCGCGGCCGCCGGACCGGGCGCGAGGCGCACGCCCCGGCGGCCGGGCGATCCCTCCGGCGGGCGGGTGGAGCCGGTCAGCCGGCCGGCCGGGCCCGCCGCCGCGGCGCGCAGCTCGCCCGCACGATGAGCTCGGTGGAGAGCGTGACGACGCGGGGCTCCCGGGCCCGGCGCCCCTCGCGCAGCACCAGCTCCGCCGCGCGGTAGCCCATGTCCCGCGCCGGCTCGGCGATCACCGTCAGCGGCGGGGAGCACAGCTCGGCCCACGGCACGTCGTCGAACATGATCAGCGAGATGTCGCGGGGGATGCGCAGGTCGAGCTCGCGCGCGGCGAGCACCGCCGCCTCGCCGAGCAGGTTGCCCCCGGCGAGCATCGCGGTGAGGTCGGGGCGGTGCTGCAGCAGCCCCGCCGCGGCCGCGTACGCCGAGTCGCGGCTCGCCCGGGCGTAGGCGACCAGGTTCTCGTCGGCCGGGACGCCGAGCG
>QGUZ01000132.1 GCA_003242605.1 Actinomycetota bacterium
GGGTGGATGCGGATCACCTGGTCCATCTCGCCGGCCACCCACGGCTCGATCATCTTCTGGTACCGCGCCACGTCGGCGGCGTTCTCCACCAGGTAGGCGCGGCCGGTGACGATCACGCTCCAGCCGAGGTGCTTCTCCGCGTCGATGTCGTCCGCCTCGTAGGCGACCACCACGCCGGAGCGGTGCGCGACCGCCGTTATCGCGGCGGCGCGGTGGCTGCGGATGACGATGTCGCCGTCGTCCACGATATGGTTCACCGGCCGGATGGCCGGCAGCGCCTGGTAGGTGAAGACGATCCGTCCCATGGGCGCGCTCGCGAGCAGCTCAAGGCACTGCTCCCTCGACAACTGGTTCAACCGGCGCCCCGTCATCGTGTCAGTCATCTTGCCGTGTCGTCCGTCGCATGGATTCGCGTCTTTCAAACCCTGATGCCTGACCTGAACGTCCGGCAAGGGACGAAAGTCCCTGATGGCGGCGTCGGGGACGGGCGGGATCGCCGGGCCGGAGGCGCGGGCCGGCGCGCGGAGGGCCGAAGGTCCCGGCGAGATCGGGACCTCGGGACGCCCCGGCCGAGCCGTACGGCACTGCTTCAAGAAACGGCAAAGCGATGCAATTGAGCCAGCGAGATACACGGTACGGCTCAGAGAAAGGGGCCACACAATGGCCATCGCAGAAGGGCGCGCAGAAGGGCGCAGCAAGCCGGTCGAGGGCCGGCAGACCCCCGTTCCCCCCACTCCCGAGGCGGTCACCCCCAAGGGCCTCGCGTACATCTGGGCCGTGGTGCGCATCGCCCTCGGGTGGATCTTCCTGTGGGCGTTCCTCGACAAGCTCTTCGGGCTCGGCTTCGCCACCCCCGCCGACCGCGGCTGGCTGGACGGCGGCAGCCCGACCACCGGCTTCCTGAAGGGCACCGCGGAGAACGCGCTGGGCGGCTTCTTCAGCGCCCTCGCCGGCCAGGCCTGGGTCGACTGGCTGTTCATGCTCGGCCTGCTCGGCATCGGCGGCGCCCTGATCCTCGGCGCGGGCATGCGGATCGCCGCGGTCACCGGCGGGCTCCTGCTGGTGCTCATGTGGGCCGCCGAGCTCCCGCTCGCGAACAACCCGTTCATGGACGACCACATCATCTACACGCTGGTGCTGGCCGGCCTGGCCGTCGCCAACGCGGGTGACACCCTCGGCATCGGCCGCTGGTGGGCGAGCACCGAGCTGGTGCAGCGCTTCCCCTTCCTGCGGTAACCGCGGTGGGGGAGCGGCCCGAATCCCCCGACCGCCCGCCTCCCCGGAGGTGGGCGGTCGTCGTCATGCCGGGGAACTCCCGGGGGAACGCGCCCGGCCGGGGACGCGCCGGGCCGCAACGCATGAGCGAGACGTACCGGTAAGCGTGGGACGAGGAGGTGCCTCGGGAGGCGGTGGCGTCAGGAACGGCGTGACCCGGACGCGGCGGCCACGCGCCCGCGCCCGCCGCCGGCCGATGCGGTGACCGAGGGTCGTCTGCGGGCGGGCTCCGCCGGGCGCGGCCATCGGGTTCGCTTCGGCGCGGGGGACCGTCGTCGCGGCGTGGGTGCCCGTCGGGCGCCGCGCGTCGAGGGCGCGCCGCGGAAGGCGGTGAGACCGCGGCCGGAAATGAACAAGGCCCGGGTAATCCCCGGGCTGACGTGCGTTCGCGGCTCGGTCAGGGCCGTACGCGGATGCGGCGGCCGGACACCTGCTGGATCGGCATGACGATGAACCGGTCGTTCCCGTCGGGCGACCAGGGGGCGCCGGACAGGTGAGCGAGACGCTCGGTCTCGACCGGGTCGGTGACGACGCGGGCGTAGCCGATCGCGGTCACCGACCAGCCGGTGCGGGTCACCGGGTCGAACTCATCGGTCTCGAACGCGACGACAGTGTTGCGCGCGGCCACGGCGAGCTTGGAACCGGCCGTGGTGCGCATCACCACCGTCATCCCGTCGAGCACGAAGTTGACCGGCTGTACGGCCGGCAGGGCGTGGTCGGTGAAGACCACGCGGCCGATCGGCGTGGTGGCCAGCAACTCGACGCACTCGGCCGGGGAGAGGACCTGCAAACCTGCCGAGTCGAGCTTCATGCCATCAGCTTCGCTCGGCACCGGCGGGCACGTCAGGGACGAAGGTCCCGCTGAGCAGGGCATACGTCCCTGCGGTCCGGCCGGATGCGGAAGCGCCGCCCGCGGGCGCGCTCCGGGCCGTCCGGCCGGCCCGGTGAGCGCGGCCGGGCGGCCGGCGTGAGCCGCACCGGTTCCGCTCCTCATGCCGCACCTTCGCGGCTCGGCGACGGACGGACCCGAGGACGCGGTGCGGCGTGGCCACGGTCCCGCCGCCGGTCCCGCCCGCCGGGGGCGCGGCGGGGGTCGCCGTGCCGTACGCGTGGCCCTGCGGAGGCGATGCCGATGGCCGCCTCGGCTTCTTCCCCAAGAGGCGGTACGTGCCGGATCGCGGGGCCGCTGTGGCTCACGTGGCGTTCGCCCCGGATGTCGCGGAGATCGGGCCTAAGGACTTTGGTCCCGCGGATGCGGGACCTTCGGGACGGGCCCGGGGAGATCGCGGGCCAGTAACGTGCGAACGGCGAGGGGCGTGTGGGGAGTCGGCCACCGCCCGCCGGAAAGTGTGGTGAGGCGCATGCGCCGGGCCCGCCGTCACAAGCGTCGTGGCCAGCGCATGTTTCGGCGGGCGGTGGTCCGATCCGCACGTGGTCCCGGCCGCCCTGCCGCCGGCGGTCCGGCAGCCGCCGGTGCGTTGACGACGTCCGTGGCGCCTATCGTTCCGGCCGCCGGGGCCGTACTGACCGAGAGATCATAGGTGGCCCGCCCGGCGCCGCGGCGTACTCCGAAAGGCAGGGCGGCCGGCCTCGTCCAGCAGGGCCGTGCGGCGATTCCAGCGCCGTTTCCACCCTCGTTTCCCTGTCATTTCCGCAACGTTTTCCCCGGAACCTCGTTCATTGCGTCGCCATGCCCGTGTAAGCGCATGGGCACAACCATGGCCATCGTGTCAACCCCCCATGGGGGCATCGCCACCAGGGACCAAAGACCCTAAAGATCAGGCCTGGCGTCTCTACGGCTGACCTGCGCCGATGCCCGACCCTAAAGCGAGAGATTCATGGTGGGGGGCGGAGCACTCATGGACGCACTCGATCTATCCCGCTGGCAATTCGGGATCACGACGGTCTATCACTTCATCTTCGTGCCCCTGACGATCGGCCTTTCCATCCTCGTGGCCGGTCTGCAGACCGCTTGGTACCGCACCGGAAATCCCAAGTATCTGCGGCTCACCAAGTTCTGGGGCAAGCTTTTCCTGATCAACTTCGCGATGGGTGTCGTCACCGGCATCGTGCAGGAGTTCCAGTTCGGCATGAACTGGAGCGAGTACTCCCGCTTCGTCGGTGACGTCTTCGGCGCCCCGCTCGCGATGGAAGGCCTGATCGCCTTCTTCCTCGAGTCGACCTTCCTCGGGCTGTGGATCTTCGGATGGGACAGGCTGCCCAAGAAGATCCACCTCGCCACGATCTGGGCCGCGGCGATCGGCACGAACATCTCCGCGTACTTCATCCTCGCCGCGAACTCCTGGATGCAGCACCCGGTCGGCTACCGGATCAACGAGGTCACCGGGCGTGCGGAGCTCACCGACATCTGGGCGGTGCTCACCAACAACACCACGCTCGTCACCTTCCCGCACGTCATCTTCGGCTCGTTCGTCACCGCCGGCGCGTTCCTCCTCGGCGTGAGCGCCTGGTACCTGTGGCGGCGCAGGGAGGTGGACCTCTTCAGGACCTCGGCCAAGCTCGCGCTCGTCGTCACGCTCGTCGCCTCGATCGGCGTGATGTTCACCGGTCACTGGCAGGCACAGCTGATGACCGAGCAGCAGCCGATGAAGATGGCCGCGGCCGAGGCGCTGTGGGAGGACGAGAGCGGCGCCGGGTTCTCCCTGTTCGCGATCGGCGACGTGGAGAACGGGCGGAACATCATCAACATCGAGATCCCATACGGCCTGAGCCTGCTCGCGACGAACTCGCTCGACGGCACGGTGGAGGGCATCAACGACATCCAGGCCCGCTACGAGCAGCAGTACGGTCCGGGCGACTACCGGCCGTCGATCGGGATCGCGTACTGGAGTTTCCGCCTCATGATCGGCTTCGGCGCGCTCGCCGCACTGCTCGCGCTCGCCGGGCTGTGGCTCACGCGGCGGGGCCGGCTGCCGGAGAACCCCTGGTTCTACCGGCTCGCGATCGCCGGGATCTTCCTGCCCTACCTCGCGAACACCATGGGGTGGATCTTCACCGAGATGGGCCGCCAGCCGTGGACCGTCTTCGGCCTGATGACCACCGCGTCCGCGGTCTCGCCGGGCGTCGACACCACCGAGGTCGCGCTCACCCTCGTCGGGTTCACCCTCGTGTACGCGATCCTCGCGATCATCGAGGTCCGGCTGCTGATCAAGTCGATCCGGCAGGGCCCCGAGCCTGAGGGCGGCGAGGAAGGCGCCACCCCGCAGCCCGGCACCACCCCGGCGCTCTCCTTCTGAGGTGACCCACGATGGAACTCACGACAGTCTGGTTCATCCTGATCGCCGTGCTATGGGCGGGCTACTTCCTGCTCGAGGGGTTCGATTTCGGCGTCGGCATCCTGCTCCCGGCGATCGGGCGCGACGAGACCGACCGGCGCATCCTGGTCAACACGATCGGCCCGGTCTGGGACGGCAACGAGGTGTGGCTGCTCGTGGCGGGCGGCGCCACGTTCGCCGCCTTCCCCGAGTGGTACGCCACCCTGTTCTCCGGCTTCTACGTGCCGCTGTTCCTGATCCTGCTCGCCCTGATCGTGCGCGGGGTGGCGTTCGAGTACCGGCACCGCAGCGACATCCCGTCCCGCTGGGACCACGCGATCTTCTGGGGTTCGCTCGTCCCGGCGTTCCTGTGGGGTGTGGCGTTCGCCAACATCCTGCGCGGGGTGCCGCTGGACGCGAACCACGAGTACACCGGGAACCTGCTCACCCTGCTCAACCCGTACGCGCTGCTCGGCGGCGTGGTGACGCTGGCGCTGTTCACCATGCACGGGGCGGTGTTCCTCGCCCTGAAGACCACCGGTGAGCTGCGCGAGCGCGCGATCCGGGTGACCAAGATCGTCGGGCCGGTCACGATCGCGGTCGGCGGGGTCTTCCTCCTCATCACCCAGCTCATGACCGGCACCACCGCCACCTGGGCGGGCGTGGTGCTCGCCGCCGCCGGCCTCGCCGGGGCGCTCGCCGCCACGCTGCGCGGCCGGGACGGCTGGGCGTTCACCGCCAACGCGGTGGCGATCGTGGTGATCACCTTCACCCTGTTCGGCAGCCTCTACCCCGACGTGATGCCCGCCCTCGACCCGGCCAACAGCCTCACGGTGGAGAACGCGGCGTCCACGCCGTACACGCTCACCGTGATGACCTGGGTCGCGGTGATCTTCACGCCGATCGTGCTCGCCTACCAGGCCTGGACCTACTGGGTGTTCCGCAAGCGGCTCACCCGCCAGGAGGTGCCCGCCGGGTACTGACGCGCACCCGGCCGCACCGCACGTCGACCACCGAGACCCACGACCGAGCGCAGAGAGGAGGGCGGCATGACCATCGAGGGGGCCGGGCGGGAGTCCGCACGGCGCGACGGGCGGCGGCACGTCCTGGTCAGGGACGTGATGGGGCACGTCGCCATCGCCGTGATGGCGAACGCGACCTTCGGTGACATCGTGGCCGCCCTCCGCCGGTTCAAGGTCGGCGCGGTCGCGGTGGTCGACGGCGAGCGGCGGGTGCTCGGCGTGGTCTCCGAGCACGACCTGCTGCTCCGCGCCGCGGAGGCGGCGCGGCAGGGCGGCGCGGCGAACGACGGCGACGGCCGGCCGTACGACCGGAGCCGGGTGGCCGGGGCCACCGCCCTGGAGCTGATGACGAGCCCGGCGATCACCGTCACCCGGGAGACCCCGGTGGCCGAGGCCGCCGCGCTCATGCACCGCCACCGGATCAAACAGCTTCCCGTGATCAACCCCGAGACCGGGCGCATCGTCGGCACCGTCCACCAGTCCGACCTGCTCAAGGTGCTCGAGGGCCACGACGCCGGCCGGAAGTGGGCGCGGCCGCGTGCCGGCGAGCGCTCCGCCACCGGGGAGGCGAGATGACCTACCGCGATCCCGGCGGCGAGCGCCACGCTCCGCCCACTCCCGTGAGCCTCGCCGCCGGCCTGCCCGTGCACGCCCACGTACACCCACACCACCGCGCGGACCGCCGCGGCGGCGACCTGCCCCGCCCAGCAGGCCGTCGGCCGCGTACCGGAACCGGCGCCCGGGTCTGGCGCGGGATCGGGGCGATCCCGCTGAGCGGCCCGGAGTCTCCGCGGGAGCCGGCCGGTCCCGGCGCGACCACCGACCCGGTGTCGGCGGCGGGGCCGCGCGGCGAGGGTGCGCCCCGGGCGGCGGCGGGCGACGCCCGGAGCCGGGACTCGCCGCGGGCGGCCGCGGTACGGCGCGGCCCGCCATCTGCGACGCGGGTGGGTGGGGCGGTGGGCCGCCCGGCCGACAACGGATGGTGAAGAACAACGGATGGTGAAGATGCGGAGGGCCGTGCCGGCTGCCCCGGCGCGGCCCTCCGTGTGTGCCACGGCGCGGTGGCGGGCGGGCCGGTGCGCACGGCAGCGCGGGATGCGCTCGCGACGGGCGGTGCGGGGTCCCCGCCGCGGCGTCAGGGGCGGGGCGCGCCGGCCGGGGGCCGCCCGCTTGCGCTTCGCACGCCGGGAGGGGCGCGCGGCACGGCCGACGCCGTCGGCGGGTACGGCCGGTCGTGCTCTCGGCGTACGGCGGCGGCCGGTCACCGCCCGAGGCGGGCCGCGCGGCCGTTCGCCGCTGGCGGCGGCGTAGGGATCCGCCGTACCACGGCGACGAAAAAGGCCGCGCGATCGGCCGGTGGCGAACTCGCCGCCTGGGCCGGTGGCGCGGCTCGGGTCAGGTGCCGGAGCGCCGTAATGGAAGCCGTAATGAGAAATAAGAAAGGTGCGCACAACGGTGCGGGGCGGCTGCGCCGCCCCACATCACCGGTGCGCGGGCCGGGCGCGGCGGGTCAGGCGCCGCCCCACACCGGAACGGACTCCTGCGCGGTGTCGTCCTCGAGGTACGTGAGCTCGTTCACCACGGCCACGACGCCGTCGAGGTTCTCGGTGAGCCGGGCGGCGGCGAGGGCCTCGCTCTTGCGGAGGAACTCGCCGCGGAGCGTCACGACCCCCTCGCGCACCTCGACGTCGATGAGGTTCGGGACCGAGCCGAGCGCCTGGCGGATGACGTCCTCGCGGACCTGCTCGGCGATCTCGGCGTCGCTGCGGACGAACACGCGGATCAAATCGCGGCGGCTCACGATGCCGAGCAGCTTGCCGTCCTCGTCGACCACCGGCAGCCGCTTCACGCCGTAGCGGTCCATGTCCCGGGCGGCGAGCACCACCGGGGTGTTCGGGGTGGTGGTGTACGCGGGGGAGGTCATCAGCTCGCGCGCGGTGGTCGCCTCGGCCTTGCGCCGGGTGTCGCCCTCGCTGCCGAGGCGGTGGCGGAGCCGGGCGGTGAGCGGCGGCCGGTAGCCCTCGCGGTGGTAGCGCTCCTTGAACTCCTCCTTGTGCAGCAGGTCCGCCTCGGAGATCACGCCGACCACGCGCCCGGCGGCGTCGAGCACCGGCATGCCGCTGACGCCGTGGCCGATGAGGAGCCGGGCCACCTCCTGGAAGGTGGCGTCCTCGCGCACGGACACCACATCGGTGGTCATGACGTCCTGGACTCTGGTACGCATCTGGTGCCTCCTGACGGCGGGGGAATGGCGAGGGAATGAGATCGCCTCGCGACGGTAGCCGGAGCCGCCGGTGCCGATCAGGGCCGAAGGTCCCGCCGGCCGGGGACGCCGGGCCTCAGAGCCGGTCGTCGACCTCCCAGGTGAGCTTGTCGATCACGTCGACGACGCCGTTCACCCGGCCGACCATGCGTACCGCGATCTGCGCCTCGCTGCGCCGGTCGACGTGGCCGCGCAGGGTCACCACCCCGTGGTCGACCTCGACGTCGATGTCGACGTTGTCCAGCCACAGGCCGCGCTCGAGCACCTCCTCGCGGATCTCGCGGGCGAGGTCGGCGTCGTCGCGCACGAACACCTTCAGCAGGTCGTGGCGGCTGACCACGCCTTCCAGCCGGCCCTCCTCGTCGACGACCGGCAGCCGTTTGACCCCGTGCTCCTCCATCTTCCGCACCGCGGCGGTCATCGTGGTCGTGGGCGTCACGGTCACGGCCGGGGTGGTCATCAGCTCGCCGGCGACCTCGCCGCGGGCCTTGCGCTCGGCCGTGGCGACCCCGCCCTCCTCGCTGAGCCTGCGGCGCAGCCGGGCGCGCAGCGGCGGCTGGTAACCCTCCTGGTAGTACTGCTCCCGGAACTCCTCCTTGTGGAGCAGGTCGGCCTCGGAGACCACGCCCACGACGCGGCCCGCGTCGTCGACGACGGGCACGGCGCTGATGCCCCGCGCGATGAGCAGTTCGGCGACGTCCTTGAACGGGGTGTCGGCGTGCACGGACGCGACGTCCCTGGTCATCACGTCCTTCACCTTCACGCGCATGGCGTGCTCCTTTCGCGTCGCACGAGCCGCTGCGCCGTACCGGGCGGGCTCCCAATTTCTACGCCTCTATCCCACCGTGCGGCGAAAAATCATTGAATGGGCGTAAGTCCCGCGGCCTTGGGTCTTTGGGCAGGATTGGTGGGTTTATAGAAATCCTTTGCCGACGTCCCGCACGGGCGGCGGTCCCCCGCCGGATGACGCCGCCCCGGCCGACCGGTCAGGAACGCGTTCGTCGGATCGTCGTCGGCACACCCGTCGGCGAGCGGCCGCCGCGCGTCCGCGGCGCGGGCGGCCGTACCGGAAGGCCCGGCGGCGGGCGGGAGGCCACCGCCGCCGGAGGTCAGGCGCCGAGCAGACGGCGCAGCCAGGAGTGGCGGGCGTCGAAGGCCGCGCGGGTCACCGCCGCCTGCGGCGCCAGCATCTCGAAGCCGTGGCAGGCGCCCGGCCACACGTGCAGCTCCGCCTGCCCGCCGTCGCGCCAGATCGCCGACGCGTAGGCGACGGCCTCGTCGCGGAACATGTCGGCGGAGCCGACGTCGATGTACGCGGGCGGCAGGCCGGACAGGTCGGTCGCCCGGGCGGGCGCGGCGTACGGCGAGACGTCCGGTCCGCCGCGGGCGTCGCCGAGCAGGGCGGTCCAGCCGGTCTCGTTCGCCGCCCGGTCCCACACGCCGAGCCCCGTCAGCTGGTAGGCGGAGGGCGTGTCGTTGCGGTCGTCGAGCATCGGGGCCCGCAGCAGCTGCCCGGCGAGCGCCGGGCCGCCGCGGTCGCGGGCGAGCAGCGCCACGGCGGCGGCGAGCCCGCCCCCGGCGCTGTCCCCGGCGACGACGATGCGAGCGGGGTCGACGTTCAGCTCGGCCGCGTGCTCCGCGAGCCGGCGCAGCCCGGCGTAGCAGTCCTCGACCGGGGCCGGGTGCGGGTGCTCGGGCGCGAGCCGGTACTCCAC
Source organism: Actinomycetota bacterium (assembly GCA_003242605.1). Taxonomy (GTDB): domain Bacteria; phylum Actinomycetota; class Actinomycetes; order Streptosporangiales; family Streptosporangiaceae; genus Thermopolyspora. The sequence continues at coordinate 9,551 of QGUZ01000132.1, forward strand.
GGAGACGACCGCGGCGCCCACCCGGGCGGCGAGGTCGAGCGTGCCCGCCAGGCCGTCCCGGCGGGTGCCGAACATCATGCCGCCGCCGTGGATCTGGTAGAGCGCGGGCGTCGGCGCCGCCGCTGCCGCCGGGCGGCAGATCAGCAGGGTGACCTCCGGGGCGCCGGGCGGTCCGGGCACGGTGCGCTCGGTGACCTCGTACTCGCCGCCGCGGGACAGCTCCTCGTCCGACGGCGCGGGCATGGAGCCGGCACTCGCCTCGCGCAGCGCGGGGACCAGCTCGAGGGTGAGCCTCGGCGTGCTCGCCAACCCCAGCGCGGTGAGCGCCGCCTCGAGCTCGGGATCGAACGGCGGGGGCGGCCCCACGCGCGCGGCGGGAGGCGCGGTGTCGGTCATGTACTGGCTCCTTGATCGAATGTGCAACCTCCCCAACCCGTCCGCCGGTGCCCCTATTCCCGGCGGCCGCCCGCCCACGCGCTCCGGCCCCTCCGCCGAGCCCCGCCGCCGCGGCCTCCGTACGGCCGGGCACCCGGATGGCCCGGCGCACCGGGGTGTCCCGCGCCGAGGTGATCGCGGGCTCGCCTTCACCGCGCGGCCGAGCACGGCCCACCGGCCGGTCCGGCCGCGTCGCCGGCGTGATTCCGTCCTGTGGGGAAGTCGTGTGGGGAAAAGGCATTGCATGGGCATGAGCCCAGCGATCTTGGGCCTTCGGGCCGGATTGGTGGTCCCGTGGAATCTCGTCGATCGCGGCCGGCGGCGCGGGTGGCGTCGGCGGTGCGGGCCTGCCGCACCCCGCGCAGGCCGCACCCGTGCCCGGCGGGGCGTACCCGCCCGCCGAGCGGGGGTCCAAGGTCCCGCCGGATGGTGCCCTTCGGCCAGAGCCATGTCCGACCGTCGACTGATCTGCTGGAACCATGAAGAACCGCTGGACCACCGCCCTCCTCGTGCTCACCGTGGGGGCGCTCCTCGGCGGCGGCGCCGCTCACCTGCTCGGCGCCGTGGCGGTGGCACACGCCGCGTGGATCGCCGGCACCGTGGTCGCGCTGGTGCCCGCGGTCTGGTGGGTGGTCGAGGCGGTACGCGAGCGCCGCCTCGGCGTGGACGCGATCGCCGTGCTCGCCCTCGGCGGCTCCCTCGCGGTCGGCGAGTACTTCGCGGGCGCGGTGATCGGCGTCATGCTCGCGAGCGGCCGCGCCCTGGAGGACTACGCGCTGCGCCGCGCCCGCCGCGACCTCACCGCCCTCTACGAGCGCGCCCCGCGCACCGCCCGCCGCTACCGGGGCGGCCCGGGCGGCGCGTTCGACGGCGGCGTGGAGACGGTGCCGGTGGACGCGGTGCGCCGGGGCGACGCGCTGCTCGTCCCCACCGGCGAGATCGTCCCGGTGGACGGCGTGATCCGGGAGGGTACGGCCCTGCTCGACGAGTCGGCCCTCACCGGCGAGTCCGTGCCGGTCGAGCGCGGCGCGGGGGAGAGCGTGCGCAGCGGCGTGGTCAACGCGGGCGCGCCGTTCGACCTCGTCGCCACCGGCACCGCCGAGGAGAGCACCTACGCGGGGGTGGTCCGGCTGGCCCGCGAGACCGCGGCCGGGAGCGCCCCGGTGGTCCGGCTCGCCGACCGGTACGCCGCGATCTTCCTCCCCGCCACCCTGCTGCTCGCCGGAGCGGCCTGGCTGTGGTCCGGGGAGGCCGTGCGGGCGGTGGCCGTGCTCGTCGTCGCCACGCCCTGCCCACTGCTGCTCGCCGCCCCCGCGGCGATCGCGGCCGGCCTGTCCCGGGCCGCCCGCCTCGGCGTGATCGCCAAGGGCGGCGGCGCGCTGGAGACGCTCGGCCACGCCCGCACCCTCGTCCTCGACAAGACCGGCACGCTCACCACCGGCCGTCCCCAGGTGGTGGAGGTGGTGGCCGCGCCCGGCCACGACCCCGGCGAGGTGCTCGCCCTCGCCGCCGCGGTCGACCAGGTCTCCTCACACGTGCTCGCCCACGCGATCGTGCGCGCCGCGGCCGACCGCGGGCTCACCCTCGGCCGGCCGTACGGCGTGCACGAGGAGGCCGGGCTCGGCACCGAGGGCATGGTCGGCGAGCACGCGGTGCGGGTGGGCAAGGCGCTCGGCACCCGGCCCGGCTGGGAGCGGGCGCAGCGGGCCCGGGCCGCGCTCGACGGGGCGATGACCGTGTTCGTCGCGGTCGACGGCGACACCGCCGGGGTGATCCTGCTGCGCGACACGGTCCGCCCCGACGCGCCGCGCACGCTGCGCCGGCTGCGCCGGGCCGGGATCGAGCGGGTGGTGATGCTCACCGGCGACCGCGCCGACGTCGCCGAGAGCGTCGCCACCGTGCTCAACGTCGACCGGGTGCTCGCCGAGCGGCCGCCCGCGGAGAAGGTCGACGCGGTCCGCGAGGAGGCCGCACGGGCGGTGACGGTGATGGTCGGCGACGGGATCAACGACGCGCCCGCGCTCACCGCCGCCCAGGTCGGGGTGGCGATGGGCGCCCACGGCGCGGCCGCCGCCGGCCAGGCCGCCGACCTCGTGCTCATGGGCGACCGCATCGACCACCTCGCCGACGCGATGGACGTCGCCCGCCGCTCCCGCCGGATCGCGGTGCAGAGCGCCGCCTCCGGCATGGCGCTGTCGATCGCCGCGATGATCGTCGCCGCCGCCGGGCTGCTGCCCCCGGCGGCCGGCGCGCTGGTGCAGGAGGCGATCGACGTCGCGGTGATCCTCAACGCGCTGCGCGCGCTGCGCCCGGGCCGGGGCACCGGCACCCCGCTCGACGAGCCGACCGAGCGCATGCTGCGCGCGTTCGAGGACGAGCACCGGGAGCTGCGCCCGCCGCTGGAGGCGCTGCGCGAGGTCGCCGATCGGCTCGGCGGCGATCCGCCCGAGGTGGTGCCGGCGGCGCTGCGGCGGGGGCACCCGGTCCTCACCGCGGGACTGCTGCCGCGCCAGCGCGACGGG
>QGUZ01000133.1 GCA_003242605.1 Actinomycetota bacterium
GGGCCGCTCGGCACGCGGGTGCCCCACTCCGTGGCCGGAGGGATGAGGCGGGGCAGGGCGACGGTGGGCTCGCCGCCGGGCCCGTCGGCCCGCGCATGCCGTCCCCGCGCCCAGGTGCGGCCCGTACCGCTCTCCCGCCGGTCGAGCCGATGTGGATCGCCAGACTTCGTCACGGTGGTACTCCCGGCACTTCTTCCGGCCGTTCCCGACCTCCCGGCAGACAGAACGCCTCCAGCGTCCACCCCCGTCCGGCGCGGCGGCGAGGCGACATGGTCAAGAGTCGTCGAGGGTTTCGTGAATTTGTGATCAGACGGGTTTCGCGGCGGCCTCCGCCGTGCCCGCGGACCGGCGCGCGGGGCGTCGCGGCAGGCAGGGGGTTTGGAGCGGGCCGGAGCCCCAAATTAGACTCAAGCACGTGCTTAAAGGCGACGGCCGGCTCGGCCATGACCTTGACCCCCGCGACCGCGCCCCGAAGGACGCCTGCGGCGTCTTCGGCGTGTGGGCTCCGGGGGAGGATGTCTCCAAACTCACCTACTTCGGCCTGTACGCCCTCCAGCACCGCGGCCAGGAATCGGCGGGCATGGCGGTCAGCGAGGGCAGCCGGATCCTCGTCTACAAGGACATGGGGCTGGTCGCGCAGGTCTTCGACGAGTCCGTGCTGCGCACCCTGCGCGGCCACCTGGCGATCGGCCACTGCCGCTACTCGACCACGGGCTCCAGCGTCTGGGAGAACGCCCAGCCCACGCTGAGCTCGACCGAGGCCGGCGGCCTCGCCATGGCGCACAACGGCAATCTCATCAACACGCCCGAGCTCGCCGCGCGGCTCCCCGCCGACAGCATCCGGGCGACCACCGACACCGAGGTGCTCACCGCCCTGCTGTCCCGGCACGGCGGCGCCGGCCTGGAGGACGCGGCGGTCGAGCTGCTGCCGCAGGTCAAGGGCGCCTACAGCCTCGTCTTCATGGACGAGAAGACCCTGTACGCGGCCCGCGACCCGCAGGGCATCCGGCCGCTCGTGCTCGGCCGGCTGGAGAAGGGCTGGGTGGTCGCCTCGGAGACCGCGGCGCTCGACATCGTCGGCGCGGCGGTCGTGCGCGAGGTCGAGCCCGGCGAGCTGATCACGATCGACGAGCGCGGGGTGCGGTCGCGCCGGTTCGCGCTCGCCGACCCCAAGGGCTGCCTGTTCGAGTACGTCTACCTCGCCCGGCCGGACACCACGATCGCCGGGCGCGGGGTGCACGTCACCCGGGTCGAGGTGGGCCGGACGCTCGCCCGCGAGCACCCGGTCGAGGCCGACCTCGTCATCCCCACGCCCGAGTCGGGCACCCCGGCCGCGATCGGCTACGCGGCCGAGAGCGGCATCCCGTACGGCCAGGGCCTGGTGAAGAACTCCTACGTCGGCCGCACGTTCATCCAGCCGTCGCAGACCATCCGACAGCTCGGCATCCGGCTCAAGCTCAACCCGCTCAAGGAGGTCGTGGCGGGCAAGCGCCTCGTCGTGGTGGACGACTCGATCGTGCGCGGCAACACGCAGCGGGCGATCGTCCGCATGCTGCGCGAGGCCGGGGCGACCGAGGTGCACGTGCGGATCTCCTCGCCGCCGGTGGCCTGGCCGTGCTTCTACGGCATCGACTTCGCCACCCGGGCCGAGCTGATCGCCGGGTCGCTCTCGGTCGAGGAGATCTGCGAGTCGATCGGCGCCGACAGCCTGGGGTACATCTCGCTCGAGGGCCTGATCAAGGCCACCACGCTCCCGGCCGAGCGGCTCTGCCGGGCGTGCTTCGACGGCCGGTACCCGATCCCGATCGACCGCGACAACGTCGGCAAGTTCGTCCTGGAGGCCGCCGGGCAGTGACCGGCCCGGCCCGGGGACGACGATCCGGTTGACCACGTTCCGCGCGCCGTCGTGCGCGCCGATCCTGAGAGTGATGTGCGCATGAGCGATGAGGTGAGCGGCGTCTCGTACGCCGCGGCCGGGGTGGACATCGCGGCCGGGGAGCGGGCCGTCGAGCTGATGAAGGCGAAGGTGGCCCGGGCGCGCCGGCCCGAGGTGGTGGACGAGGCGAGCGGGTTCGCCGGGCTGTTCGACGCGTCGGCGCTGACCCGGTACGAGCGGCCGCTGCTCGCCACCTCCACCGACGGGGTCGGCACGAAGGTGATGATCGCGCAGGCGCTCGACCGGCACGACACGATCGGGCTCGACCTCGTCGCGATGGTCGTCGACGACCTCGTGGTGTGCGGGGCCGAGCCGCTGTTCCTCACCGACTACATCGCGTGCGGCAAGGTGGTGCCGGAGCGCATCGCCGCGATCGTGGGCGGCGTGGCCGAGGGCTGCCGCATCGCCGGGTGCGCGCTGCTCGGCGGCGAGACCGCCGAGCATCCGGGCGCGATGGGCCCGGACGAGTACGACCTGGCGGGCGCGGGCACCGGCGTGGTGGAGGCGTCCCGGCTGCTCGGCCCGGACCGGGTACGGCCCGGCGACGTGGTGCTCGGCCTCGCTTCCTCCGGGCTGCACTCGAACGGCTACTCGCTGGTGCGGCACATCGTGCGGACCGCGGGCCTGTCGCTGGCCGACGAGATCCCCGAGCTGGGGCGGACGCTCGGCGAGGAGCTGCTCGAGCCCACGCGGATCTACGCGCGGGACTGCCTCGCGCTCGCCGACGCGGTCGAGGTGCACGCGTTCGCGCACATCACCGGCGGCGGGCTCGCCGCGAACCTCGCTCGCTCGCTGCCGCCGACCGTGGACGCGGTGCTCGACCGCGGCTCCTGGACCCCGCCGCCGATCTTCGAGGTGCTCGCCGGGCACGGCAAGGTGCCGCAGGCCGAGATGGACAAGACCTTCAACATGGGCGTGGGCATGTGCGCGATCGTCGCCGCGGACGCCGCGGACGCCGCGCTCGCCGTGCTGCGGGAGCGGGGCGTGCCCGCCTGGGTGCTCGGCGAGGTCGTCCCCGGGACCGGGCAGGCGCGCATCTGAGCCGCGGCCCGGCGCCGCCCCGCCGCCGCGCGCGCTCGCGGCCGGGGCACGCGGTACGGCCGCCGTCGTCGCCGCCGCCCGGGACCGTGCCGCCGGGGCACGCGTTCCGGGCGTCGCGGAGTGACGAGGATCACGCTCGAAGGGCGGCCCACGGCACGGCGGCGTTCCGCCGGCGGGCACGGCGGAGTGACCACATCCGACCCTAATGTGATCAATTTCACAGTAACGAGAGCCGGTGCCCGGCCTCTCGCGGCACCGCCCCGGCCGGCACGGGCGGCCGATGTGCGGGCATGCCAAAGGCGCCCGCGGCCGTCCGGTCCGGACCGGCGTCGGGCAAGGTTCGACCGCTCGGGCGGGTCCCGCCGGCCGTCGCCGCCGCGACCGGAGTCACGCCGGCGACGGCCGGCGCGGGACGCCGTACGCCCGCGTCACGCGGGGCCGCCGGTGAGCGGCCCGCATGGCGGGACGCATGCCCCTGCCCCGCCGCGGACGGCGCCGGGCGGAGCCCAGGGCACGACGATGAGCGCTCCGGCAGGCCGAAGCGCTCAGTCGGGCTGCTTGCCAAGGCGTCGGCATCCGCCCGGGTGGACGGATGCCTCCGCCCTCACCAAGCAGATCCGCTACTTGCGAGCGGGACGCTCGTCTTCGTCGCGGTCGTCGTCCCGGGATTCCTCGTACTCCCTGGCGTAATCGGCGTACCGATCCACCAGCTCCTCGTACGGATCCGTGTAGTCACGGTTGTGAGTGGAATCGCCGCGGCCAACCCCCAGTTCCTCACGAAGACGATCAAGATCAGTGCCCACGCTGTTGTACTTCAGGCGCCGGGCAACCTTCACCTGCTTGGCCTTGGCTCGGCCGCGCCCCATTGGCTCGACCCCCTCATGCGGGGTCGTAGTGGCCGACCCCTCGTCGCTAACGCATCACGCACTGACGCCACCTGACTTCTCGGCGTCAGCCTCTCGTTCGCCTATTACCGTACCTGTTTTGCGCGCTACTCGGTACGTCGGATGGGTGCCGACACTCACCGGTGCAGCCAAATGCCCCTAAGTCTCCCGACTTCCGACATTCTGCGCTCTGCCAGCCTATCCGCTGCCACGCCCGGCGGGACGCCCTCTTCACCGGCGATGGCGAAGATTTTGAGGGTGGTGTCGAAGATCCGCTCCGCTCGGGCTCGGGCACGTTCCATGCTGAACCCCTCGATCTCGTCGGCCACCTGGATGACGCCGCCTGCGTTGACGACGTAGTCCGGGGCGTACAGCACGCCCCGCTCCGCCAGCCGCTTCTCCACGCCCGGGTGGGCGAGCTGGTTGTTGGCGGCGCCGCAGACGATCCTCGCCTCCAGCTTAGAGGCGCGGTCGTCGTCGAGGACGCCGCCGAGCGCACAGGGGGCGTAGACGTCGATGTCGCTCGCGATGAGCGCGTCGGTGTCCGTGACCACCTCGATCTGCGGGTGGCGCTCCCGCAGCCGGGCCACGGCCCGCTCGTCGACGTCGCACACCACCACCTCGGCGCCGTCCTCGAGCAGGCGCGCGGCGAGCTTGGCCCCGACCTTGCCGACGCCCTCGACGCCCACCCGCCTGCCGCGCAGCGACGGCGTGCCGTACACGTGCTGCGCCGCCGCCCGCATGCCCTGGTAGACCCCGAAGGCGGTCAGGATGGACGAGTCCCCGGCGCCGCCGTGGGCCACGGTGCGGCCGGTGACGTAGTCGCACTCCCGGGCGACGATGTCCATGTCCTCGCTGTAGGTCCCGACGTCACAGGCGGTGATGTAGCGCCCGCCCAGCGACTGCACGAACCTGCCGTAGGCGCGCAGCAGCGCCTCGGTCTTGTCCGTGGCCGGATCGCCGATGATCACGGCCTTGCCGCCGCCGTGGTCGAGCCCGGCGAGGGCGTTCTTGTAGGACATGGCGCGGGAGAGGTTGAGCACGTCGGCGAGGGCCTCCTCCTCGGAGGCGTACGGGTAGAACCGCGTGCCGCCGAGGCTCGGGCCGAGCGCGGTACTGTGGATCGCGATGATCGCGTACAGCCCGCTGCGCTCGTCCGAGCAGAACACCACCTGCTCATGTCCGCCGGTGCGCGCGAATGCCTTGCCGTCCTTGTGGGACAGCCCGAAGACGCTGGTCATGCGGCCTCCTTCGGGTTCCACACGACCCGGGCGCCGGCTCGCTCGGCGCCGCTGATCCGCTCGGTCACGGTGGTGACCTCCATCACTCCGTCCGCCGCCCCATTGCGGCGGTACCACGCCTTCAGGGTAAACCCGGACACCCTTTTCGATCTTGGTCCTCGGGCATGCGGCGCGCCGCGCCGGTCGGGCCCTCATGCGGCAAAGCGGCGGCCGCCGTGGCACGATTCGTGTTGTGCTGCCCTATGCCGCGTACCTCCGCGTCTACGAGCCTCTCGCCGCGTTCCCCGAGCCGGCCCGCTCGCAGTGGGCGCGTTACGTGGACCTGCCCGACCGCCCGCGGCGGGCCCACGCCCTGGAGGCCGAGCACGCCGAGGCGATCCGGCGGCTGCTCGGCGTCCCCCCGATCCCGGTGCCGGAACACGAGAGCCGGGACGCCTACCTGCGCCGCGTCGACGACATCCTGTACGTCTGCCCGTGGGAGACGCGGCTGCGGTCCTGGCTCGCCTTCGCGCGCTTCCGGGGCAGCATCCCGGCGAAACTCGCCAACCGGTTCGTGCCGCCGGCGATCGCCGAGCAGACCGCGGACGACTTCGACCGGTACCGGCGGGAGGTCGGGGCCGAAGGGCTGCGCCCGCACATCCGCACGAGCACGTGGCACGTTCCGACCGCGTGGTTCGTGCCATTCGACTCCGCCGAGCGGTGGCTGGTGCTGGGTGACCGGGAGCAGACCTCCGGCGAGCCGGGCACGGCGACGACCACCACGCCGGCCCGGAACCTGCTGTACGTGACCTCGATGGCCCAGGCGCGCCGCCGGGTGGCCCGCGCGCTCGCCGTGCTCCGCCGCCACGTGGGCCGCCGGATGGGCGACGTGACCGCGATCCACCAGGTGGAGGACGTCGGCCGGTGGCTCGAGGAGTTTCACCCGCACTCGCTGGTGGAACTCGACTACGGTGGGCTCGTCCACCTCATGGACGACGAGACCCTGCGGACCGACCAGTCCGTCGCCGAGCTGGCGGCCGCCCTGACCGGTTTGGACACCGGTCAGGAAGAACTTGCCTACGCGATGTACCAGCGGGTCGTGCACCGCTGGCGGTCGATCCAAGCCCTCGAAACGGCCAACTGACCACCAAAGTCGGGCACCGACCTGCAAAGTTGGGTCAGCTATCGGCAGGCCTCCATTCTGCGAACTGAGTAGTTTGCCGTTTTCACTGCGATACCACGAATCGTGTCGCTAGAATCACCGAGCGTGACTTCAACACGTGGACGAGATGTTGTGCCCAGAGGGCTCGCCAATCGCTCTTCGTGGCTGTATGGTCACACCGGGTGATGCCGCAAATGGTTCCGGAAACCGCACGCGCAGGGGCCATTGAGGGACATCCGTGACAAGCGCCAAGGAAAGTCGCAAGGATCGCGTCGCCGGTCCACACGGAGGAGAGGCCGCACAAATGTCAGCTCGTACACCCGAGGCCGAGCCACTGCTCACCCCGGCGGAGGTCGCAACCATGTTCCGCGTCGACCCGAAGACCGTTACCAGGTGGGCGAAAGCGGGCAAGTTGACGTCCATCCGCACCCTCGGCGGTCATCGCCGTTACCGAGAGACCGAGGTCCGGGCGTTGCTCGCGGGCATCCCGCAGCAGCGATCGGAGTGAGGTCGCCGATCAAGGGGGGAACTCACGGCGCGCTCGCGTCGCCGATGTGAGCGCGTCGCACAACCCGTGACCGCGAGGGCCACGGGGCCGAGTAAGGCGGTGCCGCCCGCCCGGCACCGCTACTCGCGGCAACCCCCGGCCCTGCCGGTGACCAGGAGCCGGACGGCGGAGCCGAGCGCGACGGCCGGATCCGGCAGCGCGACGATCCGGTCGCCAGGAGGGCCACCCGAGGACGCCACGGCCGCGGCCGCCGCCGGTCGCGTCGTCGCGTCCCGCCGTTCCCCCTGAACGCCCCGTCGGCGTGGCCGACGCCCGGGGCGGCGACTCCCCACGCCGGTCCGATCGGGCCGTCCGGTACCGGAAGGTCTCGGCATGCCGCCGACGCCGTCACCCATCCGGCGGCCGCCCGCGCCGCGGCTCCCCCGCCGGTCCAGGTACGGCACGGCACCGCATACCCCGCCTTCGCCGTACCCGCGTGCACCACGCGACCAGCTGACGGCACAGCCGGCGACGAGGCCGGCCACGGCTTCGCTCACCGCGCTCGCGTGCAGCAGGCCGACGGCGACACAACCCACCTCAGGCCGCGTCAGCGCCGCATGCCGACGGGCCGTCGCGCCGTGTGCGCCACGCTCGCGCGGGCAGGGAGCGGCAGGCCTGCACTGCGCTCACCGCCGTACCGGTCCTCGTGCTCGCTCGGCCGAATCGGCCCGGCCCGCCGTGGCTCACCGAGACGCTCACGCTGACGGGCCACCACCCGCTGTCCGCACGCGTCATGCCGCCGGTGGCGGCACGCCGGTCACCAGGCCGGCCACGGCTTGCTGCCGCGGCCGCAGGCCGACAACGACACCGGCCAATCTCAGGCCGCCCTTCCACGGCAAGCAGGTGGGCCGCCGCGTGCCGCTCGACCACGCCCGTCGTCCGGTCAGCGGCAGCCTGCGGTGTGGCGAACGCCGTGCCGTGCCCTCGCGCGGCGCTCGGCCGACCGCGACACGGGCGGCCGCATCGCGCTCGCGTGGTCCGTCCGCCGCTCCGGTCCCGTGCCTGCACGAAGTCGAGCAGGAACGTCAGAGCGGCGTCCATCTCGACGTCGTCGAGGCCGAGTCCTTCGAGGGCGCGCAGCTCGTAGTCGTATCCGGCGATCACCCCGGGCCCGAGCGAAGCAGGGCACGCCTCCACCCCCGGCTCTTCAACCACCCGGCCGCGCATGCCGGAGTGGCGGCCGGCACGGGCCGCCCCGCGTTCACCGTGTCCATTCCGCTGCCCGTTCCGCTACCCGTTCCGCCGCCCATCCCTATGCCCATCCCGGCGTCCATCCCGCCGCCCGGTCTCCTCGTCGCGGCGCTCCCGCCACCGGGCGTCCCGCCACCCGCCGCCCAGGCGATGGATGGAACGGTCGTGGCACGTGCCGATCCGTCCCCGCCGCTCCCCGGCACTCGTCGCCGTGGCCGCCCCGAAACCCGGCACGGCCGCGCCCCAAACCCCAGTGAGGCGAAACTCCCTCGCGATCGGTCGCGCAGGTCCGTGGGACCGGTTCGGCGGGCCCACGGGCACCGGCGCACGTCGTGCACCAGTGGCCGATGACCGCGAAAACGTCACGATGGGTGACTGCGGGTACATGCGACGATCACACCCGTACCCTTCCCGGCCTTGGATCGTTTGGTCTGACAGGTGCACATCCTCTGACCATGGGGGAGACGTGGGGAGAACCGTGCCAGGACCGTATTCGCAGACCTCTACCCGCAGGCGTGCGGGTACGGCGACGCCGCAACCCGGACTGCCTGACGGTTTCGGACCACCTCTCAGACCGCGACCGACGATCCGCAACGTGGCCGAACGGGCCGGCGTGTCGAAATCGCTGGTGTCGCTGGTACTTCGCGGCTCCCCCCATGTGAGCGAACACCGGCGGGAGGCCGTGCTCCAGGCGGCACGTGAGCTCGGCTACCGGCCCAACGCCGTGGCCCGCAGCCTCGTCGAGGGCCGCACCCACCTGGTGGGCGCGCTCGTCGCGGACCTGCACAACCCGTTCTACGCCGAGTTCCTCGACGGCCTGCAGGAGAGCCTGCACGGCGAAGGGCTGCGCCTGCTGATCGGCAGCGGCCGGTTCGACCCGGCGTTCGAGGACGAGGCGGTGGAGGCGTTCCTCGAGCTGCGCGTCGACGGCCTCGTGCTGCTCGGCGTGGCGCCTTCCAGCGACACCCTCGCCGAGGCCGCCGCCTACACGCCCACCGTCGTGGTCGGCGAACGCGACGTCGAGCTCGACGGGGTCGACATCGTGGTCGACGACGACCAGCTCGGCGCCCGGCTCGCCATCGACCACCTCGTGCAGCACGGCCACCGCCGCATCGCCCACATCGAGGGCTCCCCGTCCTCCGCGGCGCGCTACCGCTGCGAGGGCTACCTCGTCGCGATGCGCCGCCACGGGCTCGCGCCGTACATCATGGTCGAGCAGGGCGAGTCCAGCGAGGAGGGCGGCAAGAAGGCCGCGCTGGCGCTGCTCCGCCGCGACCCGCGGCCGACCGCGATCTTCGCCACCAACGACATCGTCGCGCTCGGCGTGCTCGCCGCCGCGAAGGAGATGGGCCTGCGGGTGCCCGAGGATCTGTCGATCGTCGGCTACGACAACACCCACCTCGCCGCGCTCAACCAGATCTCGCTGACGAGCGTCGACCAACCGCGCCGGGCCATGGGCCGGTCCGCGGCCGCGCTGCTCAGCGACCGCATCTCCGGACCCGGCAAGCCGTCCCGGCTGCGCGAGGTGAGCCCGAGCCTCGTCGTCCGCACCAGCTCCGGCCCCGCGCCCGAGTGACCGGGCGGTCTGGCGCGTTCCCACGGCCAGCGGGTCATCCAGGAACCCCCAAAGCTCGGTCAAGGCACGCCACGAATCGTGGCATCCGGTGTTAACTCGGGGCCGTGACGCCGACCCCCACGGGGACGCAGACCGGCGGTCGGCGTTGGAGCACAACGCGACCACGAGCAAAGACGGGGGTTTTCATGCGTGATCCAGAGCTGGTGTCCTGCGCGCAACGGGCCGCCACGGCGCTCGAGCGCGCCTGGGCGGGCTGGCGGAGCGCGCGGGGGCGGAGCACGGAAGGCCACGGCGAGTCCGTCGCGGGCTACGTGGCCCACTCGATCGACCACCCCTGGGGCCGTCCCCGGGTGGTGCTCGGCCTCGACGCCGAGGACGCCCACGAGCTCGCCGCCCTGCTCCAGGCGCAGGAGGAGCACACCTCGGCGGCGCTGAACCGGGGCTAGCCCGCGCGGGGCCGCGGCCGGAACGCGCAGCCCGCTCCCGGCCTCCCGTCCCCGGAAGACCCCGCCCTTCCCGCGAGTGTGACGTCCCCCTCCCCCGCGAGGGCGGGGGAGGTCGCAACGCCACCGTCGCACCGCGCGTAAGTTGGAGGGACGGAAGGGCGTCACCGGGGTGCTCCGCGACACCGGTGCGGACACCGTGAGCGAGCGAGGAGGGCGACCCGGTGGGGGTCAGGTACCACCGGGCCCGCCCGGCACGGGAGGTCCTGTGAGAGGTCGGACGCTGGTCGCGACGATGGTCACGCTGTACGGGCTCGGGGCCGTGGCGGCGTGCGGAGGCGCCCAGGGGGCGGCGGAGTCGGCTTCGCCGGCGAAGGCGGGTTCGCCGGCGGAGTCGAGTCCGCCGCTCGGCGTGGCGACCTCCGCGGCGCGGGCGACGGCCCCGGCACGTTCGACCGGGACCGCGGACAAGCCGCTCAAGGGCAAGGTCGTGGTGATCGACCCGGGCCACAACGGCCACAACTACCGGCGGCCCGACGTGATCAACCGCCTCGTCGACGTGCACACGCACAAGAAGCCCTGCGACACGACGGGCACCCAGACCAACGACGGCTACACCGAGGCCGCGTTCACTTGGGACGTCGCGCAGCACACGGCGAAGGCGCTGCGGGCCGCCGGGGCCACGGTCAAGCTCACCCGGAAGAGCAACACCGGGGTGGGGCCGTGCATCACCGAGCGGGCCGCCATCGGCAACCGGGCGAAGGCCGACGCGGCGATCTCGATCCACGCCGACGGCGCCGGCCCGAAGGCCCACGGCTTCCACGTGATCATGCCGAAGAAGATCAACGGCCCGGTGGACCCCGTGGTGGGCGCCTCGCGCCGCCTCGGCATCGCGATCCGGGACGCGGTCCACGCCGGCACGGACCTGCCGTACTCCACCTACATCGGCAAGCAGGGCCTGGACTTCCGGGACGATCTCGGCGGGCTCAACCTGTCCACCGTGCCGAAGGTGTTCCTCGAGTGCGGGAACATGCGCAACGCGGCGGACGCCGCCAAGTTCAAGAACCCGAAGTTCCGCCAGCGTCTCGGCCAGGCCATCGCGAAGGGCATCGAGAAGTACCTCGGCTAGCGCCGGGCTCCGGGGCGGTACGGCCCGGCCGCCCGGCGCGCGCCATCCCGCGTGCCGCGCCCGCCGCGGGCGGAGGCGTCAGCCGCCGCTGCGGGTCGGCACGGCCATCTTGCCGATGACCTCCCGGATCGAGGAGTGGCCGTGCAGCCGGAGGCGGCGGGACAGGGCGCGGTTGATCCGGGCGGCCCACAGCGGGCCCTCGTAGACCATCGCGGTGTAGCCCTGCACCAGGGTGGCCCCGGCGAGCAGCCGCTCCCACACGTCGTCGACGTTCTCCACGCCGCCGACCGAGACGAGGGTGATCCGGTCCCCGACCCGGGCGTACAGCCGCCGCAGCACCTCCAGCGAGCGGGCCTTCAGCGGCCGGCCGGAGAGCCCGCCGGGCTGGGTGTCCGGCACGCCGTCGCGGCGGATCGTGGTGTTCGTGGCGATGATCCCGTCGAGGCCGAGCTCGACCGCGAGGTCGGCGACCGCGTCGACGTCCTCGTCCGCCAGGTCGGGGGCGATCTTCACCAGCAGCGGGGTACGGCGCGGCAGCGCCTCGGTCACCTCGCGGACCGCGGCGAGCAGCGGCCGCAGCCGCTCCACCGCCTGCAGGTCCCGCAGCCCGGGCGTGTTCGGCGAGCTGACGTTCACCACGAGGTAGTCGGCGCGGTCGGCGAGCGCGCGGGCGCTGGCAACGTAGTCGGCGACGGCCTGGGACTCGGGCACGACCTTGGTCTTGCCGATGTTGACCCCGACGACCACCGGCACCCCGCGCACCCGGGCGAGGCGGCGGGCGACGACGGCCGCGCCGTCGTTGTTGAAGCCCATCCGGTTGATGATCGCCCGCTGCTTCGGCAGCCGGAACAGCCGCGGCCGGGCGTTCCCCGGCTGGGCGTGCCTGGTGACCGTGCCCACCTCGACGTGGCCGAAGCCGAACGCGGCGAGCGCCTCGAAGCAGACGCCGTTCTTGTCGAACCCGGCGGCGAGCCCGAACGGCGACGGGAAGTGCACCCCGAACGCGCTCACCCGCAGCGCGGGGTCGTGCGGCGCAAGCCTCCGGTGGACGGCCCGGTTGAGCGGGCGCACCCGGGAGAGCGCCGCGAGCGCCCGGACGGTCGCCCGGTGCACGTCCTCGGCGTCGAGCCGCTGCAGGACCTGGCTGAATATGAGTCGATACATCAGTGATAGAGGGTGATACAGCTCGGATACGGCACGAGTCACCCTAGCCCGGCCGCGCGACCGGCAGGTCTTGCGCCCCGCCTCAGCGTGTGTTCTGCTGATGACACCGGGGAGTATCCCTCGACCGTCGGTTCGTCATTACGCTCACCGAATGCGGTGGGCCGGGCCGCGGGCCCCAGGCAGCTGCGTGGCGGGAGAGACCGGC
>QGUZ01000134.1 GCA_003242605.1 Actinomycetota bacterium
CAGCACGGTCGCCCCGGACGTGGCGGTCCCGCTGTTCGGCCTGTCGACGGTCATGTCTGCCTCCTCTGGTCGGGTACCGCCACGGTAACGACGGCGACCGACATTTCCGGGGCCGTGGAACCGCCGCTCGCGGGCCGACGCGGAGGGCTATCCGCCGCGGGTACGGCCCGGCCAGTCGGCGTACCTGATCCCGCCGAGTATGGCGTCCTCGCCCGGAACCAGGGAGCCCTCCTCCGGCACGGCGCCGAACAGGCGGGCGTGCGGATCCGTGACGACCGCGCGCGGGTCGTCCCACGCGCGCAGGACCTGACGGAAGAACTCGTCCATGCGGAACCGCTCGGGGCCGGCGATCTCGATCACGCCGTTCAGCGAGGACTCCACGGCGATCCCGGTGAGCACCCGCGCGACGTCGTCGCACGCGACCGGCTGGAAGGCGACGGGCGGGAGGCGGACGGTGCCGTCCTCGGTGGCCGCGTCGGCGATGCTCGGCACGGTCTCGAACAGCTGGGTCGCCCGCACGATCGAGAACGGGATCGGGGACTCCTCGATCAGCCGCTCCTGCGCGGCCTTCGCCCTCAGGTAGCCGCTGCCGGGCAACCGGCCGGTTCCCACGGCCGACAGCGCGACGTGGTGGCCCACATCCGCCTTCTCCTCGGCGGCGAGCAGGGTGCGGGTGGAGGTCTCGAAGAACTCGAGGACCTCCGCGTCCGCGAAGCCAGGTGGATCGGAGGCGTCGATCACCACCGAGGCGTCCTTCAGCGCCTGCTCGAGCCCGCTGTGGGGGAGGGTGGTGACGCCGATTCCCGGATACGCCGCGATCGCCTCGTGCCCGCGTTCACCGAGCCTCGCCATGACCTTCCAGCCGATCAGCCCGGTGCCGCCGACCACAACGATCTTCATGACGGCTCCCGTCCGCCGAATATCACCTTCTCTCCCCAGCCAACTCCGATCAACCTCGCATCATTGGATGCTTAACCCCAAAAGTGCGCAAAGTTCCAAGCGTGCGGGCGAGATGAGAAGACCCGGCTCCTTTCGATGCCGACCTCGACCCACGGCCACGGACACCGACGATCCGCCCGGCTTGACGCTGATACTCAGCGAACCGTTCGTGATTTCCTCAGCTCGAGACAGAGTGATCACGGCGCGCCTCCCCCACTCCCCTGCTCGCCACCGTGCTCTGCGCCGCGCTCGCCGACTCCGTCGCGGGCACCGTCCTGATCGCTCCCGCTTCAGACGTACCGTGATCGAGGCCGACACCCGGTACCGCACCAACGGCACCGCCGACGGCCGCAGGGTGGGCATCCGGCACGTAGGCCTGCGGGTCGGCCCGGCCTGCGAGGCGGCCTGGTTCACCGGCCCCGCGGTCCCCAACATCAAGATCTTCGCGGTGAGCGGGCGGCTCGCGTCCTGATCGCGTACCGGCCCCGCGCCCGGCCCGCGCGGCGTCCGTGCCGTGCCGTGCCGGGCCGGGCTCATAGCGCGGCCGCGACCGCGGCGCCGATGAAGACCGCCTGCAGCACCGTGCGCAGCGGCAGCGGCGTCGGCGGCCTGCCGCGCAGCGGCACCCCGCGTCGCGCGGCCGACACGTTCGCCGGGAACATGGCGGCCATCAGCACCGCCAGCCCCGCCGCGGCGTACGGCGCGGCCGCCGGGACGAGCAGGGCGGCGGCCCCGCCGAGCTCCAGCACGCCGGTGACGGCGACGAGCAGGCGCGGGCCCGGCAGTCCCGGCCGGACCAGCGCGGGCGGGATCATGGCGGCGAGGGCGTCGCGCCAGCCGGGCAGGAAGTGGACCACGCCGGTGACCGTGAACATCACGGCGAGCCCGGCCCGGAGCGCGGGCTGCGTGCCGTCGAGCGCGCCGACCCCGGCGAGGCCCAGCAGGCGGGCGATGGCGGTTCCGGCGACGAGGGCGATCAGGGGGGCCATCCGTCACTCCAATCTTGTCATTGTCAAGATTGGAGTGCTCGACGGATCTTGTCAACGGCAAGATAGGATCGAATAGATGATCATGTCGGCGGCCAGTTAGGGGGTGCCACATCAGCACGTCGGGTTATCACCACGGCAACCTGCGCCGGGCCATCATCGACGCGGCCCTGGAGGCGATCGCCGAAAGCGGGCCCACCGGCTGGAGCCTGCGCGGGCTCGCCCGCCGGGCCGGGGTCTCGCACGCGGCCCCCATCCACCACTTCCGCGACAAGACCGGGCTGCTCACCGCGATCGCCGCCGAAGGGTACGAGCTGTTCGCCGACGCGCTGGAGCGCGCCGCCGACGACTTCCTCGAGGCCGGTGTGGCCTACGTGCGGTTCGCCATCACCCACCGGCCGTATGTCCTGGTGATGTTCCGGCCGGAGCTGTACCGGGCGGACGATCCGCAGGTGGCCGCGGCACGGGAGCGCGCGGCCGCCGTCCTGCGCGGCGGCGCCCGCGCGCTGGCGCCGGACCCGGCGCAGGAGCGGGCGTTCACCCTCGGCGCCTGGTCGGCCGTGCACGGTTTCGCCGAGCTGTGGCTCAGCGGCGCGTTCGCGGAGAGCGCGGACGGCGACGCCGAGTCCCTCGCCCGGGCCATGCTCGAGGCGGTCTTCCCGCGCCGGGCCCGCGGCGGCGCGCCGTGACGCCGCCGCGAGGCTCCACCAAGGCGTCCCGGCTACCACCAGGCGGTGGAGTTGCTGTGGTTGCACTTCGACGTCGGCCGGATGACGACGCAGGCGCGGAAGGCGCGGTCCTCGCTCCAGTGCGTCCGGTAGCCGGGGGTGTGGTTGTGGAACCGGGCGCGGCGCACCTTGGCGAGATCGGGCCGCCGGTCCCCGTTCAGGTCCACCTCGAAGCGGAGGTAGTCCCCCCGCTTGAAGCCGCGCAGGCGGCCCCAGCCGTAGGTCCCGTCCCCGCACACCCCGGCGCGGAGCTCGACGGTGCGGCCGTTGACGGCGACCTGCCGCACCGTCCGCAGATCCGTGCAGGTGGTCTCCGGACGGTCGACCCAGGACCGCGCCTCGGCCGGCGCCGCGGTGAGCGGTACGGCCAGGGCCGTGAGCGTGACGAGGCCCGCCAGGAAACCGGAGGTACGGATTTTCGCCGACATGCCCTTCTCCCTTTTTTCGTGCCGGTTCCGATCTTCGGCGAATGGCCGGTGATGACGCATTCGGCGTCACCAGGAGAAAGCGTGCGTCACGCCCGGGAACGATGCGTACCGGAGGCTTACAGGACGGCGTCGATTGACCGGAGGCGGCGCGTGCGCTATGGCCGTCTCACTCGGCCCGGAATCCGGCCGTGAGCTCACGCATGAAATGTGCTGATATAGCACTGGAAATCAAACGTCGGAGCAGGGCCCGCCGATACGGAAAGGGCGGGCGGCGGCGCGGCCGGGCGTCCGGGCGGCGCCCGTGTGCGGGGTGGGGGCGGGAGTGGTGCGGAACCCCGTCACCCGGCCGATCGCACCGGCGGGCGCCTCCCACGCCGGGGCCCGCGGCGGCGGGAGGAGACGCCGCCGCGGGCCGCCGTCCGGCGCGCGCCCGTCACCACCAGCGGGTCGCGTTGCGGCTGTTGCACTTCTCGGAGCGGCTCCTGACGAAGCAGGCGCGGAAGGCGCGCCGCGAATCCCGGCTGGTCGGGTAGCCCGCCGTGTAGTTCCGGTCCCGGGCCCGGCGCACCGAGTGGGTGTCCGGTGACCGGTCGCCGTTGAGGTCCACCTCGAACCGGATGTAGTCCGGCGCATCGGAGTCGAAGCCGCGCAGGCGCGCCCAGCCGTGCTGCCTGCCACGGCAGTCGCCGTACCGGATCTCCACGATGCGGCGGGCGACGATGCGCTGCGTCGCCGTCTTGTGGTTCGTGCAGGTGCCCGGATCCTTCCACCAGAGATCGGCGTACGCGGTCCCCGGGGTGAGCGGTATGGCGAGGGCCGCGACCGTGACGAAACCCGTCACCAAACCGGCGGCACGCTTCCGCACTGACATCCCCATTTCCCCTTTCTCCGGTTCGGTCGTTGATTACCGGTGAATCACCCGGCGCGACCACGGATAGCGTGCCCGCGCGGCGGAGAACCGCACAACCGTAGGATTACAGAGGGGGTATCGATTGACCGCCGGATGGTAATCTGCTACCGACGGCCGTCGCGCCGTTGACCGCGAGGCAAGAAATCACAGGAGAAAAGCAGAGAATTGACCGAAAATAAGCACGAGTCAGCCACTGTTCGCCGTTAGCCGCACAAACCCGAAATGTCGGAAGCAGTGGACACGGCGGGGTGGGCGATCCAGGTGCCGATCGGCTACCGGGTCGGCGGCTGGGAGGTGGTCCGCCCGATCGCGACGGGAAGCTGGGCGAGCGTCTACGAGGGCCGGCGCGTCGACGGCGAGGGCGGCGCCACCGCCGGCCTGCCCGACCGGGTGGCACTGAAGTTCCTGCCGACCGGCACGCTCACCCCCAGGCAGCTCGGCCACCTGAACGAGATGGCCGCCCGCGAGCTGCGGGCCCACCGCAAGCTCCGCCACCCCCGGCTCATCGGCTTCCACCACACCCTCGTGGTCGACGACCCGGGCCACCCCGAGCTCGACGGCGCGGCCGTCATCGTGATGGAACGCGCCGCCGCCTCGCTCGCCGACGCGCTCGCCCGGGCGGCGGGCGGGCCGGTCCCGGACGCGGCCCGGTACATCGTCGAGATCTGCGAGGGCCTCGCCTACCTGCACGGCAAGGGCTGGATCCACGGCGACCTGAAGCCGAGCAACGTGCTCGTGATGGCCGACGGCTCGGTACGGCTCGCCGACTTCGGCCTCGCCGCCGAGCTCGACGGCACCCACGCCTACCTGCCGCCCGGCGGCTCCCTCGGCTACATGGCCCCCGAGCGCTGGGACGAGCCGCTCACCGAGCACGGCACCCGCTACCGCACCGCGTCCGACGTCTGGGCCCTCGGCGTCACCGCGTACCAGCTGCTGAGCGGGCGCATGCCGTTCCCCGGCGCCTCCCCGCGCGCCCGCGCCGCCCAGGCCGCCCGGTACGCCGCGGGCCACGACGAGCTGCTGTTCCCCACGACCGTGCCGCCGGGCTGGCGCGAGTGGCTCGCCGACTGCCTCGCCCCCGACCCCGCGCGCCGCCCCGGCGCGGCCGAGCTGCTCGCCCGCGCCCGGAGGCTGGCGGCCGACCCGGCGCGCGCCCGCGTCCGGCGGCGGCCGCGGCGCCGGCGCGAGGCGCTCGGCAAGAGCCTCGCCATGGCCCTCGGGATGGCGCTGGCGTGGCCGGTCACGCCGGGGGCCGGGCGGCCGGCCGATCTCCACCTGCGCGCCGACTCCGACGTCCCCGCCGCGTACCGCGATGCGATCATCGCCGCGGCGTACTGCCGGGACGAGGTCCCGGAGGTGACACCCGCGCTGCTCGCGGCGAGCCTGAAGGCACTGAGCGACTTCGACCCGAGCCTCACCGACCCGGCCAAGGACGAGTACGGCATCGCCCGGTGGACCCCGCGGGTGCTGTGGCACTACCTGCCCGAGCGGGAGCGGCCGCGGGCGCACGAGCTGGTGTACGACCCGTACGTGTCGATCCACTACATGGGCACGTACATCTGCACGCTCGCCCCGCGCGTGCTCCACCTCGCCGAGGACCCGCTGGACCGCCAGATCCTCGCCGCCACGATCTTCCAGTCGAACACCCGGGACATGATCTCGGCCCGCGGCGTGCCGCCGTACGCCCGCTGGTACGCGGACAAGGTGCGGGAGTACCTGCCGCGGTACACGCCGTAGCGGGGATCGCGCGGCGGGGATCAGGAACGCCGCGGGGGCCGGGGCAGCAGGTCGAGGTGCTCGGCCCGCACCAGGTCGAACCGGAGCGCCACCGAGACGAGCGCGGCGCGCTGCCAGTCGGCCCTCCCCGCGCCGCTCGGCTCCTTCACCCGGAGCTTCTCCCGGGCGAGGTAGTCGATGTGG
This sequence comes from Actinomycetota bacterium, assembly GCA_003242605.1. GTDB lineage: Bacteria > Actinomycetota > Actinomycetes > Streptosporangiales > Streptosporangiaceae > Thermopolyspora. The sequence continues at coordinate 5,912 of QGUZ01000134.1, forward strand.
AAGTTGACCGCGGTCCGGCTCAGCCCGCCGCACTCCGGGTGCCCGGCGAGCCGCTCGATGATCTGCGGCACCGTGGGGATCACGGGCGAGGACGGGTCCCGCAGCCGCGGCTCGCACAGCGCCACGAGGATGAGGAAGTACTTCGCGGTCTCGTCGAGCGGGAACGCCGACAGCGTCTCCTGCTCGCCGGGCACCGCGACCGGGGAGGCGTACACGTGCTGCGGGGCGAAGACGAGAAACGACACGGTCGGATGCGCCGCGGGCAGGATGACGCGGGAGAATTCGTACGGCACGGGCGCGTTCAGCCTTCCGGGCGGGATTTTGATGAACTCGCCCCCGCCTTCCGGGTTCTCCACGTTGTAGGTGGTGTTCCGGCTCAGGTTGCTGATCGTCCAGAAATCGTCCACCGCGCGGATCTTCCCGGCGACCCGCGGCACCGCGGGGTCGTCGATGACGATGTTCGCCCTGGCCTCGATCGCGGCACGGCTCCGCCCGAACTGGATCTCCTCACCGGGCTTGAGCTCGATCACGTCGAATTGCAGCCGGTCGCCCGCGCAGGGCTGAATCACCACCGTTCGCATCGTGGCCCTCGCCTCCACTCGCGAAACGACGACAATCCCCGGCGGAGATTAGCAGGCGGCTTCCCGCGCCACGCGGAAACGCCGTATTGCGGGGCCGGTCCCGGCAATCAAGTGACGAGATTTCGTGATAATCCGGCCGCATTTTCGTACGCCGGCCGCCGGGCCGCGGGCACCGCGCGGCGACCGGGAACGCGCGGCCCGCAGCCGTGGCCCCGCCGGGCCCTCACATGTCCCGATCCGGTCAGGTGAATCTCGCCGCACCGGCGATTGACCGGCCGGTCAATCAAGGCGGATGGTCGAGGCAGGCAGGTCCCCCCGTTGCCTAGGAGGTCGCTATGCAGGCATCACGAACGTCGGACATCGTCGCGCTCGTCGCCGGGCTCGTGGCGGTGGTCGCCACGTTCGTCTGGGCCTCGGGTGCGGACGCCGCCGCGCAGCCGCTGCTGATCCTCGGTGCGCTGCTGGTGGTGTCGGCGCTGTGGTCGCTGCTCGGTGCGGGCGGCCCCAGCTCCTGGGTCACCGCGGCGTTCGGCGCGCTGCTGTTCGTCTCGCCGTGGGCGTTCGGCTTCACCGGCGACCTGGCCGCCGCCTGGACGGCGTGGATCACCGGGGCCGTGACCGTTATCGTCGGGCTGTGGGCAGCCCTGCAAACCAAGAGCGGCACTCCGGCTCGCGTGTGATCGGGTCTTCCGTCTGGTCCCGGGCCCGCCGACGGCCCGGGACCCGTCGTGGCGACACGGGCCGGGACAAGGGCGGCGACGAACGCGACGCCCGCACCCGGATCCTCGACGCCGCCGAGGAGTTGTTCGCGGTCGCCGGCTACGAGGCGACCGCGACCGCTGAGATAGCCAAACGCGCGGGCGTGCCCAAGGGGCTCGTCTTCCACTACTTCCCGCGCAAGATCGACGTGCTGATCACGCTGGTGCAGGAGCGCACCGGCGTGGAGGAGCTCGACGAGGCCGACGCCGGCGCCGCCGAGCCGCCGCACGACCCGGCGGCGATGCTCGCCCGGCTCGCGCGCCGCGTCCCGCTGCGGGCCTCCCCCGCGATGCGCCGCATCCTGTTCCGCGAGGCCGACACCCACCGCACGGTCCGGGAACGGCTCAGCCACCTCAACCGCGAGATCGCGCGCCGCGCCCGCTTCGCGCTCGAGCTCGCGCTGCCCGGGGCGCGCGGCGACGCGGCCCGCCTGGAGGCTGCCGCCGCCACGTTCGCCGTCGTCCTCCTCTACCAGGAGAACCTCTCCCACCTCACCGGCGAGCGCATCGACCCCGACCTGCTCGCCGACCTCATCGCCAAGGCCCTCACCTGAGCGCCCGCGCCGCTCCGCCGCCGGACCGGAACCCGGGTCCGGCGGCGGCCGGGTCAGCGCGAGTAGTGCTCGACGATGAGCTGCTCGTCCACCGGTACCACGATCTCCTCGCGCTCGGGGCGGTGAAGCAGGGTGAACCGCAGGTCGCGGAGGTTTACGTCGAGGTAGGGGGCGGGGCGCTCGTCGGCGTGAATCCCTTCCGCCGCGGCGACGAACGGCTGCTTGCCGCGCGACCGCTCGCGCACGCTCACCGTCTGGCCGGGCTTGACCTCGTAGCCGGGGTAGCTCACCTTGCGGCCGTCGACGCAGATGTGGCCGTGGGTGACGTACTGGCGGGCCGCGTAGATCGACGGGGCGATGCCGGAGCGCAGCACGAGCGAGGCGAGCCGGGTCTCGAGCAGGGCGACCAGCTCCGCGCCGGTGCGGCCGGGGCGGCGCCGGGCGAGCTCCCAGTAGCGGCGCAGCGCCCGCTCGGACACGTCGTAGTACCAGCGCAGCTTCTGCTTCTCCAGCAGCCGGGTGCCGTAGTCGCCCATGGCGCGGCGGTTCGTCCTTCGCCCGTGGTCGCCCGGCGGGTACGGCCGGGCCTCGAAGTAGCGCGCCGCCTTACGGGTGAGCGGCACGCCGGCCCGCCGGGACAGCCGGACCTTGGGACCTGTGTAGCGCATGGAGACCCTCTTCAGGTTAGGTGATCCTTACTCAATTTAGGTAAGCCTAACCTACTCTGCAGCAAGGAGGGTCTGCGCGCCGACCCGCCGATCCGCCGGCTCCCCGAACGCGTCCGCGCCCGCCGCCTGCGCGTACGCCTCGATCGCCGGCTCGGCCCCGCCGCCCGTCCCGGGACGCCTCCCTCCAGGCTCGCCCCTTGACAGGCACGCATTTCCGTGATGGTGACGCGCTTGTTGTGACGTCGTTTCCGTAACGGTTCCGCCGCGCTCCGTGGGGTTCATGGGACTCAATTCGACATTTGCAACAAATGGTCTAAAGTCAGCCTCGGCGCTGTGCCGTCACCCGTGCACGGCCGCCGACAACTGAAAAACGGGGGGATGACGAGTAAAGGACAGGGGGATGAAACGACTCGTCGCGCTGGCGCTCGTGCTGAGCGCCGGTCTGCTGACTCCGCCCGCCCTCGCGGACGCGGACGATAAGAAGCCGGTGACCACCCAGGCGGTGAACGCCGACGAGCTGGCGGTCACCGATCCGGTTCCGCTGATCGAGCTGCGGACCGGTAACGGGGCGCTGTTCTGGACGCTGTCGAACCGCGAGGCCGAAAACGCGGTCGCCAACCACGGAATGACCGAGCAGCACACCCGCCTCGGGTACCTGCGCCGGCAGTCCTTCGACGGCTCTCAGCCGATCTTCCGGCTGCGGTATCCGGCGGGGGCCGCGTACCTGCTGACCGCCTCGGCGGAGGAACGGGACGCCCTCGTCGCCTCCGGCGACTGGGTGTACGAGGGCGTGATCGGCTACGCCTGGGCGAAGCAGGCCGAGGGCACCGAGGTGCTCTGGCGGATGTCGCGGAACGGCGCCTGGAGCGTGGTGCCGGACGAGCGCCGGGCCGAGTACGAGGCGGCGGGCTGGCGGCTGGACGGTCCGCTCGGGTACGTGTACCCCACGTACCACCGCGTCGGCGCCGTCTACTTCGGCACCTGGAACGCCAACACCAACGAGGTGCTGCTGGACAAGGCGGAAAAGGTGTACGGCCGCCGGGACTGGTGGGCCGGGGTCCGGGACTTCGCCGGCGTCGGTGTGGAGCGGAAGGCGTGGCACTGGCCGGACGAGGACTTCTCGCACCTCGAGCCGAGCATCGGGTACTACGACGACTCAGACCCGCACACCCTCGAGAAGCACATCGCCCAAGCGGCCTCCGCGGGCCTGGACCACTTCGCGTTCTACTGGTACTGGAACCCGGCCGACGGCGGATCGGAGAACTACGCGGAAGGCCTGCGCTCGTTCCTGCAGGCGCGGAACCGGGACGACCTCGACTTCATGATCATGCCCTGCCTGCACCCGTGGGCGAACGGGACCGTCTCGCTGCAGCTGCCCGAGGAGCAGATCGAGAAGGCCGCGTCCGTGATCGTCGACGAGTACCTGAGCCGGCCGAACTACCTGCGTGCCAACGACGGCCGCAAGGTGCTGGCCATCTGCGACCCGCGCGGTATCGGCTCGGGTGACAAGGACAGGGTCGACACCGCGGCGGTGCGCGCGTTCACCGACGCGATCCGCGCCAAGGCGCGGGAGGCGTTCGGCGAGGACGTGCTGATCACCCTCACCATCGACGTCGGCATGGACCTCGCCGCGGGGGGCATCGACGGCCGGCAGTGCCTGGCCCGGTGGGACCCCAATCGCTCGTACGTCAACTACGTCGACAACGAACGGCAGGTCTTCGCCCGCTACCCGGGCATCCTGATCCGCTGCGCCACCTCCGGCTTCGACGAGCGGCCCCGGATCGGCGTCCTGCTCGATGACCCGGGGCCGGAGAAGCTCGAGGAGACGTTCCGCTGGTACGAGGACCAGTCGCCGGAGGAGTTCGGCCGGCTGCTGGACCTGGTGGCCGCGGACATCGCGGAGTCGGACCGGCCGCAGATCGTCGACAACATGGTGCTGGTCTACGCCTGGAACGAGTGGCACGAGGGCGGCATCATCGAGCCCAACGCGCGGGACGGCTGCCTGTACCTGGACATCATCCGGGACCGGCTGTCGCTGCACGGCGGCACCGGGTGCGTGGCGAACCCGGAGCCGGTGGCGTGACCGGAAGCGCCATCGTCTAGGCCCGTCCCGGCGACGGCCTGCACGTGGTGGCGGAGCGGCCGGCCGCTCCGCCACCACACCATGCGCACGCGGATCGCCCCCGGCCGGCCGCCCTGGCACAGGCGGGAACGGCCCGGGCCGTCCGGCACCACGGTCGGTGGACGCCGGCCTGGGGTGGTACTCCGTTTCGTGGCCCGCGACGGCCCGCCGGTCGCGCTCCCCGACCGGACGAGCGCCGGCCCCATCGACCGACTCGACGAGATCGCCGGTGCCGCGCGGTGGGACGCCCAGCCGTACGACGACGTCGCCGAGCGGGTCGGCCGCCCGGCGCGGCCACCCACGCCGGGCGGCTGCGCCTCTTCTTCGACCTCCTTGACGGCCACGGGCCGCCCGCCGCCGAGCGGCGGGGCCGGTTACCAGGATGAGTTCGCCGTCCACGACCGCGCGCGGGCGTCGGGATGAGGTACCGGATCACGCCATGGTCGACGACCGTGAGCCGTTGCGGGCGTTGGCCTGGCAGGCGCGGGCCGCGGCGTGGATGCCGCCGCACCGCTCGGGGCCGCCGTCGCGGCGTACCGCCTCCGCCCGGGATGGTTCAACCGGCCGCGCGCCCCGGCGGCGCGCCGTCCCGCCCGGACGGCCGGACCTGGGACCCGGTGTAGCGCATGGAGACTCTTTGTGGTTAGGTAAGCCTTACTGAAGTTAGGCAAGGCTAACCTACTTCCACGACCGTCGTGAGGAGAGCCCATGCGCCGACCCATCGCCGCCGGCCCGCCCGCGCCCGAACGCGTCCGCACCCTCGCCGCACTCGCCGCCCCCACCCACGTCTCGATCGCCGGCTCGGCCCTGCCCGCCGGAGTGGCCCGCGGCGGCGTGGACGAGCTCGGCCGCCCCGTGCTGCTCGCCAAACCCGGCGAGCCGCTGCACATGCTCGCCCCCGGCGACGAGGCCGTCGTCACCGTCGATCTGAGCTGCGTGCGTGACCTCGGGGGCGTCACGCGCCCGCGCGGGCTGCTGAAGGTACAGGGCTGGGCCCGGGCGGTGCCCGAGGCGGAGGCCCGCACGGCCGCGATCACGATCGCCGAGCGCTGCCCGGACGAGGACCTGTTCACCGCGCTGGAACGGCCCGGCGACCCGGACGCGCCGCGGCTGCTCCACATCGACGTCGGCTTCGTCGTCTACCTCACCCCGCAGGAGACCGGCATCCTCGACGCCGAGGCCTACAACGCGGCCGAGCCCGACCCGTTCCTGCACGACGCCGAGCGGCTGCTCCACCACGTCAACAGCGCGCACCGGGACGCGCTGCGACCGGTGGCGGCCCGGCTGCTCGGCCGCCCGGCGGGCGAGGTGTGGCTGTGGGAGCTCGACCGCTACGGGGTCACCTTCCGCGAGACCACCGTCCGGGACGGCGCGGAGGACCCCACGCTGATCCGCGTGCCGTGGCCGTCGCCCGCGGCGAACCGGCACACCCTCGAGCACGCCCTGCACCGCGTGCTGTCCGGCCGGTCCCCGGTCCCGGCGGCCGTACCCGACGGCGGCGCGGCGCCGCGGCGCGACCCACGCCGCTGAGCGACGCGTCCCGCACCTTGCGGGCTCAGCGCGGGGCGTCCACGGCCTCGGCGGACAGCACGTGGTCGATGGCGAGCAGGGCGCAGCCCGCGATGCCCGCGGCCGAGCCGAGCACGCTGCGCTCGATCCGCAGGCTGCGCGTCGCGAGGGCGGTGGAGCGGCTGTAGACGACCTCGCGCACCGCCGACACCAGCGGCTGGAACGCCTCCACCACGTCCCCGCCGAGCACCACCACGGCGGGGTTGAGCAGGTTCACCGCGCTCGCCACCACCTCGCCGAGCAGCCGCCCGGCGCGCCGGATCACGGCCATGGTCTCGGCGTCGCCCGCGCGCACCAGGGCGACCGCGTCGGCGAGCGAGGACA
>QGUZ01000456.1 GCA_003242605.1 Actinomycetota bacterium
CGTACGGCGGTGGCCACCACCGCCGTGTACCGCATGGTGAAGCCGCCCCCGAACGCGTCGACGGCGGCGCCGATGCCGGCGAGGAGCTCCCGCAACGTGCCGGCGGGGAGCCGGGCGTGCACGGACTGGGTGGGCAGCACGTCGAGCCACTCGTCCCGCGTGTAGTACCGCTCCCAGTCGAACCGCCACTCCTCGGGCTCGCCGAACCCGCCCGCCCGGCGCAGCCCCTCGGCGGTCGCGAGGAACAAGGCGGTGTGCCCGTCGAAGAGGGGCGCGGACTCGCGAGGCGGCGGCGTCCCGGGCGCCACCCGGGCGTAGACCTCGGCGAAGGCCCTGGCGAGCTCCGCGGGCGGCCGCGCCATGTTCCAGAACACGGCCAGGCGGCCGCCGGGCCGCAGCACCCGCGCCGCCTTGGCCGCCCCCGCGACCGGATCCACCCAGTGCCACGCCTGAGCGGAGATCAGCGCGTCGAACCGCCGCCCCGCGGGATCCCAGTTCTCGAAGCTCGACACCTCGACCTCGATGCCGTGCCGCCGGGCGACCTCGGCCATGCGGGGGTCGACGTCGACGCCGAGCACCCGGCAGCCCGCGTCCCGGAACTGCCGGGCCGCGATGCCGGTCCCGCAGCCGACGTCGAGGACCTCGGGCCCGGGAATGCTCGCCACGATCGCCTCGACCATGGCGGCGGGGTAGCGCGGCCGGGATCGGTCATAGCGCTCGGCGTCCGCGCCGAACGACTCGGCGGCCTGCCGGTGGAGGTGGGGCCGCTCGCCGATCGGGTGAATCCAGTGCGGGGGTACGGTCGGCACACACCCACGGTAACCGGGGACGTACCGACGCGACAGGTCCTCCATCGGCCGCATCCGGCGGCCTGTGCCGTGCCCCGGGGGCCCGGTGGCCGGGCCGGTCCGGCACCGGATCGTCGCGCACCTCGATCGCCCGCCGGTGCCGCGATGCGGAACGCGCCCGGCGTCGACGCCGCACCGTCTCGCCGCGGCACCCGGCGGGAGAAATCGTCAGAAGACCCTCATCGGAAAACGGTCGACGGCGGGGCGCGGTTCACCTCATACGAAAAAGCTATGACCGCACGACCCAAATACCGATTCCGGCGCACTGATACTGCGGATGCTTCCCCGGGCCGCAGCCTTTCGGTTACGCGAAGCATCGGTACGGCCATTGATGAATCCGCAGGTCAGCGGCGAACCGCACATCGATCGGCCCCGTTCCTCCGCATCCTCACCGGAGATTTTCCGGGCCTGTCCGATCGGTTTCCGGCCGGGCTCGCCGCCACCCCGGAACGGTTAGACCTTCTCGTTAAAACCCGCGCCCTCCCGGCCGGTCACCGTTAAAGTCCGAGCCATGGGCGGAGGTGGCTTCGGCGGTTCCCATTCCGGCCGATCGGAACGGCTCGACGGCCGGGCGGATGGCTTTCCCATCCGCGCCTGCGAAGCATTCGTCCACGCGTCGAAAGTGGCAGCGCTGCCGCTCCTCGTCGTCATTCGGGAAATGCCGCACGGTCTCGTTCGCGGTCGCACGCCGTGCCGCCGGACCGCGGATTCGTCCGGCCGTCCACCGGCCACGCCTTCGCCGACCTCGTCCGGGCATTGGCGGCCGCCAACGATGCGACGGCATCGATGCCACGTCTCTCGGCTACACCGTTTCGCGGAACGAGATCACGAGCGGCGTGCGGAAAACGGCGAAACGCGGACGCCGGCGCCCGACGGAAACCGACCGGCGAGTCGATCAATGGCCTGATCCGCTCAGGTAGGAGCGGGGAAAGGAACGGCATGCCGACCGACGAGATCATCCAGAGCGCGGTTCCCGCCGGGGCGCCCGCCGCGCCGGCCCCGGCCGACCGGTACGGCACGGCGAACGCCACCGGATTCGATTTCGAGCTGGTGCGCAAGCGGCTCCGCCGCCGGGAACGGCGGCGCATCGAGCGGGCCTGGACCGGCGTGGCCGGGCCGTACGGCGAGGTGACCCTGACGCTCAACCGCGACACCGGGCGGGCCGAGCTGTCCTGCGCGGCGCTGCCGGAGACGTGGGTCAGCCATCCGGACGGCACCCGGCAAGGCTGCATCGTCATCGACCAACGCACCCGTCTGGTGATCGGCGGGCAGGAGGCGGAACTGATCCGGAACCGATGGGGGCTCAGGAGAGAAAAACGCGCCCTGCACATCCGGATCGGGGATCGGCACTACTCCTATCTGTCCGCGGGAAGGCGTGTGAAGGAGCTCCGCGAGGCGCGCCGCGGACCGGTCGCCCGGATTCGCCAAGGCAAGAACCCGGCCGTGACCGTGTCGCCGGGAGCGGACGCGGTCGACCTGTCGCTCGCCCTCGTCCTGCAGGGCACCGGCCCTTACGTCCCATCGATCATTTTCGACCTCATCTACGTGGTCGTCGTCTTTCTGATCGCCGGTGGTCCCAGCGGCGGGGACGGCGATTCCTGACCCACTGCCCCGGTGGCGCGGCCGGACCGCCGCGCATGAAATTCACCCGCGATTCCCGCTGCAGGTACCGGCGCACGAAGGCCTTCGCAAGCCGGTACCCGCTCGGCACGGGTTTCCGTAGCGTCGAGTCGCCCGCACCTCATTGGGCGGCTCGACGTCGATCACGCGATTTCGGCCTCGGGTACGCCCTGATTCGCGGCCGTACCGCGAGATGCCCGCCGTCGTCGCACGCTGCCTCCGCTGAAGCCGTCGCCGCGGACCGCGGCCGTCCGTTCGCCGCGGAATCGAGACCACCGCCGACACGACCCGGTCCCCATCGGCGAAGGAGGCGAGTTCACCCGGAACCGCAGCGCCTCGGCGAACGGCAGTGCACCCCAGGTCCCCGCCGATCCGGATCGCCCGTCGAGATCGGGCCGGAAGGGCTCCGGGACACCGGAGCCGACTTCCGGCGTGCGACTCCGCCGCTCCTCCGGCCCCGCTGGTCGGGTGCCTCCGCCTCCGGCCCCCTGCCACCGCCCCTCCGGATCCCGCCGCGGCGTTGCCGCGACCGGCCGCATCCCGGCCCG
>QGUZ01000135.1 GCA_003242605.1 Actinomycetota bacterium
GGACCTCGAACCCGGCCGTCTCGTCGAGCGCGGCGGCCTCCCGGTGCGCGTTCGCCACCGCGGGGGTGACGAGCTTGCCGAGCATCTCGGCGACCGCCTGGGTGCTCGGCGCGGTCTGGTCGGCCACCACGTACTCGGCGTGGTTGGCGTAGCCGAGCAGCCGGGCCCGCTCCGCGCGCAGCCGCGCGATCCGCGCCACCAGCTCGGCGTTGTCGCGCAGGCCGCGGCCGATCGAGGCACGGTGGATGCGCTCGCGCAGCGCCCGGTCGGTCAGCTCGGCGAGCGCGGGCTGCTGGGTGGGCAGCACGAGGCCGATCACGTACTTGCCGTCGAGGCCGCGCTCCCGGGCCGCCTCGGCCGCCGCCCGCACCGCCCCCGGCGACAGGCCGTCGAGCGCGGCCACGTCGTCCACGACGACCGCCCGCTCGTTGGTGTCGTTCTGCAGGTTCTGCTGGAACGCCGTGGAGAGCGTGGACAGCTCCTCGTTGATCGTGCGGAGCCGCTCGGCGTCGGTGTCGTCGAGCTCGGCGCCGGCGCGCACGAAGTCGGTGTAGTGGCGCTCGAGCAGCCACCGCTCGTCCGGGGCGAGGCCGAGCTCGTCCCGCGCCTCGTAGAGGGCCTTTATGCGGGCGAACAGCGCGCGGTTGAGGTAGATCGCGTCGGCGTGCTTGGCGAGCCGCGGGGTGATCTCCTTGTGGATGCGCTGGATGCCCGGTCCCGCGTCCGCGGCCACCATGTTGTTGAAGACTGCCGCGACCCGGTCCAGCAGCCGGCCCGTGCGCTCCAGCGCCACGATCGTGTTCTCGAACGTCGGCGGCTCCGGCGAGGACGCGATCGCCTCGACCTCGGCGAGCTGCTCGGCCATCCCGCGCTCGAACGCGGGCAGGTAGTGCTCCTCGCGGATGCGGTCGAACGGCGGCAGCTGGTACGGCAGGTCGCTCGGTGCGAAGAACGGGTTCTCGGCCACGACTCGGCTCCTCTCCACGCGCTGCCTATCAGCATGCCGCCGCGCGGCCGCGGGTCAAACGCGGGGCGTCGGCGTGTCCGCACCCCCGCCGACCGGCCATCTCACATTCGTTTTGGTGCTCGGTGCCAAGCTGGGCTATCCTTTCCAACGTCGCGAACGGCCGACAGGCCGCGAGCAGTGGGGTATGGGGTAATTGGCAGCCCGGCGGATTCTGGCTCCGCTAGTCTAGGTTCGAGTCCTGGTACCCCAGCGAGTGGTGACCGACGCGGATGTCTCTCCGACATCCGCGTTCGTCGTTTTCGGGCTCGTGTGACCATCCTCACCCGGACCGGTCCCGGGCGCCCGCGTCTCGGGGCCGCCCCGCATCCGGTGGACCGCCGCGACCGCCCGCGCGGCCGCCGAGCCGCCGGCGCCTCCCCGTCCGCGCCGCCGCCACGCCCCGGCGCCGTACCGGGCCCTGCGCGGTGGCCCGGTCCGCCCGCGGCGGCGACCGGCCGCTCCCGGCCCTCGCATCCGGCTTCGCGTTTCCGCAGGTCAAACGGATGATCGTCGAGCGGCGAAGAATCGATTTGGCCACGGGGTCCGGGTACGGTAGAGTTACGGCCGTCGCAAGGAACCGCCGGGAACGGCGGGGAACGAAGCGGCAGGCAAGGTCCCGTCGTCTAGTGGCCTAGGACGCCGCCCTCTCAAGGCGGTAACGCCGGTTCGAATCCGGTCGGGACTACCACGAGGATCCGCCACCCGGAGCGCCGGGCGGCGGATTTTTCGTTTCTGTGTCGGTCATGCCGCCGGTTCACGCCCGGGCGCCCCGTCCCTGGCTCGCGCCGGGACGGGGCCGGAGAGCGCGACGCGAGCCGCCCGCGGACGGCCGTGAGGCCCGCCACGGCGGCCGACGACGCTCTCCGGGAGTTCCCGGGCCGACCGGCGGGCCGAGCGGCCGTGCAGGCGGCTCTCAGCGGGCCGCGGCGGCCGAGCGGGCCTTGAACAGGGCGCGGCGGGCCGCCTTGCTCACCCGCTTGTCCGGGTGGGCGTCCGCGATCGTCTCCAGCAGTTCCGGCAGGTGCGGGTGCGGCACCTTCCAGATCGTGTCGAGCAGCCCGAGCAGGTCCCGGACCGTGCCCACGTCCCGCAGCGTGTTCACGAACTCGCGGCGGCCCAGCCCCGCCGAGATCGCCCACATGTCGAGGACCATCCACTGCACGTCCTCCGGGCCGGGCTTCGGCGCGTCGGGCACGCCGAGCCGGGCGAGGCAGTTCGTCGCGTACGGCCGCAGCGAGCGCTCGTCGAGCACCGACCGCCAGGCGGGCACCGCGGCCTCGCCGAGCGAGCCCACCATGCTCGCCGCCTGCACCCGGACCATCTCGTTCGACTCGTCCGCCGCCGCGGCGTCGAGCAGCTCCTTGGCCGCCCGCTCCGGGTCCCGGGTCTCCAGCCAGGCGGTGAACTCGGCGTCGGCCTCCTCGTCCGGCAGGTCCACGCAGATCTCCAGCAGCTCGGCCGCGGACATCACGTCGAACGCGGGCCGGGCGTCGACCTCGATCCCGGCCTCGTCGGCGAGGTGGAGCACGCCCTCCACGCCGAGCGGCGTGAGCCGTACCGTCTCGGCGCCGCCGTCCGTGACGCGCTCGACCATGCCGTAGCCGGCGAGCCAGCCGAGCGCCGGGGCGAGCGGGTCGCCGTACCGCTCGGCGGCCGCCGCCCACGCGTCCTCGCCCAGGTCGTCGAGGTCCGCGGCGGCCTCGGCGAGCTCGGCGCGCAGCTCGTCGGCCGGGCGGGCGCCCCCGGCGGCGAGCAGCCGGACCAGCACGCCGCGGGTGAGGCCCGCCAGCGCGTCGGTCAGGTCGTCGTCATCGAGCTCGGGGTCGCCGTAGTCGACCGAGCGCAGGCCCTGCACCCACAGCTCCAGCACGTCCTCGTCGTCGTCGAACGGCCAGTCCGCGGTGTCCTCGGCGAGCGTGACCCGGCCGCGCCGGTCGGCGACGAGGAACTCCAGGTCGAACGCGTGCTCCCAGAGGTTCCACAGCTCCCGCTCGTGCTCGGCGGGCACCGCGGCGCCGTCCGCGGGCCGGGGCAGCCCGGCGGCGGCGAGCGCGTCCGCGAGCTCCGGCCCGTCGGCCGGCGGGTCCCGGCGCACCCGGCGCCGGTCCGCGCCCGCCCACAGCGCCAGGTCGCGGGCGCGGGCGATGAGCGGCACCGCGCGCGCCGCGGCGGCGAGCTCGGCGTCCGGGCGCACCCGGACCGGGGGCAGGCCGGCGAGCGCCTCGGCGAACGGCTCGAAGTCGCCGAGGTCGCCCGGCTCGTCCTCCTCGTCGAGCTCGTCGTCGTCCCAGTCGCCCTCGGCGATGAGGTCCTCCATCGCCGCGACGAAGTCGTCCTCCAGGGCGTCGAGCTCGGCCAGCAGCGCGGCGAGCGGGTCGCTGCCCCGGCGCAGCCGTCCCGAGGTGGACAGGAACGTCAGGTACGCCCGCAGCGTGGGCACCATGCCGTCCGCGGCCGCGTCCGGGTCCTCGATCACCTTGGGGAGGCGGTCGAGGAGCAGGGTGCGCAGGTCGCCCTTGCGCCAGACGTGCACGTCGTCGCGGACGCTCAGGCGATGCCACAGGGCGGCCGAGCCGAGCAGCTCGGGATCGCTGTCAGGGGCGTGCTTCGGCGCCCAGAGGATGAACTCTTGGAGCAGCGGGCGCAGTTCGGCGGCGGCTGCCTCGATCCGATCGGTCACCCCGCCAGGCTAGTCGGTGCCGGATCGTGCGGCCGCCCGCGGCGGCCCGCCGCTCCGTGGCCCGCTCAGCCTCCGCCGTTCGCCCGGCGCATCGCCTCGCTGATCCGCTCCGCGGCGGCGACGACGGCGGCGGCGTGCAGCCGGCCGGGGCTGCGGGTCAGGCGCTCGATCGGGCCGGACACCGAGACCGCGGCGATCACCTTGCCGCCCGGCCCGCGGACCGGGGCGGACACGCTCGCCACGCCCTGCTCGCGCTCGGCGACGCTGTGCGCCCAGCCGCGGCGGCGTACCGCGGCGAGGGTCGTGGCGGTGAACTTCGCGCCGCGCAGGCCGCGGTGCAGCCGCTCCGGCTCCTCCCAGGCGAGCAGCACCTGGGCGGCCGACCCGGCGGTCATCGGCAGCGCGGTGCCCACCGGGACCGTGTCGCGCAGGCCGCTGGCGCGCTCGGCCGCGGCGACGCACACCCGCTCGTCCCCCTGGCGGCGGTAGAGCTGGGCGCTCTCCCCGGTGTGGTCGCGCAGCTGGGCGAGCACCGGCTGGGCGACCGCGAGCAGCCGGTCCTCACCCGCGGCCGAGGACAACTCCGCCAGACGCGGTCCGAGGATGAACCTTCCCTGCATGTCGCGGGCGACGATGCGGTGGTGCTCCAGCGCGCAGGCCAGCCGATGGGCCGTCGGCCTGGCAAGACCGGTCGCCTGCACGAGCTGGGCGAGGGACGCGGGGCCCGCTTCGAGGGCGTTGAGGACCAAGACTGCCTTATCGAGTACGCCGACTCCGCTAGAGTTGTCCATAACACGATATTGCCGTCTCGATATGCGAGATGCAAACCCCGCACTCGGGAGAGTGGCACGCAAGGAGGCGTCGCACACCATGGGTCGCACACTGGCCGAGAAAGTCTGGGAACAGCATGTGGTCCGCCGGGCCGAGGGCGAGCCGGACCTCCTCTACATCGACCTGCACCTGCTGCACGAGGTGACCAGCCCGCAGGCGTTCGACGGCCTGCGGCTCGCCGGCCGTAAGGTCCGCCGCCCCGACCTCACCATCGCCACCGAGGACCACAACGTGCCCACGGTGCTCGGCCCGATCACCGATCCGGTGTCGAAGGCCCAGGTGGAGACGCTGCGGAAGAACGCGGCCGAGTTCGGCATCCGGCTGCACCCGATGGGGGACCCCGGTCAGGGCATCGTGCACGTCATCGGCCCGCAGCTCGGGCTCACCCAGCCGGGCATGACGATCGTCTGCGGTGACTCGCACACCTCCACGCACGGCGCGTTCGGCGCGCTCGCGTTCGGCATCGGCACCTCCGAGGTCGAGCACGTGCTCGCCACCCAGACGCTGCCGCAGTACCGGCCCAAGACGATGGCGATCGAGGTCCAGGGCGACCTGCCGTACGGCGTGACCGCCAAGGACCTCATCCTCGCGATCATCGCCAAGATCGGCACCGGCGGCGGGCAGGGCCACATCATCGAGTACCGCGGCGAGGCCGTGCGCAAGCTCTCGATGGAGGGCCGGATGACGATCTGCAACATGTCCATCGAGGCGGGCGCGCGGGCCGGCATGATCGCGCCGGACGAGACCACCTTCGAGTACCTCAAGGGCCGCCCGCACGCGCCCAAGGGCGAGCTGTGGGACAAGGCGGTGGCGTACTGGAAGACGCTGCGCACCGACGACGACGCGGTCTTCGACAAGGTGGTGGAGATCGACGCCACCCAGCTCACCCCGTTCGTCACCTGGGGCACCAACCCCGGCCAGGGCGCGCCGCTCGGCGGCGTGGTGCCCTCGCCGGAGGACTTCGACGACCCGATCGAGCGCGCCGCCGCCGAGCGTGCCCTCGCCTACATGGACCTCAAGCCCGGGACGCGGCTGCGCGACATCAAGGTCGACACGGTCTTCGTCGGGTCGTGCACCAACGGCCGGCTGGAGGACCTGCGCACCGTCGCCGAGGTGCTCCGCGGCCGCAAGGTCGCCGTGCGCACGCTGATCGTGCCCGGGTCGATGGAGGTACGGGCCGCGGCCGAGGCCGAGGGCCTGCACGAGATCTTCATCGAGGCCGGCGCCGAGTGGCGCACCGCGGGCTGCTCGATGTGCCTGGGCATGAACCCGGACACGCTCCGCCCCGGCGAGCGCAGCGCCTCCACCTCCAACCGCAACTTCGAGGGCCGGCAGGGCAAGGGCGGCCGCACCCACCTGGTCTCCCCGGCGGTCGCCGCCGCGACCGCGGTCACCGGCCGGCTGACCGCCCCCGCCGACCTGTGACCGCCCGCAGCCGAAAGCGCCCTTGAGAGGAAGACGACGATGGAGAAGTTCATCTCGCACACCGGCCGCCTCGTGCCGCTGCGCCGCAGCAACGTCGACACCGACCAGATCATCCCGGCCGTCTGGCTCAAGCAGGTGAGCCGTACCGGCTTCGAGAAGGGCCTGTTCGCCGCCTGGCGGGAGGACCCCGATTTCGTGCTCAACAACCCGGCCTACGACGGGGCGACCATCCTCGTCGCCGGGCCCGACTTCGGCACCGGCTCCTCCCGGGAGCACGCGGTGTGGGCCCTGCAGCAGTACGGCTTCCGCGTGGTGATCTCGCCGCGGTTCGGCGACATCTTCCGCAACAACGCCACCAAGATGGGCCTGCTGCCGGTGGTGCTGCCCGAGGACGTGGTGCTGCGCCTGCAGGACCTCGCCGAGCAGGACCCGAAGGCGGAGGTCACCGTCGACCTCGACAAGCGCGAGGTGCGCTGGGCCGGCGGCACGGTGCCGTTCGAGATCGACGACTACACCCGGTGGCGGCTGATGGAGGGGCTCGACGACATCGGGCTGACCCTGCGTCACGAGGACGCCATCGCGGCATACGAGAATGGTCGGCAGCCATGGCTGCCGACGACCGTGTGACCCACCATTTCCGCGAGAGCTTTCCCGGCCTGCAGGGCCTGCTGGCGCGGCGGCTGCGCGACGCGCACCGCCGCGTCCGGCTGCTCGCGGTGCCGCGGGAGGAGCGGGTGCGGCTCACCAAGCGCCTGCTGGCGATCTGCGACGTGGCAAAGCGCGACATTCATCACGCGAACGCACGCCTGGAGGCGTTCCTGACCGAGCTCGAGGCCTATTCCGACACGCCGAGTGAGCGCAACATGGCCGCTGGTGATTGAGTCCCACGCCGGTGTCCCCTAATTTCAAGCAGGTAAGGGGTAACCAGGGGGGGAAACATGAACAAGCGCGAACTCGTCGAGGCGGTGGCCGGCCGGCTCGGCGACAAGAAGGCGGCGACCGAAGCGGTCAACGCCGTGCTCGACGTGATTCAGCACGCGGTCGCCGGCGGCGACAAGGTCTCGATCACGGGTTTCGGCGCCTTTGAGATGGTGCACAAGCCGGCGCGCACCGCCCGCAACCCGTCGACCGGTGAGCCCATCGAGGTGCCGGAGAGCTGGGTGCCGCGTTTTCGGCCGGGGACGGATTTCAAGGAGCTGGTCAACCAGGGCGGAAAGCGGCAGAAATAGCCGTCATCCGCAAGGGACGCCACGGCGCTCGGCCCCGCCTGGGGCCGGGCGCCGTCCTTTTCCGCCCGGTGAACGCGATGCTCAGCCGTCTTCGGATTCTTCAGGCGGTTCTTCGGGCAGCGAAAAGCCGGGGTGGGTGATGGCGGTGACCACGTCGCCGCGGAGCCTGATCGTCACCCGCTGACCCGGGCGGAGCGTGCGCAGCGGCCCGGCGTCGAGGGCCTCGCCGCCAAAGCCGACCGGCGTGCCGTCGTCGAGGAACAGCGTGCCGCTGCGGGTGCGCGGATCGAACGTCCGGACGGTGGCCTGCACGCGCGCCATCCTAGCCTCGGGCGTAGCTGGCGAGGCCGCGCAGGATCACGTCGAGGCCGAGCTCGAACCGCTCGTCGTTGTCCACTGAGAACATCGACGTGGCGAGCGCGACGAGGTTCGGGAATCGGTCCCGCGGCAACGCGGCGAAATAGTCCCGCATCTGGGCGCCGAGACCTTCCCAGAACTCGTCGTTTTCCGGTTTCCGCTCAAACCACAGCGATTCCTCGTAAACGAACCCCTCCACGTAGGTGGAGAGCATGTCGGCCGCGGCGGTCACCATGTGGTCGGGCAGCCCGCCGGCGCGCAGGATCGCGAAGACCCGCTCCACGATCGGCAGCATCTCGCGGGTGAACGGCAGGTGCCGCATGGAGATGCGGGCGAGGTCGCGATGGGACCGCAGGCGGGCGCGTACCTGCCTGGCGTACTCCTTGATCTGCTCGATCCACCGCCCGGGGTCGGGGTCGGGCACCCGGAGACCGGCGAAGGCCCGGTTGTACATGAGCTCCAGCAGCTCGTCCTTGTCGCGGACGTGCGCGTAGAGGGCCGACACCGCGACGTCGAGCTCGGCGGCGACCTGGCGCATGCTCAGCCGGTCGAAGCCCACCCGGTCGAGCACGGTGAAGGCCGCGTCGACGATGCGGTCCCGGGTGAGCGGGACCCGGGCGGGGGCGGTGCGCTTGGCCGGGCGCTCCCACGGCGGCGGGGGCAGGGAGTCCTCGGCCTTCTCGGGTTCGCTGGTCATCGATCTCCCTGTCGGCCTGCGCCTCCACTTCTACCACAGCGCACGGACCGGGCCGAGCGCTGATCAGCGTGTTGAACATCGCTCTTGACTGCGAACGACGTTCTGTGAGAGAACAGCGTTCACTACAAGGTGAACACTGTTCTTCGCAGGAGGGGTCCATGACCGCCCCGGTTCCCGATTCCGTGTCCGAACCCGTGTCCGAACCCGTGTCCGAACCCGGGTCCGAGCCGGTGTCGGCCGCGCCCGCGGCCGCCGCGGCCGAGCCGGCCCATCGCCTGCGGTGGATCGCCCTGCTCGTCCTCCTCGCCGCCGAGGTGATGGACATGCTTGACGCGCTGGTCACGCACATCGCCGGGCCCACCATCGTGGCCGACATCGGCGGCGGCGAGAGCACGATCCAGTGGCTCGGCGCGTGCTACACCCTCGCGCTCGCCGCCGGCCTCATCACCGGCGGGCGCCTCGGCGACATTCACGGCAAGAAGCGCATGTTCCTGATCGGCGCCCTCGGGTTCGCCGCCGGCTCGCTGCTGTGCGCACTCGCCTGGGCGCCCGGGGTCCTGCTCGCCGCCCGGGTCGTGCAGGGCGTCTTCGGCGCGGTGATGCTGCCGCAGGGGCTCGGCCTGATCAAGACCATGTTCCCGCCGCGCGAGATGGCGCTCGCCTTCGGGCTGTTCGGCCCGATCATGGGGCTCGCCTCGGTCGGCGGGCCGCTGCTCGCCGGATGGCTGGTCGACGCCGACCTGTTCGGCACCGGCTGGCGGATGATCTTCATCATCAACCTGCCGGTGGCGCTGCTCGCCGTACTCGTCGGGCTGTGGGCGCTGCCCGAGGCCCGTACGGCCCGGCCGCCGCGGCTCGACCTCGTCGGCGTGCTGCTCGTCACCGCGGCCGGGGTGCTCATGGTCTACCCGCTGGTGCAGGGGCGCGAGCTGGGCTGGCCGGCCTGGACGTTCGCGATGATGGCCGCGTCCGCCGGGTTGTTCGCGCTGTTCGGGCGGTACGAGGTGGCCCGCCGGCGGGCGGGCGGCGATCCGCTGGTGGTGCCGGAGCTGTTCCGCAGGCGCGCGTTCTCCGGCGGGCTCGTCACCGGGGTGGTGTTCTTCGGGGTGATCGCCGGGTTCTCCCTCGTGCTCAGCCTGTACCTGCAGATCGGCCTGGGCCGCTCCGCGTTCGACGCCGGGCTCGCCTTCCTGCCCTGGTCGATCGGGACGGCGATCGGCGCCGGGGCCGGCGCGAGCCTCGTGGCGCGGCTGGGCCGCCGCCTCGTCCACCTCGGCCTGGCGGTGATGGCGCTCGGCACCGGCGGCCTGCTCGTCGTCCTGGAGACCGCCGAGCAGGTCACCACCTGGGCGATGAGCCCCGCGCTCGTGGTCGCCGGGGTGGGCATGGGCGCGGTCATGGCCCCGTTCTTCGACATCGTGCTCGCCGGCGTGGAGCCGCAGGAGACCGGCTCGGCCTCCGGCGCGCTCACCGCGGTGCAGCAGCTCGGCGGGTCGTTCGGTGTCGCACTGCTCGGCACCGTCTTCTTCCAGTTCGAGGCGGACTTCGCCGCGGGGACCGGCGTCGCCGCCGCGATCCGGACCACGCTGTGGGTCGTGCTCGGCCTGCTCGCGGTCACCTTCGCCGCCGTGTACCTGCTGCCGCGGCGGGCCCGCCCGGCCGCCGAGCAGCCCTGACCCGGCGGCCGCCGCTAGCCGTACAGGCCCAGCTTCGCGGCGACCTCGGCGGTGTGCGGGCCGACGCCGAGGGCGAGCGCGTCCCGCAGGTCCTCGATCGTGTCGACGTCCCGCCGCACCGAGGCGACCCCGTCGAGCAGCAGCTCCTTCGCACCGCCCGCCAGGTGCCGGGCCCGGGAGGCGCCGCCGAACGCGGGCCGGAACGGCTCGCCCCGGCGGGCGGTGTAGCAGGTGGTGCCGACCTCCACGGCGTCGGGGAGGAACGCCTGCTCGAACTGCTCGGCCGCGGCGAGCACCCGGGCCAGCTCGGCCGGGCGCAGTGCGGGCAGGTCGGCCTGGAGCGCGGCCACGTGATCGCCGGGCGCGAGCCGTACCGCCGCGGCGGCCCCGGCGCGCAGCGCCGCGTTGAGGCCGCGCAGCGGATCGTCCACCACGTGCGCGCCGAGCGCGGCGAGCCGCTCGGCCGGCACGGGGTCGGCGGTGACCACCACCACGCGCCGCACCGGCGGGCAGGCGAGCGCCCCCGTGGCCGTGTCGCACGCCACCGCCCCCGCGAGGGCGGCCCGGTACGGCCCGGCGGCCTCCGCGGGGCCGGGCCTTGGGGGCCACGAGCGTCTTCACCGGCACCACCACGGACCAGCCGGAGCCTCCCACGTCATCCATGCCTACCAGCATCCCGCCTCGACAGGCGTGGCGGCGAACCGGGAGACTTGGGGACGCATCTGTCGGCCGATCACGGGAGGGGTAATGAGTCGTCGCCGGCCCGGACGACCGTCGCTGTTCTGGGAGGCGCTGGCCGTGGTGATCCTGCGGCCGCTGCTGTTCCTCCTGGTCAAGCGGGACTGGCGGGGCACGATACCGCGCAAGGGCGGTTGCATCATCGCGCTCAATCACCTGTCCAACATCGACCCGTTGCTCATCTCCCACTTCCTGTACGTGAACGGGCGATGGATGGTCTTCATGGTGAAGGAGAGCCTGTTCCGCTACCCCGTGCTCGGGTACGTGCTGCGCAAGCTGCGGCAGATCCCGGTGGCGCGGGGCAGCGCCGACGCGGCGAAGTCGCTCAAGCACGCCGAGGAGGCGCTGCGGGAGGGGGCGTGCGTGGTCGTCTACCCCGAGGGAACGGTCACCCGCGACCCCGACCTGTGGCCGATGGTCGGCAAGACCGGCGTGGCCCGGCTCGCGCTCGCCACCGGCGTCCCGGTGATCCCGGTCGCCCACTGGGGCGCCCAGGAGCTGCTGCCGTACGGCAAGGAGACCCGGCCCCGGCTGCTGCCGCGCAAGACCTTCCGGGTGCTCGTCGGCCCGCCCGTCGACCTGTCGAAGTACCAGGGGCAGCCGATCCGCGGCACCGTGCTGCGCGAGGCGACCGCCGACATCATGGCGGCGATCACCCGCCAGCTCGAGGAGCTGCGCGGGGAGAAGGCCCCCGACACGCCGTACGACATGAACCGCGCCACGAACCGCGCCGCGGCGCGGCCGGAGCAGGGCGCATCGGACCGCTCCACGGACGGCGGCACGGCCGAGGCCGCCCGCGACACCGCCCGCGACGCCGATGACGTCGCCAAGGCTTGACGACGTCGTACGGTGAGAGAATGACCAAAGCCGCCGTTTTCGGATCCGGGTCCTGGGGGACCACCTTCGCGATGATCCTCGCCGAGGCCGGCACCGAGACGATCCTGTGGGGGCGCCGCGCCGAGGTGGTGGAGGCCATTGACAGGCGGCACGAGAACCCCGACTATCTGCCGGGCGTGCGGTTGCCCGACGGACTGCGGGCGACCACCGACCCCGCCGAGGCGATGGACGGGGCCGATCTGGTCGTGCTCGCCGTCCCGGCCCAGACGCTCCGCGGCAACCTGGCCAAGTGGACGCCCTACATCCCAGGCGACGCCGTGCTGGTGAGCCTGATGAAGGGCATCGAGCAGGGCACCTGCAAGCGGATGAGCGAGGTGATCTGCGAGGTCGCCGACGTGCCGCTGGAGCGCGTGGCGGTCGTCTCCGGGCCCAACCTCGTGGGCGAGCTGGTGCAGCGGCAGCCCGCGGCCACCGTGGTCGCCTCGGTCGATCCGGTGGTGGCCAAGCGGCTCCAGGAGGCCTGCCACCTGCCCTGGTTCCGGCCGTACACCAACCCCGACGTGATCGGGGTGGAGCTGGGCGGCGCGGTGAAGAACGTGATCGCCCTCGCGGTGGGGGTCGCGGTCGGCATGGGGCTCGGCGACAACGTCGCCGCCACGCTGATGACCCGCGGCCTCGCCGAGATCTCCCGGCTCGGCGCGGCGCTCGGGGCCGACCCGCACACCTTCGCCGGGCTCGCCGGCATGGGCGACCTCATCGCCACCTGCACCTCGCCGCTGTCGCGCAACCGCACCTTCGGGGAGAACCTCGGCCGCGGCATGACGTTCGACGAGGTCGTCGCCGTCACCAAGCAGACCGCCGAGGGGGTCAAGTCGTGCGAGTCGGTGCTCGAGCTCGCGCGCAAGCACGGCGTGGAGATGCCGATCACCGAGGTCGTGGTGGGCGTGGTGCACGACG
>QGUZ01000136.1 GCA_003242605.1 Actinomycetota bacterium
GGGGGGAGGGGGGGGGGGGGGGGAGGGTCCGCGGGCCGCCCCCGGCCGTCGCCGCGGGGCGGCGGCGCGCCCCCCCGGGGGGGGGGGAGGGGGGGCGCGCCCGCCCCGCCGATCGCGCCGACGCCGAGCACCGCGACGGTGAGCCGGGCGAGGTCGCGCAGCGCCGCCTCGACCCGCTCGGCCGGGTGGAACATCGACAGGAACAGCGCCTGACGGGAGCGCCGCTCGTCGGCGGTGAGCCGCGCGGTGTCGCTCTCCCGCACCAGGATGCGTTCGGCGAGCAGCCGGTCCACGGCCGCGTCGATCTCCTCCCGGGAGGCGCCCGCGACCCGGTCGTACAGCTCCTCCGGCCGCCGCGGGGCCGTCGCGCACAGCCGCAGCAATTCACGCAGCGGCCCGGCCACCGAATCCAGAATTCGCCCGGTCGGCGGGAAATCGCCCAGCCGGGCCCGGCCCGACAAATCATCGAGGAAAAACGGAAAGGCCGGATTCACCTGAACCCGCGTCATTTCGGTCGGCTCCCGGGGTGCAGGGTAGGGGCCGCCGGCGGCGGTGCGGCGGCCCCGTGTGCAGGTCAGCGGCTGTCAGGTCAGCAGCTGTTGCTGTTGCCGGTCGTCTCGACCTCTTCGACGGTCCGGATCTCGATCGTCATGGGTCGCCCCTTTCCCGTCGATTCACCGACAGTGTGGAGCTTAAGTAAATCTCCCGGCTGAGGCAATACCCGTTTTTCGAGTGTGCGTTACGTGATTGCCTTTTCTCTGATCGTGAACTCAGTCCGAAATTCTTTTAAGGAATTCCGTTACCCGCTGCCACATGAGGGTCGCGGCGCACGGGTCGTAGTCGGGCAGGCCGGGATCGGCGAACAGGTGCGCGTCGGTCGGGTAGGTGTACACCTCGAACGCGGCGCCGGAGGCGGTGACGAGCCGCTCCAGCTCGGCGACCGTCTCGGCCTCCACCCACGGGTCGCCCTCGCCGTAGTGCACCTGGACCGGCACGTGCGCGGGCCACGGGCCGGCCAGCGCGTCGTCGGCCACCGCGCCGTGCATGAGGATCAGGCCCCGGGCCGACGGGTGCGACGCGGCGAGCGTGCCGGCCGCGGCCGCCCCCAGGGAGAACCCCGCGAACACCACGGGACGGTCGACGGCCTCGGCGAACCGGCGCACCCGTCGCCTGATCTCCTCGATGCCGAGCGCGTCGCGCTTGCGCAGCCCGCCCTCGACGTCGTCGAACACCTCGCCGTCGTAGTAGTCGGGCACCGTCACGGTGTGCCCCGCCGCCCGGAGGACGTCGGCGGCGGCGTGTACGCCCGGTCGCAGTCCCAGTGCGGAGTGAAGCAACATGATCTCGGCCACGCGGCCTGTGTATCACCGGGGACCGACACTGACAACGACCGCATCCGGACGGCGGCACGGTGAAACCGGGATCGGCCGCCGTGGCCGCGCCGCCCGCGGTCCGGCGGCCGGGCGCGCGGTCCGGCCGCCGGAAGCGCGTCCGGTCAGTGCGCCACCGGGTGGTTGGCGAGGATCACCCCGTGCGGGTCGCGCTCCCGCTTGATCCGCCGCAGCCGGTCGACGGTCGCGGCGGGGAAGGTGTGCGCCACGGTCTCGCCCGCCCCGAGGCAGATGTACGGCCGGCGCCCGGTGGCCAGGTCGCCGAGGGCGGCGGCGAGGCTCCGCTGCCGTTCCCGGATCGCGGCGGCCTGCTCCGGCCCGGCCACCGCGCCGTAGGTGTAGAGCAGGTACGGCTCGGCGAGCGTGCCGCACGCGCCGCGGCCCGGCCGCTCCTCGGCGAGCGCTCCGCCGAGGTGCCGGAGCTGCAGGCCGGCGAGCGGGTCGATCGGCTCGTGCAGCAGCACCCGCAGCGCGGCCTCGTCGAGGCCGGCGAGCAGCTCGCCGCCGGTCGCGCTCGGCATCGGGTCGACGGGGTCGCCGGTGATCGCGCCGAGCTCGGCCGGGTCGAGCGGCCGCCTGGTGTCCTCGACCGCGCCGGGGATCGCGTCGAGCGGCTTGAGCAGGTCGCGCGCCTCCTCGGCCGTGCCGAGGAACGCCACGCTCACCGTGACCGCGGGCGGCACGCCCGGGATGTTCACCCGGCCGAGCCACGCCGACAGGGCCGGCGGCGCCTGCGCGGTGATCTCCAGGTAGGCGGCGGCGACCTCGTCCGCCCGGTCGAGCGGCCAGGCCATGCTCCCGCCGTACAGGTCCGGGGCCGGGACCAGCTCGAACTCGAGCGCGGTGACGATCGCGAAGTCGCCCCCGCCGCCGCGCAGCGCCCAGAACAGCTCCGGGTCGGTCTCGGCGGTGACCCGGGCCCGCCCGCCGTCGGCGTCCACCACCTCGAACGCGGTCACCGCGTCGGCCGCCCAGCCGTGCGCGCGGCCGTACCAGGACAGCCCGCCGCTGAGCGTGTACCCGGCCACGCCCACCACCGGCGAGCTTCCGGCGAGCCCGGTCAGCCGGTACGGCGCGGCCGCCGCCAGCACCCGGTCCCAGGTCACGCCCGCCCCGACCCGGGCGAGCCGCAGCTCGGGCCGCACCTCGACCGCGTCCAGGCGGCGGGTGCGCAGCAGGATCGCCCCGTCGGTGCCGGGCGCCGCGCCGTGCCCGGTGGTCTGGGCGGCCACCGCGCGGCCGGTGCGCCGCGCGTACCGCACCACGGCGGCGACGTCGTCCGCGTCGGTGGCCTCCACCACCGCGGCGACCGGCTGCTCGACCGCGAGGTTCCACGGCCGGGCCGCCGCGGCGAATCCCGCGTCCCCCGGCAGCAGGACCCGGCCGGAGACGGCCGTGCGCAGCGCGCTGTCGGCTCCCTTGTCGGCTCCCGTGTCGGCTCGCATTGTCGTACCCCACTCCTACGCTCGTCCGGCGGTCACCCTCCCGGTGCCGCACTCGTCGCTCGGATGACGGAGCAGGAGCCATGAAGGTGACGACGGACGACAAGGAGCTGCTCGCGGGCCGGTTCGCCGAGCACCGCGCGCGGCTGATCGCGATGGCCTACCGCATGCTGGGCTCGCTCGCCGAGGCCGAGGACGCGGTCCAGGAGGCGTGGCTGCGGCTGAGCCGCGCGGAGGCGGCGGAGATCGAGAACCTGGGCGGCTGGCTCACCACCGTGGTCGGGCGCATCTGCCTCGACATGCTGCGGTCCCGCACCGCGCGGCGGGAGGAGTCGCTGCAGCAGGTGTGGCTGCCCGACCCGATCGTGACCGACGGCCTCGACCCGGAGCCCGCGGCGGTGCTCGCCGACTCGGTCGGCCTCGCCCTGCTCGTGGTGCTCGACACGCTCTCCCCGCCGGAGCGGCTCGCGTTCGTGCTGCACGACCTGTTCGGCGTGCCGTTCAGCGAGATCGCGCCGATCGTCGGCCGCACCCCGGCGACGGCGAAGAAGCTCGCCTCCCGGGCCCGGATCCGGGTGCGCGGGGCGGCCCCGGCCCCGGACGCCGACCTCGCCGCGCAGCGCCGCGTTGTCGACGCCTTCCTCGCCGCGGCCCGGGGCGGCGACTTCGACGCCCTGCTCGCCGTGCTCGACCCGGACGTGGAGCTGCGCGTCGACGAGGGGCCCGCGCTGCCCGGGCGGCGCGCCCGCGGCGCGGCGGACGTCGCGCGGTCGGCGATCTTCGGTGCCCGCGCGAGCGGCGGCGTCTCGCGCCCGGTGCTCGTCAACGGCGCGCCCGGCGTCCTCGAGACCGTGGCCGGCCGGCCGGTGGCGCTGCTCGCGTTCACGATCCGCGGCGGCCGGGTGGCCGCGCTGCACATCCTCACCGACCCGGACCGGCTCGCGCGCCTCGATCCGGCGCGGCGCACCGGCTAGCGGCGGTACGGCGCACCGGCCGCGGTGCGGCACCGGCCCGCACGCCGGGTGCCCGGGGCCGCCCGTCCGGGGAAGGGAAAGGGCGTCCGGCCGGCGTCAGGACGAGGTCTTCTCCGGCGGGCGGCTCGCGGACGGCTCGGCGGAGGCGGCGAGGGGGAGCCGCAGCACGAACCGGGCGCCGGTGGGGTGGTCGGCGGCGTACAGGTGGCCGCCGTAGCCCTGGGCGATCTCGCGCGCGATCGACAGGCCGAAGCCGGAGCCGCCGCTGTCGGCCGACTCGGCGTCGCGGCGGCGGTAGAGGCGGTGGAAGATGCGCTCGCGGTCGGCGGGCGGGATGCCGGGGCCGTCGTCGATCACCTCGAGCACGGCGTCGGGCGGGTCGGCCGTCACCACGATCTCGATCTTGCTGCTGGTGTGCCGTTCCGCGTTGGCGATGAGGTTCGACAGCACGCGCGCGAGCCGTACCCGGGAGGCGCGGACCGGGGCGGGCCGCTCGAAGTGCGTGATCACCTTGGTCGCGGGCGGGTGGGCCTCCAGCTCGTGCTCGACGAGCTCGGTGAGGTCGAACAGCTCGGGGGAGGGCGGCTGGGCGGCGTACAGCCGGGCGAGGGTGAGCAGGTCGTTGACGATGGAGTTGAGCCGCTCGACGTCGCGGTGCAGCTTGATCAGCGTCTTGCGCAGGTCGGTGTCGGGCTCGGTGAGCGCGACCTCCAGCTCGGTGAGCAGCGCGGTGATGGGGGTGCGCAGGTCGTGGGTGGCGTCGAACAGGAAGCGCTGCTGCTGCTCGATCGCCTCCTGCAGGGCGGACACGGTCTGCTGCTCCTGCCGGTAGGCGTGCTTGAGCCGGGCGCTCACGCCCGCGAGCTCCCGGGCGTGGGCGAAGATCTGGCGGTGCAGCTCGTCGGGGCGGACCTCGCCGTTCCCGTCCCGGTCGCCGCGCGCCGCCCTGACGAGCGAGGTGATGTCCTCGCACCGGTTGACGATGAACCGCACGTCGCCGTCCTTGTCGAGGACGGGGACGTTGACCACGTGCCAGTACCGCTCCTCGTACTCGCCGGGCCGGTCGGAACGTTCCACCTCGCGCCGCACCAGCGGCACCACGTCGCTGGTGTGCTTGGTGAGCACGCGCTCCAGCGAGGCGCGCACCGGCTCCAGCTCCTCGGCGTTGGTGCCGTTCGACACGCCCGGGAACGCGGCGAAGATGGGACGGCCGACCACCTCGTCCCTGCTGCGCCCGGTGGCCCGCAGGTAGGCCTCGTTCGCGGCGGCGACGACCAGGTCCGGGGTCAGCACCACGAACGGGGCGAAGAGCGAATTGAACACCGCTTCATAGTCCACATCGGTCTGCATGACACTCACCCCCGACCATCCGTACCCAGAATCGCTCATCTAGGTACATAGAGGCCAATATCGGGACAACTCGCTCGGTCGGGTGCGGCTCTGCAACGGGCATCGGGACGATGGTTAAACCCTGTGCACCCGTCAAAGTCCGGTAAAGCCTTCATCGGCCGCCATGCCGGAAACCGCGCGCTCATCGGGAGATCGTGCGTCCGCCGATCGTCATCGCCGCCGTGATCGACGTCATCGGGCGCATCGCCCCGGCAAAGATCCCGCGGCGAAAAGCGCACGGTAGATCTTTTCTCGCCGGGTACGGCGGGCCCGGTCCGCCCGCCCGTCACCCGGGCCTCGCCGGGCTGCGGCCGGGCCGCGCCGTACCCCTGCCCCGGTGTCCGCCGGAAGGGCGTCGTGCCAGGTCGGCGGCGGTGCCACCCGGTGGGGAGGCCGCGGCCGCCCGCGGGGTGCGGCCGGCCGGAGCCGGGCCGCGCGGGCGAGGTTTCCGGCCCGCTTTCCCGGTCGGCAGGGCCGGCCCGGAAAACCGCGACCGGCGATCGCACCGAATGCCGGCTTTTCCGCCGCGTCCCGGTCGCGAGACCGTTTCCACAAACGGTTTGACCGGCGGCGCGCCGCGTGTGAGAGTCGAGCGGGGAATGCGTCATCGGCGCGAGCGGACCGCCGCCGCGCGGGCCGCGCCCGGGCCCGCCGCGGAGATCGCGTGACAGGAGATGGTGCCCGTGGAAACGCGCTCGGAAATTCCCGGCGAGCGGCACGTGCCGGAAATCAACACCACAGTCCCGCATTCCGCCCGGATATGGAATTACTGGCTGGGCGGAAAGGACAACTATCCGGTCGACCGGGAGGCCGGCGAGGCGTTCCGGCGGCTCTACCCGGGCATCGTGGACGTGGCGCGCGAGTCCCGCTACCTGCTCGCCCGGTTCGTCCGCTACCTCACCCGGGAGGCGGGCATCCGGCAGTTCCTCGACATCGGCACCGGGCTGCCGGCCGTGGACAACACCCACGAGCTCGCCCAGCGCGAGGCCCCCGACGCCCGGGTCGTCTACGTCGACAACGACCCGCTGGTGCACGCCCACGCCCGCGCCCTGCTCACCGGCGCCCCGCCGGGCAGCACCGCGTTCCTCCTCGCCGACCTGCGCGAGCCCGACCGCATCCTCGAGGCCGCGGCGCAGACCCTCGACTTCGACCGGCCGATCGCCCTCATGCTCATGGGCGTGCTCGGCCACATCACCGGCTACGACCACGCCCGCGCCCTGGTGCGGCGGCTCGTCGCCGCCCTGCCGCCCGGCAGCCACCTCGCCCTCTACGACGACGTCGACTGCGACGACGGCGCCCGGGCCGCGCTCGCGGACTACCGGGACCGCGGCGCCGTCCCCTACCACCTGCGCTCCCGCGAGGAGATCGTCGGCTTCTTCGACGGCCTCGAGCTCGTGCCACCCGGGGTGGTGCCGCTGCCCGAGTGGCGGCCCGACCTGCACCGGCCCGACGCGCCGAAGGTGAACGCCATCGGCGGCATCGGCCGCAAGCCCTGACCGGCCCGTGATCGGCGACGTCGCCGCCGGGCTTGACCTCAATCGAACTCGAGGTCGGAGACTGGCCGGGTACCGGCCCGACGACGACGGGAGTTTGACGATGCGCGCCATTCAGGTTCGGGAGTTCGGCGGACCCGAGGTGCTGCGGCCGGTGGAGCTGCCGGACCCGGTCCCCGGCCCCGGGCAGGTCGTGGTGGACATGGCGGTGACCGACGTCATCTACCTCGACGTGATGCGGCGATCGGGTCGCGCCGGGCCGGCCGCGCCGTCCCTGCCGTACGTGCCCGGCCGCGGGGGCGCCGGGCGGGTGCACGCGGTGGGGGAGGGCGTGGACCCCGCGTGGCTGGGCCGCAGGGTGGTCGCGCGCACCGACGGCGGCTACGCCGAGCGGCTGCTCGCCGCCGAGACGCAGATCGTGCCGGTACCCGACGACCTCGGCCTGCGCGAGGCCGCGGCCGTGCTGCACGACGGCGGCACCGCGATCGGCCTGTTCGCGGAGACGCCCGCGGCCGAGGGCGAGTGGGTGCTCGTCACCGCCGCGGCCGGGGGCGCGGCCCACCTGCTGGTGCAGCTCGCCCTCGACGCCGGGGCCCGGGTGGTGGCCGCCGCCCGAGGCGAGCGCAAGCTCGCCATGCTCCGCGGCCTCGGCGCGACCGCCGTGGTCGACTACTCCGCGCCGGACTGGCCGGCCCGGGTGCGGGAGGCGACCGGCGGCCGCGGCGCCGACCTCGTCTTCGACGGCGCGGGCGGCGCGTACGGCAGGGCCGCGTTCGACGCGGTGGCCGACGGCGGCCGGTTCGTCAGCTACGGCTCCGCGGGCGGCGGGATCACCCAGATCGACCCGGAGCTCGCCGAGCGGCGCAAGGTGACCGTGCACAACCCGCTCTTCGGCGGCCCGCCCCCGGACCCGGCGACCGCGCACGCCCGGATCGCCCGGGCGCTCGAGCTGACCGCCAAGGGCGTGCTGCGGCCGCACATCGGCGCGGTCTACCCGCTGGAGCAGGCCGCCGAGGCGCACCGGGCACTCGAGGAACGCCGTACCCTGGGCAGGGCGCTGCTGCTCGTCTCCGGCTGACCGGGCCCGGCCCGGCCGGCGGCAGGCCACCCCTGGTCACCGTGGGACGGCGATCGCCCAAAGTCCCCGCGGGGACCGGGGATCCCGCTCCGTGCCGGGGGTGCTGACATCGGTCGTTACCGGCACTGGGAGACTACGTGGGAAAAGGTATGCCCACGTACGAGTTGTCCGTTCGGACAGTCCACAAGATGTCGGGACGGGCACCGTTCTACGGCCGGTAAAGAGGAGACCGAGATGACGATCAGTCCGCAGGCTCGGCGCGGAGAGGAAGCTGCCGGATCCTCCGGGACCGCTTTCAGGCTCGAGTACGACAAGGGTTCCTTGTCACTCCCGGTCCGTCCGGTCACCGAAGGGCCGGCCGGAATCGACGTGAGCAGCCTCCTCAAGGAGACCGGACACGTCGCGGTGGATCCGGGGTACGCGAACACGGCGAGCTGTGCCTCGGCGATCACCTACATCGACGGCGAGGCGGGCATCCTGCGCTACCGCGGCTATCCGATCGAGCAGCTCGCGGAGAAGTCCACCTTCCTCGAGGTCGCGTACCTGCTGATCTACGGCGAGCTGCCCACCCGTAAACAGCTCGACGACTTCACCACGAAAATCACCAAGCACACGCTGCTGCGCGAGGAGATGCGGCAGTTCTTCGAGGGCTTCCCGCGGGACGCCCACCCGATGGCCGTGCTCTCCTCGGCGGTGAGCGCGCTGTCCACCTTCTACCAGGACAGCCTCGACCCGTTCGACAAGGACCAGGTCGAGATCTCCACGATCCGGCTCCTGGCGAAGTTCCCGACGATCGCCTCCTACGCCCACCAGAAGTCGATCGGTCGTCCTCTGCTCTACCCGGACAACTCGCTGGGCTACGTGGAGAACTTCCTCCGCATGACCTTCGGCGTGCCGAGCGAGCCGTACGAGGTCGACCCGGTCCTCGTCGACGTGCTCGACATGCTGTTCATCCTGCACGCCGACCACGAGCAGAACTGCTCGACCTCGACGGTGCGGCTCGTCGGCTCCAGCCACGCCAACCTGTTCGCCTCGGTGTCGGCCGGCGTGAACGCCCTGTTCGGCCCGCTGCACGGCGGCGCCAACCAGGCCGTGCTGGAGATGCTGCAGGACATCTACGACTCCGGCGGCGACGTCAAGGGCTTCGTCGAGCGGGTGAAGAAGAAGGAAAAGGGCGTGCGGCTGATGGGCTTCGGCCACCGCGTCTACCGCAACTACGACCCGCGCGCCGCGATCGTCAAGAAGGCCGCCCAGGAGGTCCTCTCCCGCACCGGCCAGGGCGACCCGCTCCTTGAGCTCGCCATGAACCTCGAGGAGATCGCCCTCAACGACGAGTACTTCATCGAGCGCAAGCTCTACCCGAACGTCGACTTCTACACCGGCCTGATCTACAAGGCCATGGGCTTCCCCACCGACATGTTCACCGTGCTGTTCGCGATCGGCCGCCTCCCCGGCTGGATCGCCCAGTGGCGGGAGATGATCGAGGACCCGATGACCAGGATCGGCCGCCCCCGCCAGCTCTACGTGGGCCCGCCCGCCCGCGACTACGTCCCCATCGATCAGCGCTGATCCGGCGTCTTCCGCGCCCCTGGGGGCCGGCCCGCGACCGGGGCCGGCCCCCAGGGCCGTTTCCGGGCCCCTCCGCAGGCCGCGCCCGAATACCGTCCCACCTGGGGTTTCGCCGGGAACGAGGTGGACAGGGGAAAAGGTCGGACGACTTTCCGGCGAACGGCACCACGCCGGGCCGCGCGCCGTGCGCTCGCACACGGCGCCGCTGCCACGCGGCGCCGCCGGGTGCGGCCGCGCACCGGGACCGCGCCGGGCGACAGGAGGGGGAGGCATGGCGAGGCGATCGTCCGCCGGTCCGGCCGGCCTGGGCGGCGCGACCGGCCGCGGGGACGCCGGTACGGCGGGGCGGCCTGGGCCCGGCCCGCGCCCGGCCGCCGAGGGCCGCGGCCGGGTGGACGTGCCGCTCGACGCCGTGCTGCGGATCGGCGCCGAGCTCGACCTCAACGCGGTGCTCGGCACCATCGTCGACGTCGCGATGCGGGTGGTGCCGTCCAAGTACGGCGCGCTCGCGGTGCTCGACGGCTCGGGCGGGTTCAGCGCGATGTTCAGCCGCGGGTACTGCTCGGACCGGTCCGCGGCGCGCGGCGAGGAGCTGCCGCACGGCACCGGGCTCCTCGGCGAGCTGATCCGCAATCCGCGGCCGCTGCGCCTCGACGACCTGTCCGCGCACCCGAACTCGGTCGGCTTCCCCCTGGACCACCCGCTGATGACCACGCTGCTCGCCGTGCCGATCACGGTCGGCGGCACGATCTACGGCAACCTCTACCTCGCCGACCGGCTCGGCGGGACGTACACGCAGGAAGACGAGGACATGCTGGTCGCGCTCGCCCGGGTGGCGGGGGTGGCGATCGAGAACGCCGACCTGTACCGGCGGCTGGGGCGCATCACCGAGGAGTTCCAGCGGCGGCTGCTCCCGCCGATGCCGCACATCGAGGGCTGCGAGCTGGAGACCCGCTACCGGACCGCCACCCGGCTGCCGAACATCGGCGGCGACTGGTACGACGTGTTCCGCCTGCCCGACGGGGTGACCTGCCTCTCGGTCGGCGACGTGATGGGCCACGACGCGCGCGCCGCCACCATCATGGCCCAGATCAGCAACATGCTCCGCGTCGTCGCCTACTACCGGCGCGAGCCGCCGAGCGACATCCTGCACGACCTCGACCAGGTATTGCACGACCTGCACGGCGGCCCGATGGCGACCGTGCTCGTCGCCCGGCTGCGGCCGATCCCGTCCGGCGCCGCCCTGCTGCGCTGGTCGAGCGCGGGCCACCTGCCGCCGCTGCTCGTCGCCCCCGGCGAGCGGGCCGCCTTCCTGCGCACCGAGCCCGGTCTCCCGCTCGGGGTCGACCTCACCGTGCCCCGCCCCGACCACCACGCCGAGATCCCGCCGGGCGCCGCGGTGCTGCTCTACACCGACGGCCTCGTCGAGCACCACGACCTGCACCTCGAGGACGGCATGGCGCGGCTCGTCGAGATCGCCACCGCCCACGCCGGCGGGCCGCTGGCCAAGCTGTGCGACGCGCTCCTCGACGCCGACTTCGACGACGACGTCACGCTGCTCGCCGTACGCTCCCGCAGCGCGCCGCAGCCGGCGGGCGGGCGCGGCGGCATCGGTCATTTGTCGTAGCGCACTGTGCCCGGTTGCCGGACGAGATCCGGGCGCGCGGTCGGTTCTACTGGGACGCGACGGTGCTGCGGCACCGTGGCCCGGGCGGCGAGGCCTGGGCCGGGCACCGGACCAGGAGGATGTGACGTCGTGGCAGTGGAGAGTCTTGAGGCGGCGATCCGCCGGGCGGGATCCGCGGTCGAGCTGCTGCGCAACTCGCCGGCGCGGCCGCACGCCTTCCCGGTGACGCCGGAGTTCACCAACTGGCGGTCCGAGCAGCAGGCGTGGCGGCGCACGTGCGCGCTGCTCGACCAGTCCCACCACATGACCGACCTGTTCATCAGGGGCAAGGACACGCTGCGGCTGCTGTCCGACTTCGGCGTCAACACCTTCGCCAACTTCACGCCGGGCAAGGCGAAGCAGTACGTCGCGGTCAACAAGGACGGCTACTTCATCGGCGACGCCATCCTCTTCCACCTCGAGGAGAACTTCGTCGACGTCGTCGGCCACGTGACCGTGCCGAACTGGCTCGAGTACCACGCCAAGGCCGGCGGGTACGACGTGACGATCGAGCGCGACCCGAACTCGGTGGAGCGCCCGGCCGGGCGGCCGCCCCGGCTCTACCGGTACGAGCTGCAGGGCCCGAACGCGCTGCGGCTGCTGGAGAAGGTCACCGGCGGCCCGCTGCCGCAGGTGAGGTTCTTCAACATGACCGAGCTGACCATCGCCGGCCGGAAGGTGCGGGCGCTGCGCCACGGCATGGCCGGGCAGCCCGGCTTCGAGGTGTTCGGACCGTGGGAGGACGGCGAGGCCGTGCTCGGCGCGCTGCTCGAGGCGGGTGAGGAGTTCGGGCTGGTCCGGGCCGGCGCGAAGGCGTACTCCACGGCGAACCTCGAGTCCGGCTGGATCCCGACCGCGGTCCCCGCGATCTTCGGCCCGGAGGAGCGCGAGTACCGGGAGTGGCTGCCGCTCTCCCAGGTCGGGTCGCTCGGCGGCAGCTTCGTCTCCGACGACATCACCGACTACTACGTCACGCCGTACGACATCGGCTACGGCCACATCGTCAAATTCGACCACGACTTCCTCGGCCGCGCGGCGCTGGAGCGGATGGCGGGCACGCCGCGGCGGACCAAGGTGACGCTGGTGTGGCACCCGGACGACCTCGCCGCCGCGCAGCGCACCCTGTACGAGGAGGGCACCCCGGCCAAGTACCTCGAGTTCCCCAAGAGCCGGTACGCCTTCTACCAGGTCGACGCGGTGCAGAAGGACGGCCGGCTCGTCGGCCTGTCGCTCGACGTCGGCTACCTCGTCAACGAGCACGCGTACGTGTCGCTCGCCACGGTCGACCTCGACGTCGCCGAGCCGGGCACCGAGGTCACCGTGCTGTGGGGCGAGGAGCCGAACACGGCCAAGCCGGCCGTCGAGCCGCACCGCCAGGTCGCGATCCGCGCGACGGTCGCGCCCGCCCCGTTCGTGCAGGAGGTGCG
>QGUZ01000457.1 GCA_003242605.1 Actinomycetota bacterium
CTCCGGCCGCTCCCCGGCCGGCTCGCGCAGCGGGTCGGCGTGCGGCGGGGCGGCGGACGGCGCGGCCGCCACCTCGCCGGGTACGGCGGGCCCGGACGACGCGCGGGACTCCTCCGATGCCGCGGTGCTCTCCGCCTGCGGGCCGGGCCGCCGGTCCTGTGCCGCCTCGGCGCGCTCCGCGGCGGGCTTACCGGCGTCCGGGGCCGGATCCTTTCGCTCGCTCACGCAGCCGATCCTAGTCAGTCCCGGACGGTGAGCGATCCCGGATGCCCGCCCGGCGGCGGCCGCCGCCGGGCGGGCATCCGGGCGGCGCGGACGCTCACTCCCGGCCGAGCCGGGCCGTCACGAACCGGTCCCGCCCGGTGAGGTCCTGGTGGTTGCGCACGTCGCGCCAGCCGTGCTCCTCGGCGAAGATCCAGTACACCGCCGGGCCCTGCTCGTCGGCGTGCTCGACCACGACGTACCCGCCGGGCCGGAGCAGCCGCCGGGCGGTGCGCTCGACCGCGCGGATCTCGCCGAGCCCGTCCTCGTCGGAGCCGTAGAGGGCGCGCGCGGGGTCGTACTCGCGCACCTCGGGGTCGCGCGGCACCATGCCCGGCGGGATGTACGGCGGGTTGGAGATCACCAGGTCGACCCGGCCGTTGAGCTCGGGCAGGCAGTCGCGCATGTCCTCCGGGTGGAGGTGCACCCGGCCCTGGCCGAGCTCGACGATGTTGCGCTTCGCCCAGGCGTACGCGTCGGGGTCCACCTCGACGGCGTGCACCTCGGACAGCGCGACCTCCTGGGCGATGGAGAGCGCGATCGCGCCGGAGCCGGTGCCGAGGTCGACGACGAGCGGGTTGGCGACGTCCATCTCGCGCAGCCGGTCGATCGCCCAACCGGCCACGACCTCGGTCTCGGGGCGGGGGATGAAGACGCCGGGTCCCACCTCCAGCGACAGGTAGCGGAAGTAGGCCCGGCCGGTGATGTGCTGGAGGGGTTCGCGGGCCGCGCGGCGCGCGATGCCCTCCCAGAACCGCGCGTCGAAGTCGCAGTCGCGGACGGTGTGCAGCTCGCTACGCCGTACGCCGTGGACGAACGCGGCGATCTCCTCGGCGTCGGTGCGCGGCGAGGGCACACCCGCCTCCGCGAGCCTGGCGGTGGCGAGCGCGATCTCGTCCAGCAGCAGCGTCATGTGGCGTGTCTCACGAGTGGGCGGCGAGTTTCTCCGCCATTTCTGCGTCGAGCAATGCCTGTATCACCGCGCTGAGGTCGCCGTCCAGCACTTGGTCGAGGTTGTAGGCCTTGAACCCCACGCGGTGGTCGGAGATGCGGTTCTCCGGGAAGTTGTAGGTGCGGATGCGCTCGGACCGGTCGACCGTGCGGACCTGCGACTTGCGCTCGGCCGCCGCGGCCGCCTCGGCCTCCTGCTGTGCCATCGCGAGCAGGCGGGCGCGCAGGATGCGCATCGCCGCCTCCTTGTTCTGCAACTGGCTCTTCTCGTTCTGGCACGTCACCACCACGCCGGTGGGGATGTGGGTGATGCGCACCGCCGAGTCGGTGGTGTTGACGCTCTGGCCGCCCGGGCCGCTCGACCGGAAGACGTCGATGCGCAGGTCGTTCGGGTCGATCTGCACGTCGATCTCCTCGGCCTCGGGGTAGACGAGCACGCCGGCCGCGCTCGTGTGGATCCGGCCCTGCGACTCGGTCACCGGGACGCGCTGCACCCGGTGCACGCCGCCCTCGAACTTGAGCCGGGACCACACGCCGCCCTGGCCGTTCCGGCTCTTGATCGCGATCGTGACGTCCTTGTAGCCGCCGAGCTCGGAGGGCTGGGCGCTGATGATCTCGGTCTTCCAGCCCTCGCGCTCCGCGTAGCGCAGGTACATCCGCAGCAGATCCGCGGCGAACAGGGCCGACTCCTCGCCGCCCTCGCCCGCCTTGATCTCCATGAGGATGTCCTTGTCGTCGTTCGGGTCGCGGGGGATGAGCAGCTTCTTCAGCCGCTCCTCCAGCGGCCCGATGCGCCCCTCGAGCTCGGCCGCCTCCTCGGCGAACGCCGGGTCCTCGGCGGCGAGCTCCTTGGCGGTGGCGAGGTCCTCGCGGACGCGCTGCAGCTCCCGGTAGGTGTTGACGATCGGCGTGAGCTCCGCGTACCGCTTGCCGAGCGTACGCGCCTGGTTCTGGTCGGCGTGCACCGAGGGGTCGGCGAGCTTGGTCTCAAGCTCCGCGTACTCCTTGAGTAGCTCGTCGAGATTCACCGTGCCTCCTCTTCACACCTCGCACCACGCCGTCCGGCCGCGGCGGCATCGCCGTCCGGTCGTCGCCGGACCGCGTTCCCGCCGGGCCTCCGGTGACACCGCGCGTCCGTTCCCGCCCGATCACGACGAACGCCGACCCGGGCACGCCCCTGCCACGGCAGGGACGATGCCGAGCCGGCGTCGCGACAGCGGCTACTTGGACTTCTTGCCGAACCGCTTCTCGAAGCGGGCGACCCGCCCACCGGTGTCCAGGATCTTCTGCTTGCCCGTGTAGAACGGGTGGCAGGCCGAGCACACGTCAGCGTGGATGACGCCGTTCTTCGCGGTGCTACGCGTGACGAAGCTGTTACCGCACGTGCAGGTGACCTGCGTAACGACGTATTCCGGGTGAATACCGGCCTTCATGATCTTCCTCTCGCATTCGGGCGGTCGCCGGGTCGTCCGGTCCGGGACGTGAACCGGTACCGCTGCGGTTCGGCTACCAGTGTGCCAGACGTTGCAACCCGCGCAGGCCGGTCCCTATTCCGGCCCCGGATCGCGGATGCGCATGGTGTCCCGGTACGGCGGCGCCGTACCGGCCGTGCCGCGCGGCCGCCGCGCGTCCGCGCGCGACGCCGCGCCGTTGACACGCCGACGCGCCGCGGCCCCGGCACGAGGGCTCGCGGCGCGGGCCGGCCCGCCCCGGGGCGCCGCGGCGGCGTCCCGGGGCGGCGGCGACCGCCCGGCGCGGCCGAGACCACGCCGGGCGGGACGGCCTAGTCG
>QGUZ01000458.1 GCA_003242605.1 Actinomycetota bacterium
TTCCTCTCTTTTTTTTCGTCGGAGCGCTAATTTTTTAAAAAGGACCGGGCCGCCGGTGCCCCCCGGGCTGGACCCCCCCCCCCCGCCGGCGCTGCTCACCGACGACGCCGGCGACCCGACCTTCCGCTACCTGGTGATGTCCCTGCGCCTTGGGTCCTAGCCGGTCCCGCCGCGGGCGTCCGCGGCGGGATCTGCGCCCGGAGACGACGCCGCGTCCCGCCGCGGCGGGTACGGCGCGGCGAGACGCGGCGGATGCGTGCGGTGCGGGCGGACGGCGGCGCGCCGGTCGGCACGGCCGGCGCCCGGCCCGGCGGAGGCCACGGGCCGGGTCAGGACAGCTCGGTGGACTCGGTGAGGGCGGCGAGGATGCGCTCCATGCACTCCAGGCCGGCGCGCTCGGCGGCGGCCGCGTCACCGGCGGCGATCGCCCGGTAGATGCCGTCGTGCGGGATGTAGGTCTTCTCCAGCGGAACGCCGGCGGCGGTGATGTTGGCGCGCAGCGCCGCGGAGAAGTCGTTGTAGATGTCGATCAGCACCCGGTTGTGCGTGGCCGCGGCCACGGCCATGTGGAAGGCGAGGTCGGTCTCGACGAAGGCGGCGGAGTCACGCGCGGCCCAGGCCCGCTCCCGCTCCTCGAGCGCGGCCTTGATCGCCTTGATGTCCTCCTCGGTGCGGCGGCTCGCGGCGAGGCGGGCGGCCTCGACCTCCAGGGCCCGCCGGACCTCGAAGACCTCCAGGTGCTCGGCGGCGCGGAGGCGGCGGAGCATCGCGCCGGACAGCTCGCTCGTGGCGCGCACGTAGGTGCCGTCGCCCTGGCGGCACTCGAGCAGCCCGGCATGGGTGAGGGCGCGGACGGCCTCGCGCACGGTGTTGCGGCCTACGCCCAGCTGCTCGGCGAGCACGGTCTCGGTGGGGATCTTGCCGTGCAGCGGCCACGCCCCGGAGACGATCTGCTCCTTGAGCTGATCGATCACCTGGTCGACGAGCGAGGCCCGCTGGGCCGTGCGCAGGGTCACAGTCCGCCCTCCTCCACAGGTCGAGGCACAATCATCCTACGAGCCAATGATTGGTCGACCCTAATTATCCCGGAGACCTTCTCCAAATCAGAGGTGCGCTGAGCACCGGAATCGGCGGACGCAGAGCCGCTGCGGCACCGCAGGTTCCGTCCCGCGGCACGCGACCCGCACCCGTGGAATCACGTTTCGACCGTACCCGACCGTCCGAACACGACCTGCGGCCGGGTCCCCGTTACGCCGCCGGACGCGCGCCGCGGACCAGCGACGACGGCCATCGGAAGGGCTCCACGAGGCGGTCCGGCCGGGCGCACACCGGGAAAACCGGGCGGAAGATCCCGGGCCGCCCGATGGCGGGCGATACACGCCGCGGCCGGGCATGCGAGAAACGCTCAGGGCGCTGAAAAAACGAGAAAAACGGCCGCGCGCAGCCTGCCCTGCGAGGCCCCGCCTCCCCCGGGGGGCGGCGCACGGTCGCACCGGCCGCGGACGCCGCGGCGCGAAAACCGGTCTCGTCCCTGGGGCGGCCGGGCACGCGGCCGCCCCAGGGCTCGAACCCTTAGTGGGTGAGGACGGCCTGCGTGGTGGTCCCGGGCATGTTCGCCCGGATGCCGACGGCCTCCAGCGCCCTGCGGTACGCGCTGAACTGCTCGTGCCGCGAGCCGGCCCGGCCCCACAGGTCGCCGAGCTCGCGCCAGACCCGGGCGGCCTCCCGGTCGGGGCCGCCGGTGGGCTGGGCGCCCTGCAGCAGCTGCTGCGCCTTCATCAGCAGCGGGACGACCTCGCCTTCGGACCGTGCCAACGCGACGTGAGCGTGCACCAGGTGGGCCGACGCCGCGATGACGCCCTGCGTGTCGCCGAGCCGCTCGAGGGTG
Organism: Actinomycetota bacterium; assembly: GCA_003242605.1. Taxonomy (GTDB): domain Bacteria; phylum Actinomycetota; class Actinomycetes; order Streptosporangiales; family Streptosporangiaceae; genus Thermopolyspora. Next base: position 1,889 of record QGUZ01000458.1, read on the forward strand.
CGGTCGGCGAGTTCGGCGGCGGCGGCGTGGTCCCCGGCCCGCAGCTTCACGTGGGCCAGTACGGTGAGGCCGCGCGCGTGCTCGAGGCGCTCGGCGGGGAAGCCCCCGAGGATGTCGGTCGCCTGCTCGGCGAGCTCGGCCGCGCGCTCGAACTCCTCGGTCACGGTCGGCCGCGCGGTGACGATCCGCGCCCACTGCAGGGCGACCTGGGCCGTCCGTACGGCGAGCCGGCCGGGCCGCCCGGCGGCGAGCGCGTCGTCGGCGAGGATCACCGCGAGCGCGGAGTCGTCGCCCTCCGCGGCCTTGATGCTCGCGTCCCACAGCGCGCGGATCTCGTTGGTGCGGTCCACGACGTCGTGGGGGAGGCCGACCGCGTCGAGCACCCGCTCCACGTACGGCAGGCCGGTCTCGGTCTCGGCGAGGATGGCGGCGAGCTCCACGGCCACCTCGCCGTGGACCAGCGACAGCTTCTCGGCCTGGGCGAGCGCGTGCGCGCCCAGGTCCTTCGCCCGCAACAGGTCCCCGGCACGCTGGTAGCACCGGCACAGCGCCACGGCGAGCGGGAGGTCGGCGAGCCGCTCGGGGTGGGCGGCCGCCTCCTTCCGCAGGCGTTCGTACGCCTCCACCGCACGACCCACCTTGCCCTGACGCTCCAGAGCCCGGGCCCGGCCCAGCCGGGCCTGCGCCGCCAGCATGACGTTGTCCTCGTCGGCGGCCTTGACGATGTCGCCGAAGCGTTCCGCGGCGGCCGCGGGGTCGCCGTGGTACAGCTCCAGCTCCGCGTGGCGCAGCCCCAGCTCGGTGTCGATGCGCTGACGCGGCTCTATCCCGTGCAGCAGGTACTCGGTCGTGCAGCCGAGCCGCTCTGCCAGCAGGCGCGCGACCACCGGGGTCGGCGTCCGCTTGCCGGATTCGATGAGCGAGACATAGCTGTCTGAGAGGTCGGGCCCGGCCAGCTGGGCCTGGGACATCCGTCTGCTCAGCCGTAAACCGCGGACGCGGTCACCGATGGATCCCTGACTCGGCATCTGATCTCTCACGGCGGGGGATTGGTCAATGGTGTCGCCATGATGGCACGAACAGGCCGAATCGGGTAACCCTCAGTTAAGATC
>QGUZ01000137.1 GCA_003242605.1 Actinomycetota bacterium
GAACTCGACCTCAACCCCGTCCTCGTCACCCCGCGCGGCGCCGCGGCCGTCGACGTCCGCCTCCGCCTCGCCCCCTTGCCTCCCCCGCCCTCGCCGTACCGCCGCCGCCTGCGCTGACCCGGCCGGGGTTTACCGAAGGCGGACACACGTAGGGGGCGCCTGTTGAACGTGCCGACGGCCAGGCGTAGGCGTCGGCTGAACATTGCTTCTGCCTACGGTGTCTGCGTTCGCTCTGCGGTCTTCCGCGGGATGGCTGGCAGGCCCGGCAGACCCGTCACCAGATGGGCAAATACGCTGGCGTGTCGTCTCGCGCGGTTCGTAGGACATACATTCTCAAAGCACATTTCCGACAAAAGGTATAGACATCAGCAGTGATCAACAGAAACGGCAATATGCTCACACCGACGTCTTTCGCGCATCCCCGCACACCTAGCCGCACGGCAGGGGTGCAATGAATGCGTGACGCTCAGCAGACGCCGCCGAGTTCCGGTACGGGGAGGCCTTGCCGTTGCAGTCGCGTTGGCGGCAGGGGCGATCCTCGCCAGAGCCCTCCGGGGCCCTCAGCAACCGGCCACTCCGCCCACACCGCCACCCAATACCCCCGCTGATCCAGCACCGGACGCCCATCCCGCAGCAGCGGCCAAGACGGTGGCTGCACTGGCTGCCATGGGTGATCGCCGCGACCGCCGTCATCGCCGCCACCTCCTGGGCCGCGATCACCTTGGACATCCCCGACTGGGCACGGTGGACTCTCGCAGGCATCGCGATCGGCGTCGCCGCCTGCCTGATCCTCGCCGTCCTAATCGGCCCTGCGGCCCGCCGTCTGGCCGGGGAACGCCACCCATTGACCGAAGCCGAGCTCCGGCAGATGACGGTCAACGAGCGTGTCGAGGCCGTCAACGCCGCCCGGCACACCCTCATCCAAGCCGCCACTGGCCTGGTAGTCATCGGCGGCGTGGTCTTCACCGTTCAAAGCCTGTGGTACACGGCGCAAACGCTGGAGACCTCACGTCAGGCGCAGATCGTCACTGAACAGGGTCAGATCACAGACCGCTATACAAAGGCTGTCGAACAACTCGGCTCCAGCAAACTCGACGTGCGGCTGGGCGGTATCTACGCGCTGGAGCGTTTGGCCCAGGACTCTCCACGTGACCACCAGACAATCTATGACGTGCTTGCGGCGTTCGTCCGCGAGCACGACCCTGCGCCATCTGTCAACAAACTTCCCGAGAAACCGGCAACGGACATCCAAGCCGCGCTCTCCGTCATCGCCCGCCGAACACACAGCCGCGACACCGGAAATATCAACCTCGCTGAGGTTCGTGTTCCGGGCGCCGCACTACCTCAGGCACGCCTGGCTAACGCCACTATGTACAACGCGGAGCTGACCAACGCGAACCTAGCAGAGGCGGACCTGGCTGGCGCAGACCTACATGACGCGAACCTGACCAACGCAAACCTCTATAACGCGAACCTGACCCGCGCGGACCTAGATCGCACGGCCCTGAGCAACGCGAATCTACATAGGGCGAACCTGGCCGACGTGGGTGGATACGAAACGGACCTGCGCAGTGCACACCTGGAAGAGGCGATTCTTACCAATTCGTACCTAACAGGCCCGAATCTAACCAGGGCGAGCCTGACCGATGCAAACCTGAGTGGCTCGTTCCTGGACACCCCGAACCTGGCCCGTGCGAACTTGGCCCACGCGAACCTGACCGGAATTGAGATGACCAACGCGAACCTGACGGACGCGGACCTAATGGAGGCAAATCTGACCCGTGCGCGCCTAACCACTAGGGGAAACCTGGCCGACGCGAACCTGAGCGGCGCAGTCCTGTTCGATGCGTACCTGGCCTACTCGAATTTGACCCGCGCAAACCTGCGCGGGGCTAACCTGACCGGCGCGAACTTGAGCGGGGCTAACCTGACCGATGCGAACCTGAGCGAGGCGGACTTGACCGACACGGACCTGAGCCACGCCAACATGCGTGGCGCAGACCTACGCGGGGCAGACCTGACCCTCGCGAAGCTATACGGCACGGACCCGGCCGGGAGAAAGAGACACGCGGACCTTAGCGGCGCGGACCTACGGGAAGTGAAAGGAATGACCCCGGAGGAAATCCGCAAAGTAGCCATCACCGATGGCCACACGAAGTTTTCCGAGTAGCCCACGGGAACAGTCGCTGGTCCAGCCTCATAGCTGGGCCGTGCTGCCCGATGCGACTGACGGCGGCAGGAAGGGCCAGGCCAGGCGGCAACCTCGCCGCTCCCGCCAGGATGCTGGTCAGCCGGTCACTGGTGGCGATGGCCGATCGCCGCCCGGCGTCGGCCGACACCGCACCGCGGCCGAGCCAGCGGGCGGGCCAATGCGAGAGGGCGCAGGACTTCATGGCGATCTCTGCGGACACATGCCCCCGCATCCCTGGGGTAGGCCTCCTCGTCACACGCGTGCGGAGACGAGGAGGTCGCGGAATTCCGTGACGGTGGGTTCGGCACGGCGCTGCGGTGGGACGGCCGCGAGGACCTGGTCCGCCAGGTGGCTGATCATCGCGGTGCGCTGTTCGGGTGGGTGGTTCTCGTACGCCGTGCGGGCCTGGCGGATGCCTTCGGTCACGTCGCCCCCGCGCACGTGGCCGAGGCCTTGGAGCAGGGCCAGCTGGGTGCGGGATCGGATGTCGCTCGCCGGGAGGATGTCCAGCGCGCGCCGGGCGGTCTGGGCGGCCGCTTCGCCGCGGCCCGTGTAGGCGTGGACCCATGTCTCGGTGTAGAGCAGGCGGTCCGCGGCCCAGCCGAACAGCGACACGACGTCCTTGGTGACCGAGTCGGGCAGCTTCTCGTAGATCGCGTGTGCGTCGCGGAGCGCGGCGATCGCCTCGTTCGTTCGGCCGTCGAGGGCGAGGGCCTGTGCGCGTGCAGTGGCCAGCTTCGCCAGACCGCTGCAGGGTACGGCCGTGGCCTGCGACTCGACCTTGTTGATCTTCGTGAGCAGCGCCGGTGTCGGCCGGTCCTCGTAGAGCGCGCGGGTGAGGCCTTCACCGGTGACGTACAGGCTGACCGTGGGGTCGCCCGAGCGGTCGGCGGCCGACTGCGCGGTGGCCCACCAGCGGCGCGCCTCCGTGGTGTGGCCGAGGTTGAACAGCGTCTTCGCAGTGAGCAGGGACAGCATGGCCGTGACCCGGCACCACTCGGGGAAGTTGCGGTCGCCGGTGCCGATGCGGGCCATGGTCTGCTGCACCGTGTAGACGTCGACCGAGAGCTCGGCGATCAGTCGCTCGGGCGGCAGCGCCATGTAGCGGTAGCCGTACTCGGCGATCGTCTCCTGCCACTCGTCGAGGTGGGTGCTCTCGTCCCGGCCGAGCGCGCGGTCGACGCCCTCCCGGATGCTCTGGATCGCGTCGAGCGGCGGGGCGAGGGCGGGCACTCCGAGCGTGGCGAGCGCCTGAAGCAGCCGGCGTCGTTCCATGTCGTCGTTCTCCCCGCGATTCTCCGGGCTCTCCTCGGAGAATAGGCACGTCACGTCGATGCCGAACGCTGTCGCGTAGGCGCGAATCCAGTCACGCGGGAAATGTCGGCCTTTTTCCCAATCGCGAATCTGGCGGATGAGGCTGTCCAGCGAACCGTGGGTGTAGCCCGCGGCCTGGAGTAACCGCCGGGCCATCTCCCGCTTGGTCCACTCCCGCTTCTCCCGCTCGGCCTGGAGCCGCACCGCCCACGCCGGCCGCCGCTTTTCGACCATCCTTCGCCCCATTTCGTCCGGGCAGGCCGGAGCGGGAGATCGATCTTTCCCCCAGTTCTCCGCGCCTCTCCACTACCGCACGGCAATCCCAGGGCTTTACGTTCCGTCACCGAATGTTACCGGCCGCTTCCACGCCGGCCACCCGGAATTGACGAAATGGAGTCCCCCATGCCGCAAAGCAGGCGGACGCGTTTCCATCTCGGCCCGGACGATCCGCGCACCCCGGCGCCGGATGCCCGCGTTTCCCCGACGCCCGCCGTACGCCTCGGGCCCGCCGTACCGGCGCGCCGCCCGACCGTCCGCCGTGAGGCCGCATGAGCGAGGTCGTCACCCGGCGGTGGGAGGTGGCCCGCGAGCCGACGTTCGTCCGCGAGGTGCGCGACCGCGCCCGCGCCGTGCTCGCCGCGTGGGGCGCGGACGAGGCCGCCGACGACGTCACCCTGATGCTGAGCGAGCTGGTGACCAACGCCCTCGCCCACGGCGGCGGCCGGATATCCGTCTCCCTCGCCCTCAACCCGGTGACCGGCACGCTCACCTGCGCGGTGGGCGACGAGACCGCCGAGGGCATCGACCGGATCGCCGCCGGGCTCACCCGCCGGCCCGACCCGCTCGGCGATGACCTCGGCGACGACCTCGCCGAGGACGGGCGCGGCCTGCCCCTCGTCGCCCTGCTCGCCACCGACCGGGGCGTCCGCCGTACCCCGCGGGGCGGGAAGGCGGTGTGGTTTACGTACGCGCTGAGGTGACCCGCGTGGGCGGCGCGACCGGCGAGGGGCCGCGCCGCCCACGGGGTTTTCCGTGGTGTTCTTCGTACGCAGCCTGGGGCCGCGGCGGCTAGCCGACCAGCGTCTTGACCGCGGCGGTCATCTCGGCGAGGGCCTTCTTGGCGTCGGCGAAGTACATGCCGGTCTTGGGGTCGGTGTACAGCTCGTTGTCGATGCCCGCGTAGCCGTGGCCCATGGAGCGCTTGACCACGATCACGCTCTTGGCCTTGTCCACGTCGAGGATCGGCATGCCGGAGATGGCGGTGCCCGGGCGGCGCGCGGCCGGGTTGGTGACGTCGTTCGCGCCGATCACCAGCGCCACGTCCACCTGCGGGAACTCGGGGTTGATCTCGTCCATCTCCTTGAGCTGCGAGTACGGCACGTTCGCCTCGGCGAGCAGCACGTTCATGTGGCCGGGCATGCGGCCCGCCACCGGGTGGATCGCGTACGAGACCTCCACCCCGCGGGCCTCGAGCAGGCTCGCCAGCTCGTGCACCTGGTGCTGGGCCTGGGCGGCGGCGAGGCCGTACCCGGGGACGATCACCACCTTGCTCGCGTACGCGAGCTGGATCGCGGCGTCGTCGGCGGAGACCGTGCGCACCTGGCCGCCGCCGGTCCCGGCCGCGGTGCCGGTCGAGTCGCCGGTGCCGAAGCCGCCGAGCATGATGTTGCCGATCGACCGGTTCATCGCGTCGGCCATCAGCTTGGTGAGGATCGCACCCGAGGCGCCGACCAGCGCGCCGGCGGTGATGAGCACGTCGTTGCCGATGACGAAACCGGCCATCGCCACCGCGGTGCCGGTGAACGCGTTGAGCAGCGAGATCACCACCGGCATGTCGGCGCCGCCGATCGGGAGCACCATGGTCACGCCGAACGCCAGCGCGGCGAGGCCGAGGATCACCACCGCGGCGAGCCCGCCCACCCCGGCGGCGATCATCACCGTGGTCACCAGCATCACCGCGGCGAGCGCCAGGGTGAGCACGCGGGCGCCGGGGAACACGATCGGCTGCCCGGGCACCACGCCGTGCAGCTTGCCGGAGGCGATCAGCGAGCCGGAGAAGGTGACCGCGCCGATCAGCACGTCGAGCGCGAGCGGGATCAGGATGTGCGCGCCCGGCGACTCGGTGAAGTGGAGGAAGTCGTGGACCGCGACCAGCGCCGCGGCGCCGCCGCCGGCCGCGTTGAACAGGCTGACCAGCTCCGGCATCGCGGTCATCCGCACCCGGCGGGCCATGACGAGCCCGACACCCGCGCCGACCGCGGTGCCCGCGGCCACCACGAGCCAGGCGGTGAGGTTCGCCGCCCCGGACTCGATCAGTACGGCGAGCGTGGCGAGGATCGCCGCGGCCATGCCGGTCGCGGAGAGCAGGTTGCCGCGCCGCGCGGTGACCGGTGAGTTCATCAGGTGCAGGCCGACCACGAACAGCGTGGCCGCGCCCAGGTAGACGAGCCGGATGACGGTGTCGAACGTGCTCATCGGGTCACCTCGGCCGAGCCGTTCGCGGACACGCTCTGCGCCTTACGGGCCGCCGGCGGCTTGAACATCTCGAGCATGCGGTCGGTGACCACGTACCCGCCGACCACGTTCATCGCCGCGAGCACGCAGGCCACGAACGCGATCACGTACCCGACGAGGTCGGACGCGGTCGCCGCGATGAGGATCGTGCCGGCGAGCACGATGCCGTGGATGGAGTTGGCGGCCGACATCAGCGGGGTGTGCAGCGTGGTCGGCACCTTGCTGATCACCTCGAAGCCGACCAGCAGGCTGAGCACGAAGATGGTGAGGTCGGTGACGAACTCGGAACTCACGAGTCACCTCCGAACGCGGGGTGGACGACCTCGCCCGCGTGGGTGAGCACGACCCCGGCCTGGATCGGATCGTCCAGGTCGATCGCGAGGGCGCCGTCCCGGATCAGGTGGCCGAGGAGTGCGCGGACGTTGCTGGAGTACGCCGTCGACGCCGCCTCCGGCATGGTGGCGGCGAGATCGGCGGCGCCGATCACCGTGACGCCCTCGTCGGTGACGATCGTCTCGCCGGGGCGGGAGCCCTCGACGTTGCCGCCCAGCTCGCTCGCGGCCATGTCGACGACGACCGACCCGGCCCGCATGCCCTTGAGCGCGGCCTCGGTGACGAGCAGCGGCGGCCGCCGCCCCGGCACCCGCGCCGTGGTGATCACCACGTCGTGGCGGGCGATGTGCCGGGCCAGCTCCGCCTGCTGGGCCCGCTGCTCCTCGGCGGTGAGCGCGCGGGCGTACCCGCCGGTGCCGGAGCCCACCGGCCCCGATTGGAGCCGCAGGAACTGGGCGCCGAGCGAGGTGATCTCGCCCTCGGCCTCGGGGCGGATGTCGTAGCCGGTGACCACGGCGCCGAGCCGGCGGGCCGTACCGATCGCCTGCAGCCCGGCCACGCCCGCGCCGAGCACGAGCACCTGGGCCGGGCGGGCGGTGCCCGCCGCGGTGACGAGCAGCGGGAAGAACCGGCCGTACGTGGCGGCGGCGAGCACCGCCGCCTTGTACCCGGCGATGTTGTCCTGGGAGGTCATCGCGTCCATGGTCTGGGCGGCGCTGATCGTCCGCGGCAGGCCCTCGAAGGCGATCGCGGTGACGTTCTTGGCGGCGAGCTCGCGGACGTAGTCCGGATCGCCGAAGGGACGCAGCATGCCGATCACGGTCTGGCCGTCGCGTAGCGCGGCCGTGTCGGGCCGGCGCACGGTCACCACGACGTCCGCGCGCTCATACAGCTCGGCGGTGGCCACCACCTCCGCCCCGGCCTCGCGGTACGCGCTGTCGGGATGCCAGGCGGCTTCGCCGGCGCCTGACTCGATCAGTACGTGCAGGCCCATCTCCCGCAGGCGGCCGACGGCGTCCGGAACGAGCGCGACCCGCCGCTCACCCGCCGCCGTCTCTTTGCCGACCCCGACCCTGAGCGCGACCATGGTGCCCCTCTCGGTAGGCCATTCCTGGCGACTGGCATTCGCATGCGTCGGTACCGGAACAAAGTCCCGTAAAAAGCTTCGCTATCGATCCGTACCCCGCAGAGGGCCAAAGGTCCATATGTCAGGTCTTGAAGCCCCGAGCCCGAGTGACGTTCGCCCCCTACAGACCCTGATCGCCCCCCGGATAGACAGGGAACTCAGGACGGACCTTCCGGGGAGAAAACGTGTTCCAGGTGCGAATCCACGGACGAGGCGGCCAAGGCGTCGTCACCGCGGCCGAGCTGCTGTCCATCGCCGCGTTCCTCGAGGGCCGGCACGCGCAGGCGTTTCCCACGTTCGGCTCCGAACGGACCGGCGCCCCCGTGGTGGCGTTCTGCCGCATCGACGATCGGCCGATCCGGGTGCGCGAGCCGATCGCCCGGCCCGACGCCCTGATCGTCCAGGACGCCACGCTGCTGCGGGCGGTGAACGTGTTCGACGGCCTCGGCCCGGACGCGTACGTGCTCATCAACACGGCCCGCGACCTGCGCGAGCTCGGCGCCGCCGAGGCCCTCGCCGCGCTGCGGCCGGAGCGGGTGCGCACCGTGCCCGCCACCGCACTGGCGCGCGAGCACCTGGGCCGCCCGGTGCCGAACGCCGTTCTGCTCGGCGGCTTCGCCGCGCTCACCGGGGTGGTGTCGCTCGATTCGGTGTGCGCCGCGATCCGGCAGCGGTTCTCCGGGCGGGTCGCCGACGGCAACGTGGCCGCCGCCGAGCGGGCCCACGCGTACGTCAGCGCCACGATGAAGGAGGGGGTCGATGCTTAGGCAGATGGAGGGCTCGCAGGCGGTCGCCGAGGCGGTCGCCTTGTGCCGGCCGGAGGTGATCTGCGCCTACCCGATCTCCCCGCAGACCCACATCGTGGAAGGGCTCAGCCGGCTGGTGAAGTCGGGCGCGCTCGCCCCGTGCGAGTACGTGAACGTGGAGTCGGAGTTCGCCGCGATGTCGGTCGCGATCGGCGCCTCCGCCGCCGGGGCCCGCGCCTACACCGCCACCTCCAGCCAGGGGCTGCTCTACATGACCGAGGCGGTGTACAACGCGGGCGGCCTCGGCCTGCCGATCGTGATGACGGTGGCGAACCGGGCGCTGGGCGCGCCGATCAACATCTGGAACGACCACAGCGACGCGATGTCCCAGCGCGACGCCGGCTGGCTGCAGCTGTACGCCGAGGACAACCAGGAGGCGGTCGACCTGCACATCCAGGCGTTCCGCATCGCCGAGGAGCTGTCGCTGCCGGTGATGGTGTGCATGGACGGGTTCGTGCTCACCCACGCCTACGAGCGGGTCGACCTGCCCGAGCAGCGGCAGGTGGACGACTTCCTGCCGCCGTTCGCGCCGCGCCAGGTGCTCGACCCGAACGACCCGGTGTCGATCGGCGCGATGGTCGGCCCGGAGGCGTTCACCGAGGTGCGCTACCTCGCCCACCGGCGGCACCTACGCGCCCTGGAGGTCATCCCGCGGGTGGCGGGCGAGTTCGCCGACGCGTTCGGCCGCGAATCCGGCGGCCTGGTCCGGCCGTACCGGCTCGACGACGCGGACACCGCGATCGTCGCGATGGGGTCGGTGCTCGGCACGCTCAAGGACGTCGTCGACGAGCGGCGCGGGCACGGCGAGCGCGTCGGCGTGCTCGGGATCACCGCGTTCCGCCCGTTCCCGTTCGCCGAGGTACGGCGGGCGCTGCGCGGCGTCCGGCGCGTGGTGGTGCTGGAGCGCACGCTCTCGGTCGGGGTCGGCGGCGTGGTCACCGACCACGTGCGGGCCGCCCTCGACGGGGCGATGCGGGAGACGAGCGCGGCGAACGGCGCCGCGCCGTACCTGTGGACCGTGATCGCCGGGCTCGGCGGGCGGCCGATCACCACGGCCTCGCTGCACGAGATGATCGACCGCGCGGTGACCGAACGGCTCGAGCCGCTCACCTTCCTCGACCTGCGGCGCGACCTGGTCGAGCGGGAGGCGCACCGGGAGCGCGCCGCCGAAAGGGTGTGACGAATGCCCGCACAGGAAATCAAGTTCTACCAGACCGGCAGCCTGGTGGTCGGCAACCGGCTGCTCGACCCCGAGCGGCGCACCGTACAGGCCGACATGCGCCGCCCCAACACGCTCACCTCGGGACACCGGGCCTGCCAGGGGTGCGGCGAGGCGCTCGGCGCCCGGTGGGTCGTGGACGCGGCGCACCGCGCCACCGGCGGCCGGCTCGTCGTGGTCAACGCCACCGGCTGCCTGGAGGTGTTCTCCACCCCGTACCCGGAGACCTCCTGGCGGGTGGCGTGGCTGCACTCGCTGTTCGGCAACGCCCCCGCGGTGGCCAGCGGCGTCGCCGCGGCGCTGAAGGTGAAGGGCCGCACCGACGTGCGGGTGGTCGGCCAGGGCGGCGACGGCGGCACCGTCGACATCGGGTTCGCCTGCCTGTCGGGCATGTTCGAGCGCAACGACGACGTGCTGTTCGTCTGCTACGACAACCAGGCGTACATGAACACCGGGGTGCAGCGCTCCGGCGCCACCCCGCCGGCGGCGCGCACCGCCACCACCCAGGCGGTCGGTCCGGAGCCGGGCAACCCGTTCGGCCAGGGCAAGAACACGCCGCTGATCGCGATGGCGCACGAGATCCCGTACGTCGCCACCGCGACCGTCGCCGACCTGCGCGACCTGGAGTACAAGGTGCACCGGGCGATGGAGCTGCGCGGCGCCCGCTACCTGCACGTGCTCGTGCCCTGCCCGCTCGGCTGGGTCACCCCCTCCAGCGACACCATCCGCGTGGCGCGGCTGGCCAAGGAGTCGGGCCTGTTCCCGGTCTTCGAGGCCGAGCACGGCGAGATCACCTCGGTGTCGAAGATCCGCCGCAAGGTGCCGGTCGAGGAGTACCTGCGCGCCCAGGGCCGGTTCGCGCACCTGTTCGGCGACCCGCCGCGTGCCGACGTCATCGCCGCGCTGCAGGAGGTCGCCGACCGCAACATCCGCCGCTTCGGCCTGCTGGACGAGGAGGGCTGACATGGACAGGCCGTTCGCGATCACCCTTGAGGTCGGATCCAGCCTCGCGAACAAGACCGGGGCGTGGCGGACCGAGCGGCCCGTCTACCTCGACCGCTTCCCGCCCTGCAACCAGCACTGCCCCGCCGGGGAGAACGTGCAGGGCTGGCTGTACCACGCGGAGAGCGGCGACTACGAGACCGCCTGGCGCATCCTCATGACGGACAACCCGTTCCCCGCGGTGATGGGCCGGGTCTGCTACCACCCCTGCCAGACCGCGTGCAACCGCGGCAAGCTGGACGAGGCGGTCGGCATCAACGCGGTCGAGCGCTTCCTCGGCGACGAGGCGCTGCGCCGCGGCTGGACCGTGCCGGTCGAGGCCGAGCCGTCCGGCAAGCGGGTGCTCGTGGTCGGCGCGGGCCCCGCCGGGCTGTCCGCCGCCTACCACCTGGTGCTTCTCGGCCACAAGGTGACCGTGGTCGACTCGGGCGAGGAGCCCGGCGGCATGATGCGGTACGGCATCCCGCGCTACCGGCTGCCCCGCGACGTGCTCGCCGCCGAGATCCAGCGCATCCTCGACATGGGCGTGCGCTTCGTGGGCGGCCACACCGTCACCGACCTGCGCGCCGAGATGGCCGGGTACGACGCGGCGTTCCTCGCGGTCGGGGCCCACGTGGCCCGCCGGGCGTACATCCCGGCCGGGGACACGGCCCGCATCCTCGACGCGATCAAGATGCTGCGGGACACCAACGAGGCCGAGCCGCCGCAGATCGGCCGCCGGGTCGTGGTGTACGGCGGCGGCAACACGGCGATGGACGCCGCCCGCACCGCCCGCCGCCTCGGCGCCACCGACGCGGTCGTCGTCTACCGGCGTACCAAGGACCGCATGCCGGCCCACGAGTCCGAGGTCGCCGACGCGGAGGCCGAGGGTGTGCGCATGAAGTGGCTGTCCACGATCGCCCGGGCCGACGTCGGCAAGGTGCTGATCGAGCGCATGCGGCTCGACGAGTCCGGCTTCCCGCAGCCGACCGGCGAGTTCGAGGAGCTCGACGCCGACACCGTGGTCCTCGCCCTCGGCCAGGAGCCCGACCTGGCCCTGCTCGAGGGCCTGCCCGGCGTGGAGATCGAGAAGGGCGTCGTCAAGGTCGGCCCGAACATGATGACCGGCTACCCCGGCGTGTTCGCCGGCGGCGACATGGTGCCCTCCGAGCGCACCGTCACCGTCGCCATCGGCCACGGCAAGCTGGCGGCCCGGCACATCGACGCCTGGCTGCGCGGCACCGAGTACACCCCGCCGCAGCCGCCGCCCCCGGCCACCTACGACCTGCTCAACACCTGGTACTACAGCGACGCCCCGGCCCAGATCCGGCCCCGCCTCGAGGTGGCCCGCCGTATCACCACCTTCGACGAGGTCGAAGGCGGCCTCGACGAGGAGACCGCCCTGTTCGAGGCCCGCCGCTGCATGTCCTGCGGCAACTGCTTCGAGTGCGACAACTGCTACGGCGTCTGCCCCGACAACGCCGTCATCAAGCTCGGCCCCGGCCGGCGCTTCATGATCGACTACGACTACTGCAAGGGCTGCGGCCTCTGCGTCGCCGAATGCCCCGCCGGCGCCATCACGATGGTGCCCGAGGAAACCTGACCCGGCTTGCGCGCCCCGCCCCCCCCCCCCCCGGCCCGCCCCCCCCCCCCCCGCCCCCCCCCCCCCCCCCCCCCCGCGCACCCCCCCCCCCCCCCCCGCCGGCCCCCCCCCCCCCACACCCCCGCCCCCCGGCACCCC
>QGUZ01000459.1 GCA_003242605.1 Actinomycetota bacterium
ACCGCGCAGCGGCGCGCCACCAGGTGCCGGGCGAGCCAGTCGATCGCCTCGATGTCGAGGTGGTTGGTCGGCTCGTCGAGGATGATCAGGTCGTGTTCGCCGACGAGCAGCCGGGCGAGCGCGACGCGGCGCCGCTCCCCGCCGGACAGCGGGCCCACCTGCGCCGACAGGTCGACGTCGGGGAGCAGGTTGGCGAGGATGTCGCGGATCCGGGCGTCGCCCGCCCACTCGTGCTCGGCCCGCCCGCCGAGGACGAGCTCGCCCACGGTCCGCTCCGGGTCGAGCTCGTCGCGCTGGGCGAGGAAGCCGATGCGCGCCCCGCGGGCGTGGGTCACCCGGCCGGAGTCGGGCTCCAGCACCCCGGCGAGGACGGAGATGAGGGTGGTCTTGCCGCCGCCGTTGCGGCCCACCACCCCGATGCGGTCACCCTCCGCGACGCCGAGGGACACCTCGTTGAGCAGCGGCTTGGGCCCGTAGGCGAGGGTGACCGACTCCAGATTGACCAGATTCATCGTCAGGTAAGGCTATCGGCGGCGGGGAAGGCCGCGCACCAGGCGGCCTCGTCCGGGTAGCGGCCGTCGTCGACGACCCGCGGCCCCGGGGCCGGGCCGGTGGCGTGGATCGCGACGTGGCCCGCCTCGGCGAGCGCCTTGCACAGCGCGGCCGCGTGCGCGCCGTCCGCGGCGAGGAAGGCGCAGGTGGGGCCGGAGCCGGAGACGAGGGCGCCGAGCGCGCCGAGCTCACGGCCGGTGCGCAGCGTCGCCTCGAGCGCGGGATCGAGCCGGAGCGCGGCGGGCTGCAGGTCGTTGGCGAGCGCCCGGCCCAGCGCGGGGGCGTCGCCCCGCTCGAGCGCGCTGATGAGCTCCGCCTCCACCCGCGGCGGGACCGGCCGCCACCCGGTCTCCGCACGGATGCGGTCGCACTCGGCGTACACCGCGGGGGTGGACAGCCCGCCCTCGGCCGGGACGAGCACCCAGTCGAACGTGTGCCCGGTGGAGAGGGTCTCGAGCCGCTCGCCCCGCCCGCTGCCGAGCGCGACGCCGCCGCGCACCGCGAACGGCACGTCGCTGCCGAGCTCGGCGCCGAGCTCCTCGAGGGTGTCGCGGCCGAGGTTCAGGTTCCACAGGCGGTCGCAGGCGACGAGCGCGGCGGCGGCGTCGGCGCTGCCGCCGGCCATGCCCCCGGCGACCGGGATGCGCTTGTCGATCCGCAGGTGCGCGCCGGCCGGGACGCCCGCGCGTTCGGCGAGCAGCCGCGCCGCCCGGACCGCGAGGTTGCCCTCGTCGACCGGGACGAGCTCCGCCTGGCGGCCGGTGACCTCGACGGTCAGCCCGTCCGCGGCGCTCGCCCGCAGCCGGTCACAGATCGCGACCGCGAAGTACACGGTGAGCACCTCGTGGTAGCCGTCCGCGCGCACCGGGCCCACGGCGAGCCGCAGGTTGATCTTCGCGGGTGCCTCGACGGTCACGTATCTCGTGTCCGACCTGCTCTCCGACCTGCTCTCCGACGTGCTATCCGACGTGCTATCCGACACTGTCTCTCCCTCGCGACGCCGGCATCCGATCCTAGAGCCCGTCGCGACCCGCCCTCGCCGGGACGCGGGCCGTACGGCCGGCCGCGAGATCTGAGCGAACGACTGTTTTGCCCTAGAAATTGCTATTCCATCGCTATTTGTCGTCTTTAGTGATGGCTATTCCGTACAGCCCTATGCGTTTCGGGTGGAGGGGTCGATTCGCTGTCGGTACGGTTACCCGTCGGGGGTTCTCGGGTGGACGGGAAGGGGACTTCCATCGACGGCCACGACTCGACGGCGCAACCATTACGTCCGGGCGACCCGGAAAGGCTGGGACCGTACCGGCTGCGCGGCCGCCTCGGCGAAGGCGGAATGGGCACGGTCTATCTCGCGGGGGACGAGAACGGGCGTCCGGTCGCGGTGAAGGTCGTCCGCGAGGTGCACACCCGGCGGGAGGGGTTCGCCGAGCGGTTCCACGCCGAGGTGATGAGCGCCCGGCGGGTGTCGTCGTTCTGCACCTCCCGGGTGCTCGACGACGGGGTGGCCGAGGACGGCCGGCCGTACCTGGTCACCGAGTACATCCCGGGGATCTCCCTCGCCGAGCGGATCCAGCGGTCGGGGCCGCTGGACGCGGTGTCGCTGCACGGGGTCGCGTTCGGGGTGGCCGCGGCGCTCGCGGCGATCCACGCGGCCGGGGTGGTGCACCTCGACCTGAAGCCGGCGAACGTGATCCTCTCCCCGCTCGGGCCGCGGATCATCGACTTCGGGGTGGCGCGGGCGCTCGACGACCCGTCCGGGGAGTTCGTGCTCGTCGGCACGCCCGGCTGGTGGGCCCCGGAGCAGGTCGCGGGCGGCGAGGTGACCTCGGCGGCGGACATCTTCGCCTGGGGCTGCCTGGTCGCGTACGCGGGGACCGGACGCCACCCGTTCGGGGAGGGCGACGCCGAGACCATGGCCGAGCGGGTCAGCCACCACGACCCGGAGATCGGCCCGCTGCCGCCGCCGCTCGACCACCTGGTACGGCGGGCGCTCGACCGCGACCCGGACCGGCGGCCCACCGCGCGGGACCTGTTGCTGCGGCTCGTCGAGCCCGGGGACGCGGCGCCCGCGGCCGGGCCGGCCGATCGGGCGGCCGGGGAGCCCGCCTTCCCCGCGCCGGCACCGGCCGGGCCACCGCCGCCGCCGGACATCACGGCCACCGATCCCGGCCCGAACTGGCTACGCGGCCCGGGAACCGCCGCCGGGTACGCGGACACCCCCGCCGCCGGCCTTCCGGACGCCGGGGGGACGGCGACGGAGGGCACCGCCGACACGGACGCGTACGGCGTGCCCGGCCCCGCCGAGGTGGACGGGCTCGGCACGGCGGGCACCACCGGGGGCATCGGCGCGCGACGGCCCCGGGGGGGGGGCGCCCCGGGCGCGGCCCCCCCGCGGGTGGCGGCCGCCGCGGGGCGTGGCCGTG
>QGUZ01000138.1 GCA_003242605.1 Actinomycetota bacterium
GGTGTGTGTTTGGGGGGGCCTGGGCCCGGGCCTTTTTTTGGAACCGTGGGACAAGTTTGGGGTCTTTACTGGCGCCCGGGCACGGGTGTTGGAGGGCGGCGGGGGGGGCAAGGCTCTTGCCCCCGCCCCGCCACACCTCGCCCATGCCGCCGGCCCCGAGCCGTTCGTCCAGGCGGTAGCGTCCCGCCAGGCTCGTCCCTTGGGCCACCATGGTCCCCCGTACCCCCCTTGGTAGTGGTACGTCCTTTACACCCCAGACTTGACAACAAAGCAGATTCGTATCGCGACCAGGTCACGCCGAGATCACAAGGATCCGGGACCCGCGGCGCGGGCGCGCACGCCCCCCGTGTGCGCGCCGAGCAATCAGGGTAGGACTTTAAGATTGCGAGTCCCCCAAGAATCCCTGCGGGCAGGTTGCGACTCGCTCACGAATTCGGCCCGCCCGCCGGCCGCGTCGCAAGAATCACACTCCGGGTACGGCACGGCGGCACGGCCCGCCGGGACGGCCGGGCGCGCCGCCGAGTAGGGTGGCGGCCATGACCCTTGCCCCCGGCCTTCGCGCAACGGTTTCGATCGTCGTCGGCGACGCGGACACCGCCGCCGAGGTGGGCAGCGGGGAGGTTCCCGTGCTCGCCACGCCGCGCCTGCTCGCCCTCGCCGAGGCCGCCACCGTGCGGGCGCTGCGGGACCGGCTCGCCCCCGGCCAGACCTCGGTCGGCACCCGGGTGGAGCTGCACCACCGGGCGGCGAGCCCGGTGGGCGCGCCGGTGGAGGTCACCGCCGAGCTCACCGAGGTCGACGGGCGCCGTCTGGTGTTCGCGGTCACCGCGCGCCAGCGGGACCGGCTCGTCGCCGACGGCACCGTGGAGCGGTTCGTCGTCGACACCGAGCGGTTCCTCGCCAAGCTGCGGGACTGAAAGCGCGCCGGCTACTCGATGACGGCGATGAGGTCGCCCTCCTGGATCACGTCGCCCTCGGCCACCTTGATCTGGGCGACCGTGCCCGCGTCCTCGGCGAGCACCGGGATCTCCATCTTCATCGACTCCAGCAGCACGAGGGTGTCGCCCACGGCGACCCGGTCGCCCTCGGAGACGAGGATCTTGGCGACGTTCGCCACCATCTCGGCACGCACTTCGGCCATGGACACTCCTCCGATCACTATCGGCGAGTCACCACCATAGATCCGCCCGGCGTGCCGGACCGTGCCCCGAATCCCATCAGTACGCAAAGCGTGGTCTGTAGGAAGCCCACAACAGACCGCGTTCCGCCCGGTCCCGGCAGACCGGGCGTACCGGGCTCGCGGGGCCGCTAGCGCCGCCGCCGCCGGGCGACCACGGCCGCCATCGCCTCCACCACGACCGGGTCGTACTCCTCCCCGCTCCCGGCGCGCAGCCGCTCCAGCGCCGCGGCCGACCGGTTCCGGTCCGCCGACGCGCCGACGAGGTCGTCGTAGGCGTTCGCCACCTTGATGATCCGGCTCGCCGGCGGCACCTCGGGGCCGGGCGGGTCGCACTGCAACCGCACGATCTCGGCGACCCGGTCGAGCACGCCGGTCTTGCGGATCACCTCGGCGCCGAGCTCGGCGATCCGCCGGGCCTGCGCGGGCTCGGCGAACACGGTGGCGCCGCCCGGGATCGGGTCGGCGAGCGAGAGCTGCCCGATGTCGTGCATGAGCGCGGCGTACTCGAGCTCGAGCAGCTCCGCCTCGCACATGCCGAGCTCGCGGCCGACCGCCACGGCGAGCCGGCTCACCCGGCGGGAGTGGCCGTGGTCCACGTAGCCGCCGACCTCCGGCACCCGGGCGAGCGCGCGCACCGTCTGCAGGTAGGTCGCCCGGATGCCGGCGTACTTGCGGAACGCCACCTGGGTGACGAGCAGCGGCGCGGCGAACACGAGCAACGCGACGAGCCCCATGCCGTGCGAGGCGAGCGCGAGCAGGGCGCCCGAGGTGCCCACCGCGGCGGCGAGCGGCCCGGTGAT
This sequence comes from Actinomycetota bacterium, assembly GCA_003242605.1. Taxonomy (GTDB): domain Bacteria; phylum Actinomycetota; class Actinomycetes; order Streptosporangiales; family Streptosporangiaceae; genus Thermopolyspora. Next base: position 1,981 of record QGUZ01000138.1, read on the forward strand.
GCGCAGCTCGTCGCGGACCGCCACCCGCGGCGCGGTGCGCATGCGCTCGGCGCGGAGCACCGCGGCGACGAGCATGTCGGCGACGAGCGCCACGGCGGCGAACACGACCATCGCGGCGAGCACGAGCCACCACTGCCCGCCCGGCCGGCCGTGATCGGTGGAGGCCCACAGCACGTCGGCGAGCGGCCGGTACGCGAACGCCACCAGCGCGCCGGTGAGCAGCCGCCGGGCCATCGCCGCGGCCTGCGGCGGGCGGTTGACCGCGAGGTGCGGCAGCGCCCCGGCGATCATGCCGAGCGCCATCACCGCGACCACCTGGAGCGCGCCGTGGGCGGCCGGGCGCCCCTCCACGTCGAGCAGCATCGCGTAGCCGAGCGCCGCGGCCGTGGAGATCGGCGCGACCTCGCGGTTGCCCGGCATCATCATCCGGGCGAGCTCGCCGAAGGCGATCAGCGCGCCGAACGCGAGCGCCACGTCCGGGTCGACCACCTCGGTGGCGGCCACGTGCCCGACGCTCACGATCATCAGCGTCGCCGCGACGGTGAGCAGGATCGGGCACCACGGCGCCCGGGCGCGGTCACCGCTCCGCGGCAACCTGGATCGGCGTTGTCGGGTCGTCATGGTCCTTCATCACGGTCTGGGGCTGTCCGGTGGGCGGGGCGGGCGGCCGGACCGGCGGGTCCCAGCCCCGGCGTCGCACGGCGGCGACGAACGCGTCGACCATGACCGGGTCGAACTGGGTCCCGGCGTTCTTGCGCAGCTCCTCGAGCGCGACCTCGACCGGCTTGGCCCGGCGGTAGGAGCGGTCGGAGGTCATCGAGTCGAAGGCGTCCGCCACCGCGATGATGCGGGCGAACTCGGGGATCTCGTCGCCCGCCAGACCCATCGGGTATCCCCTGCCGTCGTGGCGCTCGTGGTGGTGCATGATGCCCGCGAACGCCTCGTCGAGGAAGTCGATGCCCTTGACGATCTCCAGGCCGCGCATCGGGTGGAGCTGGATCGCCGCGTACTCCTCCTCGGTGAGCGGGCCCTCCTTCTGCAGCACCTTGGTGGGCACGCCGAGCTTGCCCACGTCGTGCAGCATGCCCGCGTACCGGATCGCGCGCAGCCGCCGCGGCCCCATGCCGATCTCCTCGGCGATCATCGTCGCCGCCTTCGACACCCGGGTGCAGTGGCCCCGGGTGTAGTAGTCCTTGGTCTCCACCGCCTGGCAGAGCGCGGCCATCGTCGCCTCGTACGACCGCTCCTGGGCCCGGTACTGGCCGAACGCCCAGCGCGCGATGAACACCGGCACGAGCACGAGCACCGCGGCGAGCGACTGCACGCTCGCCCACAGCCCGACGATGAGCAATCCGAAGCTGGCGTAGCCGAGGTAGGAGACGAGGAAGCGCGCGGTGTCGCGGAGCTGCACCTGATCGCGGCGCACCACCGAGGCCAGGCGCAGCATCACCCCGATGAGCAGGATGTTGAGCGGCACGAACACGGCCGCGGCCGCCGCGTACGGCACGAGCAGGTCGGCGAACCGCTCCACCGGCAGCCCGTCGGGGCCGCCGGCGAGCCGGTAGACCACGCCGGCGGCGTACCCGCAGATCGCGAACTGGGCCCCGTTGAACAGCCGCTTCACCGGCGGCAGCCCGGGCCGCACGCTGAGCACGGCGACCGCCCCGACGAGCGCGGCGCCGAGCGGCCCCACGAGCACGACCGCGGCGAGCGCGGCGGAGAAGCTCACCGAGACCGCGGTCTGCTCGATGTTGAGCAGCGTCGGCGCCGATTCGCACACGAGGAACAGCAGCGCCAGCACGATGAGCGTGCGCCAGTCGGGCCAGTCCAGCCCGCCGGCGACCCCGCCCCCGACGACGAGGTCACGCCCGATCAGTGCCGCCGCCGCTGTGACCAGAACGACGATGTAGACCTTCGCAGGCCACGGCAGTTCACGCACAACGGCCACCCCGGGTCGGATTTCGCCCTCAGGCTACAGAAATCGAAGGCATCCGGCCCGCGGCTCGACCAATCGCGTCTGATATGTGACCTAAGTGAACGAATGACTACGCACCGGAGGCGGCGCCGCGGCGGCGCCGGGCCCACTCGACCGTCGCCTTGAGCCCCACGGCGAGCTCGGTGCGCGGCTGCCAGCCCAGCCCCTCGTACGCCGGGGCGGGATCGACCGCCATCGCGGGCAGGTCGCCCAGCCGCGGCGGCGCGTACCCCGGCTCGTCCGGGGCCCCGGCCGCGGCGGCGACGAGGCTGTGCAGCTGGCGGTCGGTGGTCTGCACGCCGGTGCCGAGGTTGAACCGCCGCCCGTGGCCGCGTTCCCCGCAGGCGCGCACGAAGGCGTCGACGACGTCGTCCACGTAGATGTAGTCCCGGGTCTGCGTGCCGTCGCCGTACACCACGGTGGGCTTGCCGGACAGCAGCGCGTCGGTGAAGATCGCCACCACGCCGGCCTCGCCCTCCGGCGACTGGCGCGGGCCGTACACGTTCGACAGCACGAGCGTGGTGTACTGCAGGCCGTAGAGCGCGCTGAACGTGGCGAGGTACATCTCGCCGCTGACCTTGGCGGCGGCGTACGGCGAGCGCGGATCGACGGCCGCGCCGTCCGGCACCGGGAGCACCTTGGGCCGGCCGTACACCGCGACCGAGGAGGCGAACACCACCTTGCGGGTGCCCGCCCGGCGCGCCGCCTCGAGCAGGTTGACCGTGCCCTCGACGTTGACCCGGGCGTCGTGCACCGGCTCTGCGACGCTTCTGCGCACGCTGATCTGCGCGGCGAGGTGGCAGATCACCTCGGGCCGGAACCGCTCCACGACGCCGGTGAGCCCCGGGTCGGTCACGCTCATCTCGTGCAGCGCGAATCCGGCGTGCCCCGCCGCGTCGGCGAGGTTCTCCCGGTCGCCCGACGACAGGTCGTCGACGACCGCCACCTCGTGGCCCTCGGCGAGCAGCCGATCGACGAGGTTGGATCCGATGAACCCTGCTCCCCCGGTAACCAGAACCCGCATAGGGGGCTAGCTTACGGGGTCCGGGCCGTCACGGGGTCAGGCGCTCCGATTCGGCCGCCTCGACCATCTCCAGCCGAACCTGCTCGATCCGCGACATCACCCGCTCCCGCAGGTCCTCCGGAACCGGGTCGCAGCCGCAGTGCTTGGCCACGAGCCTCTTCACCATCTGGTCGAGCCCGTACTCCTTCAGGCACGGACCGCACTCGTCCAGGTGCTTGCGGATGTCCCCGCACAACGACTCGTCGAGCTCCCCGTCGAGATAGGCGTAGAGCCGATCGAGCACGTCGGCGCAGTCGGTCTCGTGAGGGTTTCCGCAACTCATCGCCGGTCCTCCGATGGCACGAGTCCACGCTCGCGCGCATAGTCCTCAAGAAGCGCCCGCAGCTGGCGGCGTCCGCGATGCAGCCGCGACATCACGGTGCCGATCGGCGTACCCATGATCTCGGCGATTTCCTTGTACGGGAATCCCTCCACGTCGGCCAGGTAGACCGCGATGCGGAACTCCTCGGGCAGCGCGGCGAGCGCGTTCTTGACATCGCTGTCCGGCAGATGCTCCAGTGCCTCGATCTCGGCCGACTTCAGCCCGCTGGAGGTGTGCGACTCCGCCCGCGCGAGCTGCCAGTCCTCCACCTCCTCGGCGCCCGACTGCTTCGGCTCCCGCTGCTTCTTGCGGTAGGCGTTGATGAAGGTGTTGGTGAGGATGCGGTACAGCCAGGCCTTGAGGTTGGTGCCCTCCTGGAACTGGTGGAAGGAGGCGAAGGCCTTGGCGAAGGTCTCCTGGACGAGATCCTCCGCATCCGCGGGGTTACGGGTCATCCGGAGCGCTGCGGAGTACAGCTGGTCGAGGTAGGGCATCACGTCCCGCTCGAACCGATACTTGCGCTGCTCCAGCGTCTCCGTGGCTGCTCTGGAGACCGGACCCACCCCCTTAAGTCCGCCGTACCTTGCCGAGGATACCGGCTGGCACGCGGCGGGTCGGTCGGCGAGCGGGGCTACCGGCATCAAACCTCCTTATCCTTACGCCGAGCACCAACCATCGGGCGTAGCATCTTGTTCCCGCGCCACGATGAAGGTGACGAACGACCCGGTGCGGGGAAAAACCTACGTACCGGTTAGTAGCGATACGCGGAGAGCCCCGACGTCCAGGAGCCGCTCGTGCTGCCCATCCCGGCGAAAGAACTGAACGGCTCAGGTGCGCTGGGGCCGTACTGGACCTTCTACAACGCCGTCGCCGCCGAACAGCTCCGCCGATGGCTCCCCCGGCGTCCGGCGCTGCTGCTCGACATCTCCGGGGGCCGGGGCCGCTGGGCGGCGCAGGCGGCCCGGCGCGGGCACCAGGTGATCGAGGTCATCGACTTCCGCCGCAGCGCCGAACCCTGGCTGCGCGAGGCCTGCGCCGACCGGGTCCGCCGGATCCGCGCCGACGACCTCGCCTTCCTGCCGGACGCCTGCGTGGACGGGGTGCTCGCCGAGGAGCGCGCGCTGTCGATCGACATCATGGCCGAGTCCGCGATCGCCGACGTCGCCCGGGTGCTCAAGCCGGGCGGGCGGGTGCTGGTGTCGGTCGACTCGCTCGTGCTCGGCATGGCGATCCTCGCCGAGCAGAACTTCTGGGCCCACCTGCGGCAGACCGGCGAGGTGATGCTCGTGCCGTGGCCGGACGGGAGCATCACCCGGTGCTTCTCCAGCGGCCAGCTCCGCGAGCTGCTCACCGGCGCGGGCCTCACCGTCGAATGGGTACGGCCCCGCACGGTGTTGTCGCCGTCCACCGTGGACCACGTGCTCTCCGGTGACGCCCGCGCGCTGGGCCGGCTGGTGCACACCGAGCTCGAGACCCGGCCGGACGACGACGACACCGTGGGCATCCACCTCGTGGCGAGCGCGCGGCGCGATCGGTGACGGCCGCGCGCCCGGATCGCGCTGGCGATCGGCGCGGCGGCCGCCGGCGCGGTGGTCAGCGGCGTCTGCGCTCGGCCTTCGACTGGCAGGGCACGCAGCGGTCGGCCTCCGGCCGCGCCTCCAGCCGGCCCTCCGGAACCGGCCCGCCGCAGTCCACGCAGCGGCCGTAGGTGCCCTCGTCGAGCCGCTTGAGCGCGCTGAGCACCGCCGAACGCTGCCGGTTGGCGTTGTCGAGCATGGCCTGCACGCGGTCGGTCGCGGTGAGCTCGGCGCCCGCGTCGGCGGCCGAGTGCTCGTCGGGCCGGTCCTCGAGCAGCGTCCGGATGGAGCGGTCCAGGTCACTGAGCATGCTCTCCAGCCTCCGGCGAACGGTCACGTCGTCCACGAGCCGCTCCTTTCGGGTAACACGAGCCGCACCGGTCGGGTCGCGCCCGCCGGTCGTCGGGTCTGCGGGTGTGTGTGATGGGGCGGGGTGTGTGGGGGATTCGCTGGATCGGTGCAGTGATCTATAGGGATGTGTCGGCAACCACTCCCGGCACGCGTCAGGTGGTCGAGGGTCGGGCGCGTCCGCCGCGCGGGTCTCGCGCAGTGGATCGCTTTGCCCACCGGATGCCCACTTGGCGCGCTTTTTACACACGCCCGGACGCCGAATGCGCCGCACGCGCCGGCCGCGTCTCCGGCGCCCCGGGTACGGCCGCGGCGGCCGCGGTCAGACCGGCCGGATCAGCTCCGGGCCGTTGTTGCGGACGCTGTTCACCAGGTCCGAGACCGGGTGCAGCGCGAACGTGCCGGGCGGGGCCGGGGCCAGCAGGCGCCGCGCCTCCTCGGCGACGGTGAGGTCGGGGTCGAGCCAGTCCGCCCACCGCTCCCGGGGCACGATCATGGGCATGCGGTCGTGGACGCGGGCCGGCTCGTGCTCGGCCGCGGTGGTGATGACGGTGCAGGTGACCAGCCACGCCTCCGGGTCGTCGGCGGGGCGCGCGCGGTCCCGCCAGAACTCGTACAGGCCGGCCATCGCCATCACCCCGCCGTCGGCCGGGCGGATGAAGAACGGCCGTTTCCGCCCGCCCCGGCCGGAGCCGTCCGCCTGCCACTCGTAGTAGCCGTCGGCGGGCAGCAGGCAGCGGCGCCTGGCGAACGCCTGGCGGAACGACGGTTTCTCGGCCACGGTCTCCACCCGCGCGTTGATCATGCGGGAGCCGATCGACGGGTCCTTCGCCCAGCTCGGCACGAGACCCCAGCGCAGGACGCGGAGCTGCCGGACCGGAGGGCCGTCGGCCGCGCCGTCCGCGGCCTTGACCGGCCGGGCCAGCACCGCGTACACCTTCTTCGTCGGTGCGACGTTGTAGTCCGGCCGCAGCTCCTCGTCGGCCGCTCCGTCGAGCTCCACCTGGAACTCCTCGAGCAGCTCCTGCTTCTTGCGAGCCGAGACGTATCGTCCGCACATAGGCTCCACCATGCCACCGTCAAGAATTGATCGCACGTATCAATCGCACAATTGAGCGAAAAAATTCCGGGCGATGCCCGGCGGCCGCCCGCGCGGCGCGCGCCCCGGCCTGACGCCGCCCCGGCCCGGCTTCGATAGGCTTTCGAGCATGTCCGCCACGTCGTCCGCCATGCCGTTGTGGCCCGCGCCGACCGCGGCCGGGCCCGTCCGCGCGACCGTCCGCCTGCCCGGTTCGAAGTCCGTGACGAACCGGGCGCTGCCGCTGGCCGCGCTGGCCGAGGCCCCCGGCACGGTACGGCGGGCGCTGCGCAGCCGCGACGCCGACCTGATGGCGGCCGCGCTGCGCGCCCTGGGCGCCGGGCTCACCCCGGCGGAGGAGACCGCCTCCAGCGTCGACTGGCACGTGGTGCCCGGCCCGATCCGCGGCGGGGTCTCGATCGACGTGGGCCTCGCCGGCACCGTGATGCGGTTCGTGCCGCCGATCGCCGCCCTCGCCGACGGCGAGGTGCGGTTCGACGGGGACGCGGCCGCCCGCCGCCGCCCGATGGGGCCGCTGCTCGCCGCGCTGCGCGCGCTCGGCGCGCACGTCGAGGGCGACGGGCTGCCGTGCACGGTCCGCGGGCCGATCCGCGGCGGCGAGGTGACCATCGACGCCTCGGCGTCGTCCCAGCTCGTCTCCGGCCTGCTGCTCGCCGGCGCCCGGTTCGACAAGGGCGTCACGGTGCGGCACGCCGGCCCGCCGGTCCCGTCGATGCCGCACATCCGGATGACGGTGCAGATGCTGCGCGAGGCGGGCGTGCAGGTCGACGACGGCGAGGCGGACGTGTGGCGGGTGGAGCCGGGCCCGATCGCCGCCCGCGACCTGGTCGTCGAGCCGGACCTGTCGAACGCCGCGCCGTTCCTCGCCGCGGCGCTCGTCACCGGCGGCACGGTCACCGTGCCGGACTGGCCGGAGCGCACCACCCAGCCCGGGGACGCGCTGCGCGGCCTGCTCACCGAGATGGGCGCCACGGTGACCCGCACGCCCGAGGGCCTGCAGGTGACCGGTACCGGCCGCGTGCACGGCATCGACGCCGACCTGCACGACGTGGGCGAGCTCACCCCGACCATCGCGGCGCTCGCCGCGCTCGCCGACGGCCCGTCGACGTTGCGCGGCATCGCCCACCTGCGCGGCCACGAGACCGACCGGCTCGCCGCGCTCGCCACCGAGATCAACGGCCTCGGCGGTGACGTCCGGGAGACCGCCGACGGGCTTCAGATCCGCCCCCGGCCGCTGCGCGGCGGCGTGTTCCACAGCTACGAGGACCACCGCATGGCCACCGCGGGCGCGGTGATCGGGCTGGCGGTGCCGGGGGTGCAGGTGGAGAACATCGCGACCACCGCCAAGACCCTCCCGGAGTTCGCCCGGATGTGGGCCCGGATGCTGGAGGGGGACGCCTGATCAGAGAGCGGTTCGACGAGGACGCCGTCCGCGTCCGGCCGAAGGGCAAGTCCCGGCCGCGGACGCGCCGCCGCCCCGCGCACGAGGACGCCGTCGAAGGGTTCGTCACCGCCGTCGACCGGGGCCGCTACACGTGCCTCATCCGCGACGCGGACCACGACGTCACCGTGGTCGCGATGAAGGCGCGCGAGCTCGGCCGCAAGGGCATCATCGTCGGGGACCGGGTGCGGATCGTCGGGGACGTGTCCGGCCGCCCCGGCACGCTCGCCCGGATCGTCCGGGTGGAGCCCCGCTCCTCGATGCTGCGGCGCAGCGCCGACGACACCGACGACGTGGAGCGGCCCATCGTCGCCAACGCCGACCAGCTCGTCATCGTCACCGCGCTCGCCGACCCGCCGCCCCGCCCGCGCATGATCGACCGGCTGCTCGTCGCCGCGTACGACGCCGGGATCGACGCGCTGCTCTGCCTCACCAAGTCCGACCTCGCCCCGCCGGACGAGATCCTCGCCCTGTACGCGCCGCTCGGCGTGCCGCATGTGGTGGTGTACAAGGGCGGCCCGCTCGACGAGCTGCGCGAGCGGCTCGCCGGGCGGATCAGCGTGCTCGTCGGGCACTCGGGGGTGGGCAAGTCCACCCTGGTCAACGCGCTGGTGCCGGACGCCGGCCGGGCGGTGGGCCAGGTGAACCCGGTGACCGGCCGGGGCCGGCACACCTCGACCTCGGCGATCGCGCTGGAGCTGCCCGAGGGCGGGTGGATCATCGACACGCCCGGGGTGCGCAGCTTCGGTCTCGCCCACGTCTCGGACGACACGATCATCGCCGCGTTCCCCGACCTCGCCGACGCCACCGCGGAGTGCCCCAAGGGCTGCACCCACCGGGGCGGGGACTGCGCGCTCGACGAGTGGGTACGGCAGGGCCGCGCCGAACCGGCCCGGCTGGAGTCGCTGCGCCGCCTGCTGGTGAGCCGGGAGGGCGCGCCCGACCCCGACCTCGGCTGACCCGGTCCGCCCCGCGACACGGCGCCCGGCGCGTACGGCCCGCGGGCGGGCGGGCCCCGGCGGCGCGCTACGGTGTGCGCTGTGACCGCATATCAGGACGATCTTCGGCTGGCGCACGAGCTCGCGGACGCCGCCGACGCCATCACCATGCGCCGGTTCCAGGCCGGCGACCTGCAGGTGGAGACGAAGCCGGACCTCACCCCGGTGAGCGATGCCGACCGGGCGGTCGAGCAGGCCGTGCGGGAGCTGATCGGCCGGGCCCGGCCCGGGGACGCCGTGGTCGGCGAGGAGTTCGGCGAGACCGGGTCGGGCGCGCGCTCCTGGATGATCGACCCGATCGACGGCACCAAGAACTTCGTCCGGGGCGTGCCGGTGTGGGCGACGCTCATCGCCCTGATGGAGCACGGCCGGGTCGTGGCCGGCGTGGTCTCCGCCCCGGCGCTGGGGCGGCGCTGGTGGGCGGCGCGCGGCGCGGGCGCGTGGACCGGGCCCGGCCTCGCCTCGGCGCGGCGGTGCCGGGTGTCCTCGGTGCGCGACCTCGGCGACGCCTCGCTGTCCTACTCCAGCCTGCACGGCTGGGAGGAGAAGGGCCGGCTCGACGCGTTCCTCGACCTCACCCGGGCGGTGTGGCGGACCCGGGCCTACGGCGACTTCTGGTCGCACGTGATGGTCGCCGAGGGCTCCGTCGACGTCTCGGCGGAGCCCGAGCTGTCCCCCTGGGACATGGCGGCGATCACGGTGATCGTCGAGGAGGCCGGCGGCCGCTGGTCCGCCCTGTCCGGCGCGGCGGACGTGGCGGGCGGGAGCATGGTGTGCACCAACGGGCTGCTCCACGACGAGGTGCTCAAGCGGATCGGTGATTGATCGCCTTCACCAGGCGAGCGAACACGATCACGTTGTCCTTGTAGTGCCGGGTACGGTTGTCGAACGCCCCGCCGCAGGTGATCAGGCGCAGCCCGGCGTTGCCGATGTCGCCGTACACCTTGTCGGTCGGGAACTTGGTCTTCGGCACCCGGATGCGCTTGCGGGCCTTGAACACCGCGGTGCTGCCGTCGCGCCGGTCCACGTAGATCAGCGCGCCCATTTTGAGCTGCCGGAGCCGGTAGAACACGGCCGGGCCGGTGCGGGTGTCCATGTGGCCGACCACCACGGCCGGGCCGATCTGCCCGGGGGTGACGCTGCCCACGTACCACCCGGCGACGCCGGGCTTGCTGAGCGGGGGCGTCTGCAGCCTGCCCTTGCGGTCCACCCCGAGCTTCATCAGCGGCGCGTTGACCTTGATCGACGGGATGCGGATCCGCACGGGCACCGAGTACCGCATGCTCAGCTTGCGGGCGCGCTTGGCCTTCGCGGTGTCCTTGGCCTTGGCCGCCTCCCCGGCCTTGGCGGACCCCTTGGCCTTCGCGTCACCGGCCTTCGCGTCACCGGCCTTGGCGTC
>QGUZ01000139.1 GCA_003242605.1 Actinomycetota bacterium
ATCCAGAATCTCGTGATCACGTCCTCGCTGCTGACGATCATCCCGCTGATCATCGCGTTCCTCAGCCTGCAGCGCTACTGGCGGGCGGGCCTGTCGCTCGGCGCCGTCAAGGGCTAGCCGTGCCCCCCGGCTGCCCCCGCCGTACCGCCCGCACCCGATCCGCGGCGGCCGCGGGCGCCACCGGTGCGGCCCGGCGCCATCCGCGGCGCCGGGCCCCGCCGGCGTGCCGCGCCGCCGCATCCGTCGCCCACACGTGACCCAGAGGAGTAAGTGAGCCGAATGACCATCGACGGTGTGCTCGAGTCCCGCCTGCTCATCGACGGCGAGCCCTGCGCCGAGAGCGCGTTGCCGCACGTCTGGAGCAGGTGCGTCGGCGCCGGGCGGGCGAACGAGGCGCTGCGTGCGGACTGGCGGCAGCACTTCACCGAGGCGGTGTCCACGCTCGGTTTCCGGTCCATCCGCTTCCACGGCCTGTTCCACGACGACATGTTCGTGTACCGGGAGAGCTACGGCGGCGGCTTCGGGCCGAACTCGCCGCTGCCCGCCCCCGTGCACACGTTCAGCTACGTGGACAAGGTGTTCGACTTCCTCGTGGACAGCGGGGTCCGCCCGTTCGTCGAGCTCGGCTTCATGCCGCGGGAGCTCGCCACGCAGACCGAGACCCTGTTCTGGTGGCGCGCGCACTGCAGCCCGCCGAAGGACATGGGGCGCTGGGTCGAGCTGGTGACCAAGACCGTCGAGCACTGGATCGACCGATACGGCATCGACGAGGTGCGCGAGTGGCGGTTCGAGGTGTGGAACGAGCCGAACCTGGTGCCGCACTTCTGGACCGGCACGAAGACCCAGTACTTCGAGCTGTACGAGCAGACCGTGCGGGCGATCAAGAAGATCGACCCGGCGTTGCGCGTGGGCGGGCCGGCGACGAGCGTGTTCGTCCCGGACGACCGCTACAAGGGGGAGACCGAGGACCGCTCCGCGACCCACAGCACGGCCGCCGCGAAGGACGTGGACGCGCTCGACTGGCGGCCGGTGTGGATCGAGGACTTCATCGACTGGTGCGCCCGCCGCGACCTGCCGATCGACTTCATCTCCACCCACCTCTACCCCACCGACTACGCCTACGGCGCGGACGGCCGTGCGGTGCAGATCACCCGGTACGCGGACGCCACCTTCGACGATCTCACCCTGCTGCGGGAGATCGTGAAGAACAGCCCGTACCCCGACGCGGAGATCCACATCACCGAGTGGTCGACCTCGCCGTCGAGCCGCGACTTCATGCACGACACGGTGTTCGCGGCCACCTACATCACCCGGGCGTACCTCAAGTGCGCCGCCCTCGCCGACTCGATCTCGTACTGGACGTTCACCGACGTGTTCGAGGAGGGCGGCGCGGGCATCGGGCCGTTCCACGGCGGCTTCGGCCTGGTGAACGAGCACGGCGTGCACAAGCCGACGTTCCACGCGTTCGCCATGCTGGCCCGGCTCGGCGACCGGCTGCTGCGCGCCACCCCGCACGGGGTGATCACCCGCGACAGCCGTACCTCGGCGGTGTCCGCGGTGTTCTTCAACTACCCCGACGACATGGGGCTGCGCGGACTGGCCGCGTCGAGCTCCTATGCGGCGACGCGCAAGCTCGCCGAGGTCGGGCCGAGCCGGCGGATCCGCCACTCGATCGGCGGGCTCCGGCCGGGCACCGCGTTCCTCGTCGAGATCCTCGACTGGGAGCACGGCAACCCGGCCGAGGCGTGGTACCGGCTCGGCTCCCCGGTCAACCCCTCCCGAGCCGAGACCGAGTACCTGCGCGCGGCCGGCGACGCGCTGCTCCGCTACACCCTCACCGTGCCCGAGTCCGGCGTGCTCGAGATCGACGTCGAGCTGGCGCCGTGGGCGGTGATGTCGCTGCGGCAGCTGCCCTGACCGCCGGCCCGGGTCCCGCGCGGCCGCAGCGGGCGACGCCCGGCCGGGCGTCGCCCGCCCCCCTCACCGCAGCCCGCCGAGGGCGAGGCCGCCGCGCCAGTGCCGCTGCAGCGTGAAGAACGCGATGACGAGCGGGATCACCGACACGAGCGCGCCGAGGATGATCAGGCTCCACAGCGGGGTGGTGCCGGCGTTGTTCGCCGAGGCGATGCCCTGCCAGAGGCCGAGCCCGACGGTGACCGGGAACAGCCGGTTGTCGGAGAGCATGGCCAGCGGCAGGAAGTAGTTGTTCCAGCAGGCCACCGCGGACAGCAGCAGCACGGTGACCACGGCGGGGCGCATCAGCGGCAGCGCGACCTGCAGGAACACCCGCAGCTCGCCCGCGCCGTCGGCGCGCGCCGCGTCGAGGATCTCGGTGGGGATCGCGTCCCGCGCGTACACGTGCATCAGGTAGACGCCGAACGGGTTGAGCAGCGAGGGCAGGATCACCGCCCACATCGTGTTGGTGAGCCCGAGCCCGGCGAACATCACGAACGTGGGGATCACCAGGGCGGTCGCGGGCACCATGAGCGCGCCGAGCACGAGCGCGAAGGCGAACCGCCGCCCGCCGAACCGGTACCGGGCGAACCCGTACCCGGCCAGCACGGCGAGGGTCGTGGCGCCGACCCCGCCCGCGAGCGCGTACACCGCCGAGTTGAGGATCCACCGGCCGTAGATGCCGCCGTCGAAGGTGAACAGCTGGTACAGGTTGCCGAGGTAGTCGACGCTGTCGGCGAACCACAGCGTGTTGCCGCCGCCGAACAGGCCGACCGAGTCCTTCGAGGCGTTGACCACGACCCACCAGAACGGCACGAGGAAGTACACGACGACGAAGCCGAGGAACACCTGCAGGGGCAGGTGGCGCCGCGGCGGGCGGCGGACGCCGGTGGAGGCAGGACGCGTCACAGGAAACTCCTCCGCTTCCGGGTGAAGAACAGGAAGGCGTAGACGCCGACGAACACGACCCCGCCGAGGGCGAAGGAGATCGCCGACCCGTAGTTGATGTTCGCCAGGCCGAACGCCTGCTGGTAGGCGTACATGTTCGGGGTGAAGTCCGGCCCGATCGCGCCGGCCGCGAGCGGGCGCAGGATCTGCGGCTCGTTGAAGAACTGCAGGGTGCCGATGAGCGAGAAGACGAGGATCAGCAGGATCGCGGGGCTGATCAGCGGGATCTTGATCCGGAACGCGATCTGCCAGCGCCCGGCGCCGTCGATGCGGGCGGCCTCGTACAGGCTCGGGTCGATGCCCTGGAGGGCCGCGTACAGGATGATCATGTAGTAGCCGACCCACTGCCAGGTGACGATGTTCACCAGGCCGTAGAAGATGTTGTTGCTGCTGAGCAGGTCGGGGGCGGTGGCGCCGAACAGCCCGAAGACGTCCGCGAGCGGCCCGAAGCTCTTGCTGTACAGGAACCCCCACATGATCGCGCCGATCACCGTGGGGATCGCGTACGGCAGGAAGATCATGAGCCGGGCGAACCGGGCGAACATCGACGTCACCGCGTCGAGGATGAGGGCGAGCGCGAGCGCGATGCCGATCTGCAGCGGGATCGCGACCAGCGAGAAGCGGATGACGAACCACGTCCCCGACAGGAAGCTCGGGTCGGTGAACGCCTTGAGGTAGTTGTCGAACAGGACGAAGCTCGTGCCGCCGATCAGCTTCCGCTGGAAGAGGCTGAGGTAGGCCGCGTACGCCAGCGGCGCGATGAGGAACGCAAGGAAGACGAGCGCGAACGGACCGACGAACAGCCAGCCCAGCAGGTGCTCGCGGAGGCGCACCCTGCCGCGCGCCGCACGCGTGCGCTCCCCGACCTGCGGCGCGTCCTTTTCCATCAGGAGGGTCATGCGGGGCTCCGGGGGTCGATGCGGGCGATGGCGGGCGGGCCGGGCGGCCGAGGACGTCCCGGCCCGCCCGTGGCCTCACTGGACGGTGAAACCCTGCTCCTTGGCGTAGGCCACGACGTCCTCGTGGAGCCGGTCGGCGGCCTGCTCGGCGGTGACCGAGCCCTGGATGAGCGCGCTGACCTGCTTGGTCATCGCGTCGAAGTAGTACTGGCCGAACGGGCTGTAGGTGACGCCCTGGTAGGCCTCGGCCGCGGGGACGTAGACCTCCTTGTTCGCCTGCTGCCCGTCGAAGAACGGCACCTCGTGCTCGACGAACTCGCTGCTCTTCAGCGCCTTGAGGTTGAGCGGGAAGATGATCTGGTTCTTCCAGCCGTGGCTGAGCGACTCGTCGTCGGCGTAGAGGCCGTAGGCCACCTTCGCGGCGAGCTCGGGGTTCTTCGCCTGGCTCGTCACCGACCACGCGGAGCCGCCCCAGTTCACCTGGACCGGGTTGTCGGGGTCCCACTGCGGCAGCGGCGCGACCGCCCACTTGCCGGAGTCCTCGCCCTTGCCGACGCCCGCGCCGGTGAGGTAACCGGGCGCCCAGGCCGCCGAGATGTACGTCGCGTACTTGCCGTTGATCACGCCGTTGATGTACTCGGGCGTGAACTGGTCCTCGGTGCCCACCAGGCCCTTGCGGACGAGCCGCTCCCAGTAGGCGAGCACGTCCTTGGAGGCCTGGTCGTTGAGCCGGATGCCGATCGTCTTCGGCTGGGTGGGGTCGTAGGTGAACGGGTTGGCCCCCTTCTGGATCTGCAGCGCCATGGTGAGGGCCGAGACGTTCGCGGCGAAGTCACCGAAGAGCGGGCCGCCGGCGTCCTTCATCTTCTGCGCGGCCTGCTCGTACTCCTCCCAGGTCTTCGGCGGCGTGATGTCGTACTTCTCGAAGAGGTCCTTGCGGTAGATCATCGCCACCGGGCCGCCGTCGACCGGCACGCCGTAGATCGCGTCCCCGACCGAGACGTCCTTCCAGGCGCCCTCGCCGTAGTTGTCCTTCACCTGCTCGTAGCCGTACTGGCGGATGTCGACGAGGGCGTTCTGGATCTGGAACGTGGGGATGCGGTCCATCTCGATCATGATCACGTCGGGCGCGCCCGTGCCCGCCGCGATCGCGGTCTGGAACTTGTCGTACTCGTCGCTGCCCTGGCCGACGTTGGTCCAGCAGACCTGCACCTCGTCGTTGAGCTTGTTGAAGTTGTCGACGACGAGGTTCATGTTCGGGTACCAGCCCCACACCGTGACGACCGGCAGGTTCTTCTTGGGGATCTCGTTCGTGCAGTTGCTCGCGTTGCCGGCGCTCGATCCCCCGTCGCCCCCGGAACAGGCGGCGAGCGCGGTCACGGCGGCCAACATCGCCATCGCGTGGCGGAGTCTGCTCCTCTTCACTGTCATCCCTCCGGTATCGCGGCGCACCGGGGCCGTGCGCCGCCGCCGAGCCCGGGCGGCCGATGGCCGGGGCGCCGGTGCCGCGACCGGCGACCGGCGCCCCGTGGTCCGCCGGTCTGCAAATGTGAGCGTTAACATCGACCGGTGCCGCCGCGGGGGCGGCGGCACCGGGGATGCTGGCGCCCCGGGCGGTCCGGCCTAGCTCCGGAACAGCCGTGGCGCGAAGTCGATGAGGTTGCGCTGCCAGACGTCCCAGCCGTGCGGCCCCGGGGTGGGCCCGTCGAACTCGTAGCGGATGCCGAGCTCGTCGAGCGCGGCGAGGGACTCCATGAAGATCGGGTACACGAAGTCGGTCTGGTCGCCGACGTACAGCCGGAGCAGCTTCGTCCCGTTGTTGATCGCGTCGACGTCGACGCCGTCGGTGGGGCCGAACCAGGCCGAGAACACCCCGATGTAGCCGAAGGTGCCCGGCCGCGACTTGAGCACGTCGAGCGTCTGCGCGCCGCCCATCGACAGCCCGGCGAGCGCCTGCCGCGCCGGGTCGTCGGAGATGTTGTAGTGCTCGCGGGCCGCGGGGACGATGTTCTCCAGCAGCTCCCGGGTGAAGTCGGGCACGTTGCCGTTGCCCATCACCACGACCATCGGCACCAGCTTCCCGTCGAGGGACAGGTTGTCGAGGATCTGCTTGGCGCGCCCCATCTCCACCCAGTCGGTGTAGCTCTGGCCGCCGCCGTGCTGCAGGTAGAGGACGGGGTACGGCTCCGCGCGCTTCGGGTCGTACCCGGGCGGGGTCCACACCAGCGCGGTCCGCTCCTCGTTCACCACGTTGCTGCGGTAGGTCAGCTCCTCGACCTTGCCGCCCTTGCCCTCGGGGACGTCGGTGACGAGGCGCGCCCGCTCACCCTCGACGAGGAAGTGGCTCCAGGTCGGCTCGGAGGTCACCTTCGTCGGGTTCGAGGTGTCCTTGACCTGCTTGAGGTCGACGAAGAACTGGTAGTAGTAGAACCACGGCTCGAGCGGGCCCACGGTCACCCGCCAGCGGTCGCCGGCCCGGACCATCGGCATGCGCAGCCAGGACCCGTTCGGGGCCCAGTTGCCCCAGACCGTGACGTGCCGGGCGTCGGTGAACTCGGTCGTGGTCTCGAAGGTGACGAAGCCGTCCTCGCTGACGAACGGGGTCGGCGTGGTGCCGGGCGCGGGCGGGTGGAACTCGCCCTTCAGCTTCCCGTGGCCGGGGGTGGGACCGGGGTCGGCGCCCTTGCGGAACAGCCGCGGCAGGAAGTCGATGAGGTTCTCCCGCCAGGCGTGCCAGTTCCCCGCGGCGTCGGGGTTGACCCCGTCGAACTGGTACCGGATGCCGGCGCGGTCGAGCGCCTTGGTGAGCCGGACGGTCGCGTTGTACGCCGGGTCGATCACGTTGCCGGTGTACAGGCGCAGCAGCTCGAGGGTGTGGTTGACGGCCTTCCCGTCGGGCTTGCCGCCGGCCTCGGTGGCCAGGCCGGAGAACGAGCCGGCGTAGCCGACGGTGGCCGGGCGGGACAGCGCGGTGCGCACCGCCCAGGTGCCGCCCTCGGCCGTGCCCGCGATCGCCTGGTGCTTGTGGTCCCGGTGCACGCGGTAGCGGTCGGCGACCGCCTTGCGCAGGTCATCGAACGCCTTGCGGTCGTCGGGGCCGTCGCCGCCGTCGAACACCACGACCATCGGCTCGATCGCCTTACGGGCGGTCAGGTTGTCGAGGATCTGCGGGGCGCGGGCCAGGTCGACCCAGTCGCTCGCGCTGCCGTCGGCGCCGGTGCGCAGGTAGAGCACGGGCAGGGCCTTGGGGCCGGGGCCGTTGGCGGAGTGGCCCGGCGGGGTCCACACCAGCACCGACCGCTCCTTCTTCCCGGTGCGGTAGGTGAGGGTCTCCACCTTGCCGCGCTGCCCCTCGGGCGCGTCCTCGAGCAGGCGGGACTCCTCGCCCCGCACGAGGAAGGCGCTCCACAGCGGCTTCGACGCCACCCGGGTGTCGTTCGTCGGGTCCTTGAAGCTCTTGGTGTCGTCCGCGGTGATCTGGTAGTGGTACAGCCCCGGCGGCAGGGGGCCGAGGACCCCGGTCCAGACGTCACCGCGGAGGGTGAGGCCGTACTCCGCCCAGGCGAACGAGGGCCCGAAGTTCCCCTCGATGACGACCTGCGACACCTCTCCGGCCTGCTGGCGGACGTAGGATGCCGGGACGTTGAACGAGGCGAAACCGTCCTCGGATACGTTCAGCCATGGGGCGTCGGCCGCCGCCGGACGCGAGGGGAACAACGCAGCAGCGATCATCAAGACTCCCGCGAGGATCGCCGCCGGAAAGCGGCTGATTCCGCCGGCGCGCACGACGCCGGGACGCGTTAACGCTGGCATTCGAATCTCCCTTGCTGGTCGGCCGGTGATGACGCTCGACCGCCGGTTCGATTCATCGGCGGGTATGCCGTGTCCCTGGGCTGCACCTCCGTTCCGTGTCGGGATCACCAGACGCCGGGCACGCGGCGCGCAACCCGGCGGCACGCCGATGCGGCGCGTCGATCGCGCCGCCGAGCACGTGTCGGTGTCCGTGCGGGACCGCCGCAGGGTTCGGGAGGCGCCCTCTCAGGTGCGCCGTTCCTTGACGCCTTCACAGCTCACCGTGGTCATCGGTTAGTCAGAAAGTAGGTGATAGCGTTAACATTTACAAGACCTTCGCAAAATGGTTCTCTCGTGATAAGAGTTCTCTAATTGGCTCGGCACTCCGGCGGCCTCGAATTCCCACAGGCGAGATGACCGCGGGCCGTACATATCGCGGCGACCGGCGGGAAGTTACCCGGATACGCGCCCGCCGACCGCCGGGCGGGATGCGCAACGTCCGAGGGGAACGCCGGAGGTCAGCATGCCGCCAGGGGAGCGTACGGTCACGATCGCCGGGGTGACGTCCCGGCCGCGGAACCCGACGCCGTCCGTCCGGTACGGCGGCGGCCGCGTCCCGCGGGGGCCGCGGTGACCCTCACCGCCAGCTACGAGCGCTGCCGCCGGCTGCACGCCCGGTACGGCCGCTCCTACTACCTCGCCACCCGGCTGCTGCCCGCCTGGAAGCGCCGCCACGTGCACGCGCTGTACGGCTTCGCCCGCCACGCCGACGAGATCGTCGACGGCCACCGGGACGCCGCCGAGCGGGCGCGGGCCCTCGACGCGCTCACCGCCGAGGTGACGGCCGGGCTCGCCGGCGAACCGGTGCGCGACCCGGTGCTGCCCGCGTTCCTGCACACGGTGCGGTCGTTCGGCATCGACCACGACGACATCGCCGCGTTCCTCGGCGCGATGCGCGCCGACCTCACCGTCACCCGCTACCCCACCTACGATGACCTGCTCGGCTACATGGCGGGCTCGGCCGCGGCGATCGGCACGATGATGCTGCCGATCCTGGAGACGGTGCCGGGCTGCGAGCAGGCGGCCCGCGAGCCAGCCCGGCAGCTCGGGCTCGCCTTCCAGCTCACCAACTTCCTGCGCGACGTGGCCGAGGACCTCGCCCGGGGCCGCATCTACCTGCCGCTGCAGGACATGGCCGCGTTCGGGGTGACCGAGGAGGACCTGCGGCGGCCGACCACCGGGCCGGCCGTACGCGAGCTGCTCGCGTTCGAGGCGGAGCGGGCCCGCGCCCACTACCGGGCCGCCGAGCCCGGCATCGAGATGCTCATCCCCTCGTCACGGCCGTGCATCCGGGCGGCCAAGGAGCTGTACGGCGGCATCCTCACCGAGATCGAGCGCAGCGGCTACGCGGTGCTCGAGCGGCGGGCCCGGGTGCCGCGGCGGCGCCGGCTCGCCACGTTCGCCCGGCACCTGCTGCGCTCGGCCGAGGCGGGCCGGGCCGAGCTGCGCGCGGTGGTGGACGTGCGGTGACCGCGCGGCCGGTCGTCCTCGACGGCATGGGCGGCGACCACGGCCCGGCCGAGGCCGTCGCGGGGGCCGTGCTGGCGCACCGGGCGCACGGGGTGCCGGTGCTGCTGACCGGGCGCGAGCAGGTGCTGCTGCCGCTGCTGCGCCGCCACGATGCGGCCGGCGAGATCCCCGTGGTGCACGCGCCGGACGTGGTGCCGATGGCAGAGCGGGGCCCGCACGCGAGCCCGGCCTCGAGCATCGCGGCCGGGTGCGCGCTGGTCCGGCGGGGCGAGGCGGCCGCGCTGGTGTCGGCGGGCTCCACCGGCGCGGTGGTGACGCTCGCGCTGCGCGGCATCGGCCGGGCCGAGGGCATCGACCGGCCCGCGCTCGCCGTCGCCCTCCCCCAGGCGGGCGGCGGGGCGAGCGTGCTCGTCGACGCCGGGGCGACCACCGACCCCACGCCCGCGATGATCCGCCAGTTCGCGCTGCTCGGCGTGGACTACGCGCGCACCGTGCTCGGTGTCGCCGCGCCGGTGGCCGGGCTGCTGTCGATCGGGTCCGAGCCGGGCAAGGGCAACCACCTCACCCGGCACGCCGCGCCGCTGCTCGCCGAGGCGCCGCTGCGCTTCCACGGCCTGGTCGAGGGCCACGACGTGGTCGCCGGCACGGTGGACGTGATCGTCACCGACGGGTTCACCGGCAACGTGGTGCTGAAGACGGTCGAGGGGTGCGTGCGCGCCACGCTCGGCATGGTGGCCGCCGCGGGCATCGCCACGCCGTCCGCGCTCGCCCCGGTGCGGGCCCGCTACGACCCGCGCACCCACGGCGGGGCCGCGCTGCTCGGGCTGCGCGGCACCGTGGTCGTCGCGCACGGCTCCTCGACGGCCGAGGCGATCGCGCGGGCCTGCGCGGTCGCCCGCGACCTGGCGGGGGTGGCCGCCCCGCAGCGGTCGTGACCGGGGCCGGGTCAGCGCAGCGGGTCCCGGCCGTCCCAGGTCCCCTCGCTGCCGAACGGGACGAACCGGGCGAACAGCTCCTCGGCGTACCAGTCGCGGGCGCGGACGCGGCGGATGACCCGCGCGTGGGCCGCGGTGCGGTAGGCGAACGCGGTGGCGGCCGCGCCGTCCCGCCACAGCGAGAACGTGGCCTGCCGGGCGACCGGCCACTCGCCGATGCCGACCGAGGCGAGCCGCCCCTCCTGCTCGCGCAGCACCCGGTCGACCTCGGGCACGGCCCGGTAGAAGGCGGCGAGCCTGCGCAGCCGGATCGTGGCCCGGGTGAGCACGGCGACCGGCCCCTCCGGCTCCCCGCGCGCGGCGGGCGGTACGGCGCCGCCGAACGGATCGGCCCCGCCCCAGCCGCCGCGCGCGGCGAGCGGCGCCAGCCGTACCTGCCACAGCTCGGCGGCCTCGTCCCGCCACCGGGCGGCGACCGGCGAGCGGCGCAGGAAGGCCTCCAGGTCGTCCGGCCGCCGCCACACCGCGAACAGCGCCCAGCGGCGCAGGTCGGCGCCGAGGGTCATCGACTCCCCGCGGCCGGTGCCGAGCAGCCGCCAGAACCGCAGGCCCGGGGTGGCGCGCAGGGCCGGGCGGTCGAACGCGGCCTGCCGCATGCCGCGCAGGTCCGGGTAGCGAACGAGGTGGAACGACGCGATGATCGACGTGCTGGTGTCCGGCATCGGTGGCTACCTGGTCGGCTCGGTGCCGGTGGCGGTGCTGGTCGCGCGGGCGCACGGGGTGGACCCGCGCGAGGCCGGCGACCGCAACCCCGGCTTCTGGAACGTCAAGGGGCTGCTCGGCGCGCGGCGGGCGGTGCCGGTGTTCGCCGGCGACCTCGCCAAGGGCGCCGTGGCCGGGCTGCTCGGGCTGGCGGTGAGCGGCTGGCACGCCGGCGCGCTCGGGGTGCCGGCGGGGGCGAGCGTGCCCGCGGTGTACGCGGCGGTGGCCGGGGCGATGGCCGGCCACGCCTGGCCGGTCTTCGCGGGCTTCCGCGGCGGGCGGTCGGTGCTCGCCTTCGCGGGCGGCATGGCGGTGATCTGCCCGCCCGCGTTCGCGCTGGCGCTGCTCGCGCTCGCCGCGGTGACCGCGGCGACCCGCTCGTTCGCGATCGGCGCCCGGGTGGCGGTCTTCGCCCTGCCGGTGCTGCAGGCGCCGTTCACGCCGGTGGCGCAGGTGGCCGCGACGGGGGCGCTCATGTGCCTGATCGGGCTCCGGTTCGCGCAGGCCGCGCTCGCCGCGCGGCGGCGGCCGGGCGGCGAGCGGGCCGGGTGACCGCGGGCGGGTAGCGGCGGCCGCGCCAGGTGCGGGGCGGGCGGAGCGTGGCCGCGGTGAGCCGGACCGCGGCGGCCGGGTCGAGCAGCGGCGACAGCCACAGCCCGGCCCCGGGGCGGGCGTAGCTGCCGCGCAGCGCCGCGTTCAGCAGGCAGCGGGCGGCGAGCAGCGCGAGATCGAGCCGGGTGGGACGGCCCGCGGCGAGCCGCAGCACCGGCAGCGCCGCGGCGAGCCACAGCACGGCGAGGTCGGCGGCCTGCCGCAGCGGCGGGGTGACGTCGCGCAGCGGCAGCGACCGGCCCCACTCGCGCCACAGCTCGGCCGCCGAGGCGTGCATGTCCACCTCGAGCAGCCCGCCCGCGTCGAGGAACGCCACCCGCCAGCCGCGCGCGGCGAGGCACCGGGCGAGCGCCACGTCGTCGGTGAGCCGGTCCCGCACCCGGGCGAACCCGTCCTCGGCGAGCATGCGGCCGCGCCGGAACGCCAGGCACTGGCCGTTGGCCACGGTGCGGTGCGGGGGCGGCGGCACGGCCGGGCCGATCGGGCCGAACCGGTGCACGAGCGTGGCGAGGAACGCGGCGTGCAGCGCCTGCTCGACCGGCCCATCGCAGACGAACCGCGGCCCGGCGCTGACCAGGTCCGGCCCGGCCTCCAGGGCGGCGGCGAGCGCGGACAGCAGGCCGGGGCGTGGCCGGGCGTCGGCGTCGAGCGTCACCACGATCGCGCCGCGGGCGGCGGCCACGCCCTGCCGCAGCGCCCACTGCTTGCCGACCC
>QGUZ01000140.1 GCA_003242605.1 Actinomycetota bacterium
AGGCGTGGCCCTGGATGAACACCTGGTCGCCGGACTCGCCGTGGTCCTTGCCGCGGAAGAAGTGGTTGAAGCCGACCTCGTACAGCGACGCCGCGGACGCGTAGGTGGCGATGTGACCGCCCACGTTGGTGAGCGCGTTGGCTCGGGTGACCATGACCGCGGCGTTCCAGCGGATGTAGGCCCGGATCCGGCGCTCGATGTACTCGTCACCGGGGAACCAGGGCTCGCGCTCCGGCGGGATGGTGTTGATGTAGTCGGTGCTGCGCAGACCGGGCACGCCGACCTGGTGCTCGCGCGCCCGCTCCAGCAACCGCAGCATCAGGTAGCGAGCCCGGGTCCGCCCCTCCGTCTTGACGACGGCGTCGAGCGACTCAAGCCACTCTTGGGTCTCGCTGGGATCGACATCAGGAAGCTGGCTCGGTAGGCCGTCACTGATGATCGAGAAACGCTGGCGTCCGGAAGTCACTGGGTCTCGCCTTCCGCGGATGGACTTGTAGCCTATTTGTGGTCGTCCTGGTCTACCTCATCCTGGCTGACGTATCCCGAAAGCGCACCTCTACTGTCGGGTAACCAGAATGTGGCCACTGCCCGTGAGCAGGGGTTTGGCCTAGACCACCGATGGTAGGACGATTTCACATTACAGCTTCACGGTCTGTTGCGCTCCCCCCGGTTCCGTTGCCGCGCCGCTACGCACCGTAGCGGACGGCGCCGTACCTCCGGCGGCGTGCGGTGCGGGTCCGGCCCGGGCCGCGGCGGCGCGCGTAACGTTTCGGTCTAGTTGCCGGTTCCTTGCCCGGTCACATGGGACACCCCCCTTTTCGGCGGGCACGAGCCGTACGAATGTGGAAGGCAACAGTAGGCACCCGAGCACTCGTAGGGAGGGTCGCATGCTGGCCGCTGTGGGGGATCGTCTCCTGGTACGCGGCAACGCAGTCGGCAGCCCGGACCGCCAGGGCGAGATCATCGAGGTCCGCGGAACCGACGGCGGCCCGCCGTACCTGGTGCGGTTCGACGACGGGCGCACGGGCCTGGTGTTCCCCGGCCCGGACGCCGTCGTCATCCCAGCTCAGCGTCGAGGCTGAGACCCTAAGATCAGGCACGTGAGATCTACGACCTTCACGGTGACGACCGGGTCCCGGGAGCGGGTGTACGACATCACCCCGCAGTGCCGGGACTTCGTCCGCTCCTGTGGCGGCGACGGGCTGCTGCACGTCTTCGTGCCGCACGCCACCGCCGGCGTCGCACTCATCGAGCTCGGGGCGGGGAGCGATGACGACCTGCTCTCCGCCCTGGGCGAACTGCTGCCTGCGGACGACCGGTGGCGGCACGCGCACGGATCGCCGGGCCACGGGCGCTCGCACGTGATGCCGGCGTTCATCCCGCCGTACGCCACCATCCCCGTGCTCGACGGACGTCTCGCCCTGGGGACGTGGCAGTCGATCGCGATCGTCGATCTCAACGTGGACAACCCCGAACGTAGTGTTCGTCTGTCGTTTTTGTCGGATTAGGAAATAACGGTGCGGGTCACCGCTCGTGGCGACCGTTGACGACGATGGGTCACAGCGTGTGGACTGTGCCGAGCGGCTCCGAAGGGGAGAAGCGAACCCGGAGGGCGTCGCGCATGACCGCAACGGGCGGGGCCACTCAAGCAGGAGGGATAAACGTGAGCGCGACCGCGGGTCAGGCGCAGGGCGAACGCGGCCTGGCCGAACGGCTCGGCCTCAAGCCGGGCCAGGTGGTGCAGGAGATCGGCTGGGACGAGGACGTCGACGAGGACCTGCGCGCCTCGATCGAGGAGCTGACCGGCAACGAACTGGTGGACGAGGACTACGACGACGTCGTCGACGTCGTGCTGCTGTGGTGGCGGGACGGCGACGGCGACCTGTTCAACGCCCTGACCGAGGCGAAGACCTCGCTCGCCGACGGCGGGCAGATCTGGCTGCTGACGCCGAAGGCGGGCCGGGAGGGGCACGTCGAGCCCAGCGACATCGGTGAGGACGCCGCCACCGCCGGTCTGTCCCAGACCAGCAGTATCAGTGCGGCGCGGGACTGGTCCGGCACCCGGCTCGTCGCACCGAGAGCGCGCCGCTAGGCCGTCGACACTCCGCCGGGCACGGCCCGGCGAACAGCTGCCCCTGCCGTACGGTCCGCCAAGGCCGTACGGCAGGATGGTGTATGTCCAACTCCCACACCCACGGCGATGCCGCGGCACGCCCGCGGCGGAAATGGACCCGACAATGGCGGTCGACGTCGGTGATGTGGCCCCGGACTTCGAGCTCCGGGATCAGCACGGCACGCCCGTCAGGCTCTCCGACCACCGCGGCCGGAAGGTCGTGCTGATCTTCTTCCCGCTGGCGTTCAGCGGGGTGTGCCACGGGGAGCTCAACGCGATCCGGGACGAGTTCCTGCCCGCGGTCGCCGACGACGTGCAGGTGCTCGCCGTCTCGGTGGACTCGATGTTCGCCCAGCGGGCCTGGGCGGACCGCGAGGGGTATCGCTTCCCCCTGCTGTCCGACTTCTGGCCGCACGGCGAGGTGGCGCGCGCCTACGGCGTGTTCGACGAGGAGAAGGGCGTCGCCGTGCGGGGGACCTTCATCATCGACCGCGAGGGCGCGGTGCGCTGGAAGGTGGTCAACCCCATCTCCGCCGCCCGCGACATCGCCGCCTATCAGAAGGCGCTCGCCGAGATCTCCTGACATCCGCCCGTATTCGGGCCGAGCCGTTGGAGGCCAACATGCCCTGCTTCCGCTGCGGGGCGCGGCAGACCGACCCCGTACGCGGCGCGAGCCCCTGGAGGCGCGGCGTCCGCCACGAGACCCAGGTGCTCATCTGCCCCGACTGCCAGCGATCCGGCGACCTCGACCTCGACACCTGCCACAGCTGCGGCTCCACCGCGCTCATCTGCCGCCTCGGCGAGATCGAGTGCCGCTCCTGCGGCGCGGTACGGCTCGCCGCCGGCCGCTCCTGCTCGGCGCCGCCACGGCCCACCGGTGTGCCGGGCCTCTCCGAGGAGGTCGCCGCCGCCCTCGACCGCGTGCTGGGCCGCACCTCCCGCCGCTGACGGCCCCGCCCGGGCCGCGCCCCGGCCCGACCCGGGCCGACGCGCCACGTCGCGCCCCTATCGATGTGCCGAACACCCCCGACGTGCCGTAAGGTGTTGTCGTCCCGCGTTCGTACGGGTTCATACGGGCGGTTAGCTCAGCGGTAGAGCACTCGCCTTACAAGCGAGGGGTCACTGGTTCGAACCCGGTACCGCCCACCAGCCCAAACGCCCCGTTTTCGCTCGTGGAACCGGGGCGTGCGTGACCAACTGAGTGACAAAGCCCCGCAGGCGATCATGCCGCGGGGCTTCGTGCCATTGGCGTGCCATTGGCTCAGGCGGGGAGCGGTCCGACGATCGATGCGAGCCGTGCCGTTCGACACGTCGTTCATCGCGTCGGCGATCCTGCGATCGGCCTCCGCCGTGCGGTGCTGGTAGATCAGAGCGGCGCGGGGGAGTCATGACATCCGCAGGTCGCGAGGGTCACCGGCGGCACCGGCCGCTCTTCCGGCTCCCCCTCACCCGCCGTGTCGCCTCAGGAAGAGCGCTCCCAGTGCCGGGGCGGCGGCTCGAGCACACAGAACTCGTTGCCGTCGGGATCGGCGAGGACGTGCCAGCGCCAGCCGTTCTCGGGATCGGCTCTTCGGTGAGCCGCGTCGCGCCCAGCTTGAGAGCGCGCTCGACCTCCCCGGCGAGGTCGCGCGTACGCAGGTCCAGATGCACGCGGCTCTTGCCGGTCTTCGCATCCGGCACCCGCTGAAGCACCACCACGATGCCAGGGCCGTCCTCGGGGATCAGGTGGCGGTATCGCGCACTGCCGGGGCCGGCCGGGACGTAGCCGAGGAGCGCGCCCCAGAACGCCGCCGCGCGGCCGAGATCGGCGCAGTCGATGGCGACGGCCAGCTCGCCGTTCAGGTAGCGATGTCCGGCGCTCCGTGCGGCGCCCGCCGCCGCGGTTGTTCGCGGGCGGAGCGGGCGCCGTCACCCGGGCGCGGTCAGGCCGGGTCCGGGGGAACGCGCGGGGCGGGCTCGGCCGGGCCGGTGGTGGGCCGGTAGCGCAGCTCGGGGCGGCCCACCGAGCCGTAGCGGGGCACCCGGCGGGCGACGCCGGTCTCGATCAGGTACTCCAGGTAGCGCCGCGCGGTGACCCGGGAGACCCCGACCGCCGCGCCGATCTCCTGCGCCGAGACGCCCTCGGGGTACTTGCGCAGCTCGGCCGCGATCAGTTCCAGGGTGGCCAGTGACATGCCCTTCGGCAGCGCGGCCCCGGTGCCGCCGCGCAGCGTGGCGAGGGCGCGGTCCACCGCGTGCTGGTCGGCCTCCACGGCGCCGTTCATCGTGGCGCGGAACTCGGCGTACCGCTTGAGCTTCTCGGCGAGCGCGGCGTAGGTGAACGGCTTGATCAGGTACTGCGAGACGCCGATCGACACCGCCGCGCGGACCACGGCGAGATCCCGCGCCGAGGTGACCGCGATCACGTCGCAGAGCAGGCCGCCGGCCCGCAGCCTGCGGCACAGCTCGAGCCCGTGCATGTCCGGCAGGTAGAGGTCGAGCAGGATCAGCTCGACCGGCCGCTCCCGCAGGAAGCGCAGCGCCTCCCCGGCGGACCGGGCCACCCCGGCGACCTGGAAGCCGCCCACCCGCTCCACGTACCGGCGGTTCGCCTCCGCCGTGATCTCCTCGTCCTCGACGACCAGCACCGATATCACGGCTCACCTCCGCGCAGCGGCAGCCGTACGGTGAACACCGCGCCGGTCAGCCCGGTGTCCTCCGGGTCGCCGCGCCCGACCTCGATGGTGCCGCCGAGCCGGCGCACCGCCTGCCCGGCGAGGGCGAGCCCCAGGCCGCGGCCGTCGCCCTTGGTGGACCAGCCCTTGCGGAACGCCGCCGCCGCGGTCTCCGGATCCATGCCCGGGCCGCTGTCGGCGATGCGGATGACCAGCGCGCCGTCGTCGAGGCGGAGCCGTACCGCCACCCGCTGCGGGGGCGGGCCGGAGCCCGCCGCGTCGATGGCGTTGTCGATGAGGTTGCCGACGATCGTCACGAGGTCGCGCTCGCTCACCCCGATCGCGTCGAGCTCGCCGTCGGGGTCGATCGCGAGCTCGATCCCGCGCTCGGCGGCCACCGCGGACTTGCCGAGCAGCAGCGCGGCGAGCACCGGCTCGCGGACCGACTCCACCACCCGGTCGGTGAGCCGCTGCACCGTGCGCAGCTCCTCGGTGGCGAACGCGACCGCCTGCTCGGTACGGCCCAGCTCCACCAGCGACACCACGGTGTGCAGCCGGTTCGCGGACTCGTGCGCGGCCGACCGCAGCGACTCGGCGAACTGGCGCTCGGCGTCGAGCCGGCTGGTGAGCGCCTGCAGCTCGGTGTGGTCGCGTAACGTCACCACGGTGCCGAGGGACCGCGATCCGGCCCGCACCACCGAGACGCTCACCAGCAGCACCCGGTCCGCGGTGAGGTGGATCTCGTCGGTGCGGGTGTGCCCGGACGCGAGCAGCTCGACGAGGGACGGCGGCAGGTCGAGCTCGGTGACGTGCCGCCCCTCGGCGTCGGGCGGCAGGCCGAGCAGCTCGCGCGCACCGTCGTTGGCGAGGGTGAGCCGGCGCTGGGCGTCGACGAGCAGCAGGCCCTCGCGGACCGCGTGCAGGATCGCCTCGTGGTACTCGTACATGCGGCTCAGCTCGACCGGGTCGAGCCCGTGGGTCTGGCGGCGGAGCCGCGCGCCGACCCCCGCCGCCCCGGCGATGCCGACGGCGAGCCCCACCGCGGCGATCAGCGCGGTCCAGGCGAGCTGGCCGCGCAGCCAGCCGGTGATCTTCTGCACGGTGATGCCCGCGCTCACCAGCGCCACGATCCGGCCGTCGTCCGGGCTGCGCACCGGGGTGACCGCGCGCACCGACGGCCCGAGGGTGCCGGTGTAGGTCTCGGTGAAGGTACGGCCGGCGAGCGCGGGCCCGGTGTTGCCGAGGAAGTACCCGCCGATGTTCGCGGGGTTGGGGTGGGTGTAGCGGCGGCCGTCCGGGCGCATGATCGTGATGAAGTCGACACCGGTGGCGGTACGGATGCGCTCGGCGTACGGTTGCAGCGTGGCGGACGGGTCGGGGTCGTCGAGCGCCTCGGGCACCGCCGGTGACTGGGCCACGCCGATCGCCACCGCCCGGGCCATCGCCGCGGCCTCGTCGGCGAGCAGCGACCGGGTCTGCACGACCGCGAGCAGGGTCGCGCCCAGCACGGTCACCCCGACCACGGCGATCTGCAGCGCGAGTATCTGCCGGGCGAGGCTCCACCGCCGTGGACGCGCCGCCTGTGTCATCGTGACCCTCACCTTCCTGCACGCCGGCTGTGAACGAAATGTACGCAATAGTGACGTAGATCACCTATTCGGCACATAGTCACTCGACCGCGGTCTGCACACAGCGTTTCAGGAAGGTCGAGTCAGATGTCTGCCGAGACGCCACGGCGGACCCCGAGCGGCGCCACGCCGACCGCCCGCCGGGACCGCACGCACTACCTCTATGTCGCCGTCATTGTCGCGGTGCTCCTCGGAATCGCCGTCGGGTTCATCGCCCCGGACGTGGGCAAAGAGCTTCGCCCGCTCGGCACCGCGTTCGTCAACCTGATCAAGATGATGATCAGCCCGATCATCTTCTGCACGATCGTGCTCGGCGTCGGCTCGGTGACCCAGGCGGCGAAGGTCGGCCGGGTCGGCGGGCTCGCCGTCGGCTACTTCCTGGTGATGTCCACGATCGCGCTCATCATCGGCCTGATCGTGGGCAACGTCATCGACCCGGGCTCCGGGCTGCAGCTCACCGACGAGGCGCGGAAGGCCGCCGACGAGGCGGCGAAGGCCGGGGACAGCGACACGGTGGAGTTCCTGCTCGGCATCATCCCCACCACGCTGGTGTCGGCCTTCACCGAGGGCGAGATCCTGCAGACCCTGCTCGTCGCGCTGCTCGCCGGGTTCGCGCTCCAGGCGATGGGGGAGCGGGGCGCGCCGATCCGCGCCGGGGTGGCGCACATCCAGCGGCTCGTCTTCCGCATCCTCGCCATGATCATGTGGGCCGCGCCGGTGGGCGCGTTCGGCGCGATCGCCGCCGTGGTCGGCGCGACCGGGATCGACGCGCTCACCAGCCTCGCCATGATCATGATCGGGTTCTACGTCACCTGCGTGCTCTTCGTGGGCGTGGTGCTCGGCCCGCTGCTGTGGTTCGTCACCCGGATCAACCTGTGGTCGCTGCTGCGCTACCTCGCCCGCGAGTTCCTGCTCATCCTGTCCACCTCCTCCTCCGAGTCGGCGCTGCCCCGGCTCATGGCGAAGATGGAGCACCTCGGGGTGAGCCGGCCGGTCGTCGGCATCACCGTGCCGACCGGCTACTCGTTCAACCTCGACGGCACCGCCATCTACCTCACCATGGCGACGCTGTTCGTGGCGTCCGCGACCGGCTCGCCGCTGTCGCTGGGCGAGCAGGTGGCGCTGCTGTTCTTCATGATCATCGCGTCGAAGGGTGCGGCCGGGGTGACCGGCGCCGGCCTCGCCACCCTCGCCGGCGGGCTGCAGGCGCACCGGCCGGACCTGGTGGAC
This sequence comes from Actinomycetota bacterium, assembly GCA_003242605.1. GTDB lineage: Bacteria > Actinomycetota > Actinomycetes > Streptosporangiales > Streptosporangiaceae > Thermopolyspora. The sequence continues at coordinate 7,626 of QGUZ01000140.1, forward strand.
GGCGTGGGCCTCATCGTCGGCATCGACCGGTTCATGTCCGAGGCGCGGGCGCTCACCAACTTCGCCGGGAACGCGGTCGCCACCGTGCTCATCGGCCGGTGGACCGGCGAGCTCGACCGGGAGCGGGCCGCGGAGGTGCTCTCCGGCCGCCTGCCGTTCGACGAGAGCACGCTCCTCGACGACGAGCACGGCGAGCGCGCCGCCGCACCGGCCGAGCGGGAGATGGCGCACGCCTGACCCGGCCGGGTCGGCTAGCGCGTCACGGGTCCGTCGGCGGGCCTATCGGGGGACTCGCCGACGGACCCGCGGCGGTCCCGGTCCCCCCGGAAGGCCCCGCGCCCCTGCGGGGGGGGCGGGGCCGCGCCCCGCGGGTGCAGGTGAGCGCGGCGGCGGCCACGGCGAAGCGCAGCGCCGCGCCGAGGTCCGCGGCCGGGAACGCGGCGCCCGGCCGCTCCGGCAGCGCGCCGCGCGCGGCGAGCGCGTGCAGCAGCGCGCCGGTGAAGGTGTCCCCGGCGCCCACCGTGTCGGCGACCCGGACCGGGAAGCCCGCCACGCGCAGCGGCGGGCCGTCCGGCGTCACCGCCACCGCGCCCCGCTCCCCGCATGTGATCAGCACCAGGGCGAGCCCGTGGTCGTCGAGCCAGGCGCGGGCGACGTCGAGCGGATCGGCGTCCGGGCGCAGCCAGGCGACGTCCTCCTCGCTCGCCTTCACCACGTGGGCGGTCTTCAGCCACGGCTCGACGGCCGCGCCGTACCGGGCGCGGTCGGGCAGCAGGGCGGGCCGTACGTTCACGTCGTAGACGACCGTGTACCGTTCGCGCCGGGCGGCCGCCCACTCCCGCAGCACCTCGGCCCCGGGCGGCAGGATCGCGGCGAGGGTGCCGAAGTGGAGGACCCTGGTGCCGGGCGGGGGATCGGCGGGCAGCTCGGCCGGGCGCCACTGCCAGTCCGCGGTGCCCTGCACGTAGAACGCGTAGCTGGGGCCGCCGTCCTCGTCGAGCCCGACGACGGCGGCCGTGGTCGGCTCCTCCGCCGCGACCGCGAGGGACAGGTCGACGCCGCCCGCGACGAGGTGCTCGCGGATCCGGCGGCCGAAGCCGTCGCCGGACAGCCGGCACAGCAGGTACGCGGGCGTGCCGAGCCGGGCGAGGGCGACCGCCGTGTTCGCCGGCCCGCCACCGGGGACGGCCCGGAAGGTGTCCCGCCCCGTGGGCACGAGGTCGATCAGAGCCTCACCGCAGACGACGATCATGCGCTCCTCCCAGGTTCCTTCGCCCGCCCGCCGTCGGGGCCGGCGCCGCGCGCGAACTCCTCACCGCGCTTCCGACCAGTGTGAGTAGAGCACCGCGGCGAGCGGCACGACAACGTGCCCGCACGAGGGCGACCACCCCGGATGCGGTACGACATGATCGCCTCGGTGCGGGTGACGGAGGTGGGGTGCGGCTCGACACCGGCCGCCGCCGGGGCTCGGCCGGGGCGATCCGTCCCGGCGGGCCGGGCCGTACCGGGGCGGTCAGGCGCCGGTGGGCTCGGAGCGGCCGAGGCGCCAGTAGCCCATGAAGGCGACGGCGCGGCGGTCGACGCCGGCCTCCTGGACGAGGTGGCGGCGGAGGGCCTTCACCACGCCGGCCTCGCCCGCGAGCCAGGCGTACAGGCCGGCGCAGGAGGTGACCGCGGCCGGGTCGGGGACCTCCCAGAGCAGCTCCCGGTCGACGTCGACGTCGTCGAGCTCGGCCGCCGGGGCGGTGGCGAGCTCGCGGGCGAGCTCGGCGGCGGCCTCGCGCACCGCGGGGACGAGCCGCGCGCCGTGGGCGGCGCCGTCGCGGGGCAGCCAGGTGACCTCGACGCCGGGGCGGGTGCGCAGGCCGAGCACGTCCTCGCGGTGCGGCACCTCGAGCAGGATCGTGGCCGGGACGTCGCCGGAGAGCGACTCGGCGATCACGGAGATCGCGGGGACGGCGGTCTCGTCGCCGGCGAGCAGCAGGCGGCGGGCGTCCGCCGGGGGCGCCCACTCGCGGCCGGCGATCGGGCCCGGGTAGCGGGCATCGGGGCCGACGAGCGCCACGCGGTCGCCGGCGCGGGCGGCCGACGCCCAGCGGGAGGCGGGGCCGCCGTCCCCGTGCAGCACGAAGTCGACGTCGACCTCGCGCTCGGCCTGCCGTACGGCGCGCACCGTGTAGGTGCGCAGCGGGTGGCGGCGCTCGTCCGGCAGCGCCCGCCACCGCTGGTACCAGTCGGGGCCGTCGGGGAACTCGGCGATGTCCACGCCGGGGAGCGGGAGGACCACCTTGATGCGCTGGTCGTGGCCGAGGTCGGCGAAGTGCGCGAGGTGCTCGCCGGTGAAGGTGACGCGGAGGAAGCTCGGGCTGAGCCGCCGGGTCCGGGCGACCTCGACGTGGAAGATCGAGTACGGCTGGGCCGCCACGACCTGGGACGGAATCGCTGCGATGCTCACGACCGGTGCCTGCCTCCCGCTCGGCGGTTGTGCTCCCGCGGTAACTTAGCTTTGCCTTACCTAATGAAGCAAGCCGAGATCTGTGGCGCAGTGGTCAACGCTCGGTGAAACGCCCTGGTATGTCCGCGTTTCTCCCATAAGGTCTGTCCAAATTAATCCAGAAAAGTTACAAATGTGGGCGACCAGGAAGCTCGAGGAACGGGGGAGGCATGGCGCTGCGATCGCAGGCGTGGTACACGGGGCTGAACCGGAGCGCGTTCCACAGTCGGGCGTGGATGCGCCGGGGCCTGCCCGGCGACGCGTTCGACGGCAGGCCGCAGATCGCGATCTGTTCCACCTGGTCGGACCTGAGCCCGTGCAACCGCCACCTGCAGGAAGTGGCCGAGTACGTCGCCCGCGGCGTGTGGGAGGCCGGCGGGGTGCCGCTGGAGATGCCGGTGCCGAGCATCGGCGAGAACCAGATGCGGCCGACCGCGATGCTCTTCCGCAACCTGGCGGCGATGGCCGTCGAGGAGATGATCCGCGCCAACCCGGTCGACGGCGTGGTGCTGCTCGGCGGCTGCGACAAGACGATCCCCGCGCTGCTCATGGGCGCCTGCTCGGTGGACCTGCCCGCGCTCGTGGTCGCCGGCGGCCCGATGCTCACCGGCACCTGGCGGGGCCGCCCGCTCGGCTGCGGCACCGACGTGTGGCGGCTGTCGGAGGAGATGCGGGCCGGCACGATCACCCCGGACGAGTACCGGGAGGCCGAGCAGTCGATGATCCGCAGCCGGGGCCACTGCAACACGATGGGCACCGCCTCCACCATGGCCTGCGTGACCGAGGCGCTCGGCATGACCCTGCCCGGCAACGCCGGCATCCCCGCGCCCGACAGCCGCCTGCTGCAGCTCGCCCACCACGCCGGGCGCCGCATCGTCCGGATGGTCGAGGAGGACCTCACCCCGAGCCGGGTGCTCAGCCACGGCTCGTTCCGCAACGCGCTCGCCACGCTCGCCGCGATCGGCGGCTCCACCAACGCCGTGGTGCACCTGCTCGCCATCGCCGGCCGGGTCGGGGTGCCGCTCTCGCTCGACGACGTGGACGCGTTCAGCGACGTGCCGCTCCTGGTCGACCTCCAGCCCGCGGGCAGCCACCTGATGGAGGACTTCTTCCGCGCGGGCGGGCTGCGCGCCGTGCTGCGCGAGATCCGCGACCGGCTCGACCCCAAGGCGATCACCGTGCTCGGCCGCCCCCTCGTCGAAGGGCTGGAGACCGCCGAGATCGTCGACCCGGCCGTGATCCACACCGCCGCCGACCCGCTCAAGCCCGCCGCGGGCATCGCCGTGCTGCGCGGCAACCTCGCCCCGGACGGCGCGATCATCAAGCCCGCCGCGGCGAGCCCGCACCTGCTCCGCCACCGCGGCCGGGCGATCGTGTTCGACTCGCCCGAGGAGCTGCACCACCGCCTCGACGACCCCGACCTCGACGTGGACGAGAACAGCGTCATGGTGCTGCGCGGCTGCGGCCCCAAGGGCTACCCCGGCATGCCCGAGGTCGGCAACATGCCGCTGCCCGCCAAGCTGCTCGCCCGCGGCGTGCGCGACGTCGTCCGGATCAGCGACGCCCGGATGAGCGGCACCGCCTACGGCACCGTGGTGCTGCACGTCGCCCCCGAGTCGGCCGCCGGCGGCCCGCTCGCGCTGGTGCGCACCGGCGACGAGATCACCCTCGACGTCGAGCGCCGCCTGCTCCGGTTGGAGGTGCCCGACGAGGAGCTGGCCCGCCGCACGCCGGTGCTCCCCGACCGCACGCTCCGCGGCGGCTACGAGTCGCTCTACGTCGAGCACGTCATGCAGGCCGACAAGGGGGCCGACTTCGACTTCCTCGTCGGCGCCCGCGGCCACGCCGTACCGCGCGAGCCGCACTGATCGCGGCACGGGTACGGCGGGCCGCCCCCCCCGCCCCCGCCCCCCCCCCGGCGGGGCCGGCCCCCCCCCGCCGCGCCGGCCACCCCGCCCGCCCCCGCGCCGCCCTTCGCCCGCCCCCGGTGCTGGGGGCCCCGCCCGCGCACCCATCGCTGTT
>QGUZ01000460.1 GCA_003242605.1 Actinomycetota bacterium
TGCTCGCCGAGCGCCGCCCGCTGCTCGGCCTCGCCGCCGCCGACCGGGGCGCGGACGCGCTCGTGGTGATGGGCTGGCAGGGCGCGGTCAACCACAACGAGTGGGCGGTGCCGATGGCGGCGGTGGTACGCAGCTGGGAGGAGCGCTTCGGGGCGCGGGTCGTCGGCGTGGGCTTCAACACCCTGGAGCTGAGTGTCGCCGCCCCGCCGGTCACTCCGGAGCACGCGCTCCGGGTCGCCGCGGAGCACTGGACCTTCTGCCCCGACAACATCCTGCAGGGCCCGGGCAACCTGGTGGACTACAGCGAGCAGATCATCGGCAAGTACTACTGGTCCTTCTGGTGGGACTGACCCGGGCTAACGCCGGCCGGGTCAGCCCGCGGCCCCGGTCCACCCGGTCAGCTCAGCGACCCGGGCGATCTCCTCGGGGGTGAGCCGCTCCCGGTAGGAGGTGAGGTTCGTCCTGGGGTCCATCGGCCGGAACGCGGTGCGGGACAGCCCGGTGATCCGGAACGGCCGGTCCGTGGCGGCGGGCCCGGAGCAGGCGCGGCGGATGCGCGCGGCGGCCCGCTCCGACCAGGTCAGGCCGCACCACGCGTACAGCTCCCGGTAGCGGGCGACCGGGTCGCGGGCGAGGTCCTCGTACCGCACCAGCCGGATGTCGGGCCGGGCGGCGGCGAGCGCGGCGGCGACGTCGCGGGCGACCGTCCACAGCGTGGCCGTGGCGGCGATCGGGTCCGCGCCGTGGCCGCGCAGCCGCTCCACCACCGGGTGGTCGCGCACCAGCAGCGGCTGGTCGAGCAGCTCGCGCACGTCGACCCGCCAGCCGAGCCGCCGCCAGCTCCCGACGAACGCCACCGGGTCGCGGATGAGCACCACCGCCCGGCAGCCGAGCCGCTCGCAGAACCACGCGGCCGAGAACAGCGCGAACGGGTCGTCGAGCAGCGCGCGGCGGCGAAGCAGCCGGCCGAGCGTGAACGCCGTGCCGTACTTGGCCATGCGCGCCAGGTCGTACGGCGAGCGGTTGCAGCGCAGCTCGGCGAGGAACCGGTAGCGCAGCGCGATCGTGTCGGCGAACGCGGCGAGCCACGGCTCCTCGTTGTCGGCGCAGATGTACTGGAACCGGTGGGTCACGGTGGCGTTGAGCACGCCCGGCGACCGGCCCGGCGGGTGCTGCGGGTTGAGCGGCTCGTTGACGTAGACGAGCCCGCCCCCGGCGGCGAGCATCTTCCCCGCCCAGCTCGTGCCGCTGCGCGGCAGCCCGGTCACGAGCAGCGGCGGCCGCCCGGGCGGGGCTACCGGCGCCATGACGGGTCACCGCCCAGCCACGGGCGCAGCCGCTCGTCCCACGGGGCGAAGTGCTCGCGCAGCGCGCGGCGCAGCCGGTCCGGCAGCGGCGCGGTCCGGGGGCGCGCGTTGTACCGGCCGAGCACCGGCTCGCCCGCCGCGGGCAGGCCGAGGAACGCATACAGCCGCTCGAACGCGGGCCGCGGGTCGGCGAACAGGTCGCCGCTGTCGAGCACGAGCACCCGGTCCCGGCCGAGGTGCGCGGCGAGCCGGTCGAGCTGGTCGGCGTACCGGCCGCGGGCGAGGTAGGCGTGGTGCCGGTGGGCGTGGCTCGTCGCATGCGGCTCGCGCCGCAGCCGCTCCTCCTCCCCGGCGAGCCGTTCCTCCTCCAGGGCCACGGCCCGCTCGAACGACGGCTCGGTCTCGAACCCGCGGGCGAGCTCGTGGGCGTGCGCCGACCAGGCCCGCTCCACCGGGTCGCGGACCAGCACGATCACCTTCACCCCGGGCAGGTCGCGGGCGATGCGCTCGGCGGCGAGCGGGTGGAACAGGTAGTACGGCGAGGACTCGAAGGCGAGCGGCATGCGGCCCTCGCGCCGGGCCACCCGGCGGACGGTGGCGGCGAGCGGGAAGTGCGCCCGGTACCAGGCCGGGCCCCTGTGGTAGGCGACGTCGAAGTAGTGCACGCCCTTGCGCCACACCGCCTTGAGCACGAGCGGGTGGCGGGCGAGGGACCGGTAGAGCGAGGTGGTGCCGCACCGCTGCGCGCCCACGATGAGGAACGACGGCAGCACGCGGTTGGCCGCGGTGATCCGGCCCGCGGCGAAGGACAGGCCGTGCGCCGCCCGCTTGGCCGCGGTGCGCAGCAGGGCCGGGGCCGCGCCGCCGCGGGACGGCGCGGGCGCGGCCGGGAGGGAGTCGGGGATCACGATGGCACCTCCAGAAGCGGGGTGAGCCAGGCGGCGGGCGGACCGAACGGCTCGTGGCCGTCGCGGCGATGCCGGTCGGCGAGCGCCACGAGGTAGCGGGCGGCGGTACGGCGCGCCGCGTCGGCGTCGGCGACGCCGAACGGGGCGAGCAGGCGCGGGGCGCGCTCCAGGCACATGCGGGCCGCCCGGGCCGGGCCCGCCCGGCGCAGCGTCCGGTGGAGGAAGTGGTGGAGCGCGTCGAAGCCGGGCGGCACGCCGACGGCGAACCGCTCCCAGTCCCACACGAGCAGCCGCCCGCGCGGGCCGGGCGCGATGTTCCACGGCGAGAAGTCGCCGTGCCACGCCCAGCCGTCCCCGGCGGCGGCCGCGTCCGGGGGCGGGCCCGGCACGCCGTCCGCGGCGAGCGGCCCGCCGCCGGGCGCGCCGGGCCGTGTTCCCGGCGCCGGCCGCGGCAGTGTTCCCGCCGGTGTTCCGGTCAGCGTTCCCGCCGCCGTTCCCAGCACCGTGCCGGCCGCCGTTCCCAGCGCTGTGCCCGCCGTGGCCGCGACGGCCGGGGCGGGCGCGGCCCGCGACGCCGCCGGGTGGCCCGGCTCCGCGCCGCCGTACCACATCCGCCACCGGGCGTACGCGGCGGGCCCCCCGCCCTCCCGGACCCCCGCCGGGCCCCCCCCCGCGGCCGGGGCGCGGCCCGCCCGGGCCCCCGGCGCGCGGGAACCCACAGACCAGCCCATCCCGCGCCCCCCC
>QGUZ01000461.1 GCA_003242605.1 Actinomycetota bacterium
AAGACGTTCTTGCCGTCGAAGACGTTGTGGGCCGCGGTCACCACGAGGTTGCCGTACTTGGAGTGGATGGCGCTACCGGACGCCCACCACTTGTTGCCCTTGGAGTCGACCCAGAAGACCTTACCGATGGTCTTCGGCAGGTTGACGTTCTTGACCTTGGTGGTCGTCACCTTGCCGAAGCCGGTCGGGTTGGTCATACCGGGCTTGCTGTCGGCCTGCGGCCCGCCCTTGACCTGCAGCTTCTCGCCGTTCAGCTTGTAGTCGTACTTGAACTCCTTGGCCTGCTTGAGGGCCGCGGCGTTCGCGTCGAGCCAGAACTGAGCGACGGAGTAGGCCTCGGAAGCGGTCTTGGCGAGGTACTCGCTGCTCTTGATCGGAGCGGCGGACGCGCTGGAGGTGGTGACCAGGGAGGCGCCGAGCACCGCGGACGCGGCAACGGCCCCGCCCAGCGGGAGGACCAGACGCTTGACTCGGGTGTTCAAGGAAACTCCTTGGGCTGTCGTGGAACGCATCCTGCGTCCCATGCGTCAGTAAAGGGATGGCATGGAAGATACAGGGGCGATCTTGTGTGCCGGTAGCGGTTTGAGAGGCGAAAGTTGACCTTGAGGGCTCCGAGATCATTTTGAGATCAGGCGGCCGGTGCGGCCGCCGGCTCGGGGCCGGTCGCATTCCCGCAGATCACCGGCGTAACAGGCGTTCCGGGGCGGGTCGCCGCGCGTCGGGCGAGGCCGGTTCCACGGGTCCTCGATGTGATGTAAATCACACAGATTCGATGGCACCGAACCGGGCCCTCGATACGTCAAAGAGCTGACGCCATTGACATGTCCCCATCTCCGCCCCGGATGTGGCCGCGCACGCGCCTGTAGGCCCCGCTGGGGACCGTCCGGGGCTCGTCTGATGATCTTCCTCGCGCGGCGGGCGCGGACGCGTTCTGGAGGCCGTCAGGGGCCTTGCCGGGTCCGCTCGCCCGCCGGGTGGTCGCCGACCGTCGGGCGGGCGCGCGCGACGCCGCGCAAACGCGAGACGCCCCAGCCGATGCCGGGGCGTCGCCGTTCGGAAAGCGGGACCGGTTCCGGTCGATGCGCGGTGCGCGGGCGCTCGGGCCGGGCGCCGGCGGTCAGTCGGTTCGCTGCGTGGTCGCGATCTTGTAGATCACGTAGGTCGACTTGGTGAAGCTCGGCGAGGAGATGTGGTCGTAGCGCCGGTCCGCGTTCCGGTCCCAGGTCCGGCTGTTCACGCCGTTGAGGTAGCCGCTGCCGGTCCGGCTGTTGTAGCGGACCAGCCAGGGCCCGCCGCTCGCCCCCGCGGTGAACATGCACGGGAACGCGAGGCCCCGGTTGAGCAGCAGGTTGGGCGCGGTGACCCGGATCCGCGTGCGGGTCACGCACCACCGCATGGAGCTGCCGTCGAAGGGGCGGGTGCCGTCGGGCTGCTCGCCGGCGGGGTAGCCGAACGCGTGGGTGACCACGTTACGGGGCTGGTTCCACAGGAAGCCCTGGCCGCCGACGTTGTCCTCGAGCCGCCCCACGTCCACCCGGCGGTAGACGGGGTTGCCCTTCGCATCCCGCTTCGGGTTGCCCTTGGCGTCCTTCTCCTGCTCCCAGGTGAAGCCGCGGTGCACGGTGACGAACGCGTAGTCGTAGTCCCAGTCGACCAGGCCCGCGAAGTTGTCGTGCAGGTTGAGGGTGTGGCCGACGTAGATGCCCCACTCGGCACGGCTGTCCGCGGTGTAGCCGGGAACGAAGATCCAGTCCTCGACCGGCTTCATCTGCTGCACGTCGTAGGCGCAGTGCGCGGCCGTGGCCACGAGGTTCCGGTTCGGCGAGTGCACGGCCGTGGCCGAGCAGAAGTAGTGCCGGTCCCCGATGCGGAAGAACACCTTGCCGACGGTGGTGGGCAGCCCGTTCTTCACCTTCGCCCGCCCGCGCGTGGGCTGCACGGTGGTCGGCCGCTCGGTGGCCGTCGCGGTCGACGTCGTGGTGCCGGTGGGGGCGGGGCTCGTCTGCGGTGCCCGCCGCGCGGGGGTGGCGTAGCTGGACGCCGCCTTGAGGCGGTCCGGGGTCCAGTAGTCCATCACGCGCTGCACGTCCGCCTCACGTTGCGCCAGCGGCACCGTCATGACCCAGTCGGGCGTGGGGGCGCTGCGGGTCTCGGGGACCGCGGCCCCGGACGCCGGCGTTGCGGTCATCACCGCGGCGACCGTCGCGGCCAGCATGCCGGCAAGCGTGGCGGCGAGCCGCTTCGCTCGGGGGGACATGCGGGGTCCTTCCGGTGCTAGGGGACGACGGGACGGGGCGCGGGGGGTTAAAGCGAATTTTTCCAGATCAACTAGGTCAGAACCGGACGTTGACCAACATGGGGCTGCGTCGTTATTTGACCATCCTCGGCGTGAGATCCAGGTAAAGAGGCGATCCGCGACCCGGGATCGCGGCCCGTGCCGGCCCCATGGCCTGGGGGAACGCCCCGGAAACGGCACAGGGCCCGGCCGATGGGCCGGGCCCTGCGGGAAGCTGGGTCGGCTCAGAGGTTTGGACCCCCTAAGCCTGGCGTCTCCTCAAGGACTACTTGAGGATCTCGCCGTTCTTGCCGACGATGCTGCCGGACCAGGCGGCCGAAGCGGCGTCGTAGATCGCCTTGGTCTCACCGTCGAAGTACGGCGAGGCGACGAAGTCGATCCGGCCGTTGTTGTCGCTGTCGCCGAACCAGCTGATCACGCCGTTGATGTAGCCGACGCGCTTGGCGCTGCTGTACTGCCAGATCAGCGGACCACCGTCAGCACCGGCGGTCATCGCCGACTTCAGACCGATGGACTCCTCGGCCTTCAGCTTCGGGTTGACCGCGGTGTAGGTCTTGCCGTAGGACCACTTCGGGGTCAGGCCGGTGTACGGCTTGTTGCCGTCCGGGTGCTCGGCCGCCGGGTAACCGAAGGCGAACACCGTCTTGCCACGCGGCTGGTTC
>QGUZ01000462.1 GCA_003242605.1 Actinomycetota bacterium
GCGTGCCCCCGGCGGCAAGGACCGGGTGGCGTCGGCGACAGGAAAGTCGCACCGAAAGGTGAGGCTCTCACGCCTTGCCGTCCCGGGGTGGCGCGGCGGTCGGCCCGCGCACGGGAGGGTTCGCCCGCCTCGCCGAGGCGTTCCGCATTGGCCGGCCGCGGCGGGCGTGGATCGCGACCACGCCGTGCGGGGACAGGAGCTCCCGGCCGCACGAGTGATCGCCTGCCGCGGAACACGCTCGTCGGCACCCGGCGTGGCCGACCTCGCCGTCGCAGGTGAGGACGAGCGCTCGGCAGGCCCGGCGGTGGGCCGGCGTGCCCGGGGCGGGGACGGGCGGCGCCGTGACCGCCGTGGCCCATCGGCGGTGTGGACGTTCCTGCGGGCCCGGCGCCGGGAGGGCGGGATCAGGCGTTCGGCGTCGGCTCCGCCGCGTTCCCGGCGGCGGTGCCGGGGCCGCCGGTCGGCCGCGGCGGCCGGGCGCGGTCGCGGCCGGTGGCGAGCGCCTCTCCCCACAGCAGGCGTCGCCGCAGCTCGGCCGCGTCGTCGGCGAGGGCGGAGACGAGCACGCCCGGCCCGGCGAGCGGGAGCACGGCCACCCCCTCGGCCACCGCCGCCTCCCCGGGGCGGCCCTCCGGGGGCGGGAACGCCGGTCCGGCGAGCAGCGTGCTGCCGACGCAGCGGGCCGAGCCGTACACCGCGGGGCTGGCCTCGACGGCCGGGTCGCCGACGGCGAGCCGCTGGCGCAGCAGGGGCACCCCGTCGACCACCGCGTCGAACCCGGCCTCGCAGCGGCCCGGCGGCTCGCCGTGCCGGCCGAACACGAGCTCCTCGCGCCACAGCACCGAGGCCGTGGCCGCGAGCGACAGCCGTACCTCCAGGCGGTGGTCGCAGCCCGCGGCGAGGATGGTCGGCTCGGGGGTGAAGCGGAGCACCCCGCCGGGGCCGACCCGGGCGGTGACCACCATGCGGGACGGGCCGCCTGCGCCGGGGAGCACGAGGGTGGCGGCGACCGAGTGCAGCTCGAGCACGGTGCCCGCGGCCACCTCGACGTCGAGCTCGAGCACGTCGCCGCCGAGCGGTCCGGCGGCGGTGGACACCAGGTGCACCCGGCCGGGGCCGGTCCGGCGCAGGGTGAGCGGCGGGTCGGAGCGCAGCGTGGCCAGCACGGTGCCACCCTGCGGGGTGGCCGCGGTGGCGATCGCGGCGCGGGCGCGCATCGCCCGCCGGGCGGTACGGCCGGGCCGCTCCGGCGGCCGGGTGGCGACGGCGGGCCACGGCGCGGCGGCGGTGGCGCTCGGGGTCATCGCGGCCCGCCCCTAGGCCCGCTGCGCCGGTTCGGGCCGCTTGCGGCCGGGGTGCTCGTGCGGGTGCCGGTGGTCCGCGACCCAGGCGGCGTGCACGCCCATCACCCACTCGGCGACCGCCGCGGCGCGGGGGTCCTCGCGCAGCGAGGTGAACAGGACCGGCCTGCCGTCCCGGACGGCCTTGGCGTCGCGGGACATGACGGTGAGGTCCGCACCCACGAGCGGCGCGAGATCGGTCTTGTTGATCACGAGCAGGTCGGCGGTGGTCACGCCCGGCCCGCCCTTGCGGGGGACCTTGTCGCCGCCGGAGACGTCGAGCACGAAGATCTGCCGGTCGGCGAGGCCGCGGCTGAACGTGGCGGTGAGGTTGTCGCCGCCGCTCTCCACGATCACCAGGTCGAGCGGGCCGAACCGCTCCTCGAGGGTCTCCACCGCGTCGATGTTGGCGGCGATGTCGTCCCGGATCGCGGTGTGCGGGCAGCAGCCGGTCTGCACGGCGAGGATGCGCTCGGGGTCGAGCACCCCCGCCCTGCGGAGGAAGTCGGCGTCCTCGGTGGTGTAGATGTCGTTGGTCACCACGCCGAGCCGCAGCACCTCGCCGAGGGACCGGCACAGCGCGGCGACGAGGGCGGTCTTGCCGCTGCCGACCGGCCCGCCGATGCCGAGGCGGAGCGCCCGCCCGTGGGGATCGGGGGCGTGGTGACGGTCGCCGTGATCAAGGCCCATGGTGGCCCCTTCCGTGAGACGGTTCCGGCTGGTACGCCACGCCCGGGCCGGCCGCCGGGCCGGCGCCGTGCGCGTGGGTCAGGAGACAAAGAGCCGCACCTCCCGGCGCAGGTGGGCCTCGGCGAGCAGGTCGAGCGCCGGGGCGCTCCACGACGGCAGCGCCGACCAGTCGGGCCGGGCGGTGCCCGCGTCCCCGCCGCCGGGAAGGCAGGCGGCGACGGCCGCGACCGCCGCCTCGGCCGTGCGGTCGAGCTCCGGACCGAGGTCGGCGAGGACGCGGTGCACGGTCACCGGGTCGAGGCCGAGCAGCCGCACCGCCGCCGTGGCCGGTCCGGTGACCGCGGTGTAGGCCGCCACGAGCGCGGCCTGCCCGGCCGGGCAGCCGGCGGCCGCGCACGCCGCGCCGAGCGCGATCGGGTGGTGGGCGCCGTCGGGGATCGCCGCGGCGAGCCCGTCGAGCACCGCCGACGGCCAGATCCGCCGCGCGGTGCGCACCAGCAACCTCCCCTGGGTACGGCTCGCCGCCCGCTGGGCCGGGGAGGCGGTGCGCGCGTCGGCCTCCGCGTCCAGCTCCCGCCACCGTGCCGCACGTTCGGCCGCGGGGTCGTCCAGCGGCCGCCGGGACGCGACCGACCCGCCCGCGGTGTCCGGATCCGGGACGGGGAGCCGGGGACGGGGCAGGGCGGCGTCACCGCCGCCGGTGGGCGGCGCCCCGCCGGGAGGGCCGCCGGGGTCGGCGGCGCCGGGCCGGGCCGGGTCGCCGCCGGGGCCGCCCGCCCCGGATGCCCCCGCCGATCCGGGCCGGGCGGCCGGCGTGCCCGCCAGGTGGCAGGCCGCCGCGGCGAGGGCGGCGGCGACGAGCCCGGCCGCGGCGAGCCGGCCCCGGGGGCACCGCGCCCGGGCCCCGGGGCCGGTGAGCGCCCCCG